>CAYOLS010000331.1:0-3112 GCA_964404845.1 uncultured Ferruginibacter sp. | reverse complement strand
CTTTTAATGTAAACTCGTTTGCAATGGTAACAGAAGAGGAGGAAGCGCTTACCTGCAACAAACTATATTGATACAGCTTCCTGTCAAAGCCTTTTTGTAAAACAGCATGATCGGTAACAAATTCAAGGTTTTCTCTAATGGCCTTGCTCATGAACCAGGCGGCAGGGTTGAACCAGGATAATAAAAGCACTATTTCTGTCAGCATAATGTCCAGTGTATGCCATTGCTGTACATGAATTTTTTCGTGTGCCAGTATTGTTTTTTGTTCCTGCGCTGTATGTAGCTGCGGGTTAATATAGATATACCTGCCAAATGAAAAAGGGCTTAATTTTTCCTGCAACAGCTGCACTGCTGTATTGTGCAATTGCCCGCTGGCTGAATATTTATGTACTTTATACAGCGAAACAAATTGTGTTGCCAGGCGAAGGAGCATTGCAAAGCCACCTGTAAAAAACAAAACGCCGATCAAGGTAAGATAGGGTATAGCAGCAGTGCCGGGAAGATTGTAAGAAACAGCAGGTACAAACCCGCTGATTGCTGTTTGTTGCTGTGGACTAAACAAAGCAGAAAGATCAATAAAAGGACAGGCAAAGGAACAGCCGATGGCCAGTAAAAAATACCAACGATTCAGCTGGTAAAAAGTGAGCTTTCGCAGCGCCACGTAATAAACCAGTGAAAATAAAGCCAACAGTATATTGATCTTTAAAAATGCTACCAGCATACGCTTTATTTTTTAGTGTTCTCAATAAGTTCAATGATCTCTTTCAGATCTTCCGCACTTATCTTTTTATCCCTTGCAAAAAAGGTAACCAGCTCTTTGTAGGAACTTTCGAACAGGTTGTTTACCACGCCATGCATGTACTTTTTCTTATAGTCTGTTTCTTTTACCACAGCACTATAACGAAAAGCATTGGCAAACCGCTCGCTTTTAATGAATCCTTTTTTTTCCAGGTTTTTGATCGTAGAAGCAAGGGTAGTATAGGGCAGGCGGGTGGGAAGCATCGCCTCCATAAAATCCTTAATAAAACCCGGGCCCGTTTTCCAAACGGCTATCATTGCTTCTTCCTCGTGGGATGATAATTTTTCCATAATACGAAATGTTCGTAAATATACGGAATGTTCATTACGAATAGTATCCCAGCTTGAATTTTAATATAAAACAGATGTCAGCCTGAGCTTGTCGAAGGCAGGGTTATCTATGAGCTGATACCGGCTTCGACAAGCTCAGCCCGGCAATATTTTCAGATTGAGACACTACCATTGTAAGGAATACCCGCAGGCTTATTTTTTATTTGCTAATTTTTATTCCACCAGCGCACTCGCTCCCAATATGGCTGCATCCGCTTCTTTCAATTCACTGTAGATCAGTTTTACTTTATTCTGGAAAATAGGCAGCAGGTTTGCTTCCATGCTGCGTCTTGTAGGTTTCATCAGCAGATCGCCGGCCTTGGTTAACCCTCCAAACAATACGATCGCTTCGGGTGAGCTGAACATTACAAAATTGGCCAGCGCTTCGCCCAGTATTTCACCTGTAAAGTCAAATATCTGGTTAGCGATGGTATCGCCCTGTATAGCACAGTCATATACATTTTCGCTTGTCAGTTCATTGATGGTATAATCTCTTAAGAGGCTTTCCATTTCAGGATGTGCGGTCAGCAATTCAATGGCAGTTTCTCTTACACCTGTTGCAGATGCATAGGCTTCCAGGCTGCCACGCATACCCGTACTCTTGTGTAGTCGTCCGCCATGGCGGATAACCGTATGACCGAGTTCTCCTGCAAAACCATCATGCCCCACAACAATTTTTCCGTCAATCACAATGCCGCTGCCTACGCCTGTGCCAAGTGTAATAGTAATGAAGTGCTTCATGTTCTTGGCGCAGCCATATATCATTTCGCCCATTGCCGCAGCATTGGCATCATTGGTAAGCCTGGTAGGCATTCCGAATTTTTTGGTGATCAGTTCTGCAATAGGAATGATGCCCTTCCATTTTAAATTGGGCGCATACTCAATGGTACCGCTGTAAATATTGCCATTGGGTGCCCCCATACCAATACCCAGGAAATTATCAACGCCGCCGGCCCTTTCTATCATCGGCCAGAGGCCATTGTACAGGTCTTCGATAAAATCTTCCACTACTTCGTGCTTGTTGGATGGTACCCGGCCCTGCTCCAGTATTTTTCCAGCGCTATCAACTATTCCGAATTTTGTGGTAGTACCACCGATATCAATACCAACCCTGTATTTTTTTTCCATTGTATAAACTTTAAAAGAGAACGAACTATTAAAAAATAGTTCGTTCATAGTATAGAATGCTTTTTGTTATTTCAAAATTAGTGTCCGCCGGCTTTTGAAGTTGTTTCAAAATCGATGCCTTGTTTTTGCAGGATGCCTTTTACAGCAAATGCAAAGAATGCAAGATACGCAAAGCATACAACCGGTATGATAAAGGAAGAATGTATACCGATGATATCAGCCAGTTTTCCTTGTATTGGCGGAATAATAGAACCACCCAATATCATCATGATAAGGAATGCAGAACCTTGTGAAGTATATTTTCCTAATCCTGTGATAGCTAATGCAAAAATGCTCGGCCACATGATAGAGCAGAAAAGGCCACCACTCAGGAACGCATATACTGCCACCTGGCCTTCGGTAAGCAAACCGATTACCATAGATAAAACACCCAATGTGCTGAATGCAAGCAGGGTAGCCGCAGGTTTATCTTTTGTAAGGAAAGAAGCTGCGATCTGTATCAGCACGCAGAGGATATACCATTTAAGTGGCGATACATCTTTGCCTGCAATAAGGTTTACTGCCAGTATGATACCAAAAGCTACAAGCGGCACAATGAACTTCAGTATTTTTTTAGTACTCTCTGAAAAATTGAATGCTGAAACAGCGCCGGCCCAGCGACCGATCATTAAGCTTCCCCAGTACATAGAAATGAACGGTGCTATCTGCGAAGTTTTGTACCCACCAAATTCTTTGTGCTTGAGCAATTCGCCCAGGTTGCTGCCAATAGCAACTTCCACACCCACATATACAAAGATGGCCAGCATACCCAATACCAACTGAGGATATTGCATGGCACCCCAACCTTCAGGTTTGC
>CAYOLS010000330.1:0-3130 GCA_964404845.1 uncultured Ferruginibacter sp. | reverse complement strand
ATTGGTCGGGTTTTTAACAACGCTGTTGAGAATGATATAACCACCGGTATAAAAAGAGGTATCGCCTTCATGCATTTCCACGATCCTGAATTGTGCCGTGTCTTCCACCGCTTCATTGTTGAGTGCATAGGAGAGGTAGGTAAATACATCTTTGGTAAGGTATGATCTTGTATCCGGGTTGCTGCTGAAGTTATTGTCTTTCATCAGGTACACATCCGGCTGCAGGCGGAAACGTTCGGTCACATTTTTATTTGCATCTTTTCTTTCAAATTCCAGGTTATAGAATTTCCTGCCTTTTTCACTGCCTGCAGAATCTTTGGTGTAGGTCACTTCATAATCACCCATAGTGGTCGGTACCTGCCTGATGAGCGTAAGATTCTCCATAGGATTATCCTTCTGCTTTGTCATCGGGTCTTCGCCTGCAGGCATTACAATGCCATTCACAAGGCTGCTGCTGATCACCTGCTTGTTGCCGGAAGAAATGAGCATGCCGAATATCATCAGCGCAAAACCGGCATGGGCAATAGATGCGCCGCCATGCAATACTTTTCCTTTGAGTACGATCCAGATATAAGCCGCATTGGCCACCAGCGCATAAATGCTGGCGAATGTAGCTGCGTAAATGGCACCAAGGAAACCGGCGCCTTGTTTTTTGTAAGTAATAGGATAGAATACCGCCAGCAATACAGTTGCTGCAATAGCGATAATGGTTGGTGCCGCAATTCTTTTAATGATATAACTACGGTCTGTATGCCTGAATTTTAAATACTGGCTGAATGCAGTTAGCAGGCCGATGATAAAAGCAATGAGCACACCAACTTTGTTATAAGAAAACTCCACATCTTCCGGCGGCGCTATGCTGGTACCAAAAGTTGAATTGATAACCGGCACAGAAGTTTTGGCAATGATGAAGATGGCAGTCAAAAAGAATACCAGTGAGCCGATGAACATCCAGAACTCACGGGAGTTGGTACTTTCTTCTTTGTGTATGGTGGGTATTTTTTTATAGTTGGCGAAAAACAATACCAGCCCTGGTACGGTAAAGCTCAGTACAAATAAGCCTATCATGATATTGATGGCTTTTCCTGCTTCTGTAAAGGAGTGAACAGAAGTATCACCCAATACACCCGTCCTTGTTAAAAAAGTAGAATATAATACAAAGACAAATGAAAGTATGGCAAATAAATAACTGGCCCTTAAAGAATGTCCTGTTGATTTGTATATGACCATGGTATGCAGGCCTGCGATGAGGATGAGCCATGGAACCAGCGATGCATTCTCCACAGGATCCCATGCCCAGTAGCCACCGAAGCTGAGGGATTCATAAGCCCATTTGCCACCCATCATGATACCAACGCCTAAGATACAGGCACTGGCCAAAGCCCATGGCAGCGCAGGTTTTACCCAATCGCCATAGCGCTGTGTGCGGATGCCCGCATATGCAAATGCAAAAGGAATGATGGTGGAGGCAAAGCCCATGAACAACACCGGCGGGTGAATTACCATCCAGTAATTGCGGAGCAGGATATTCAGCCCCATCCCGTCTTTGATAAAGCTCAGGTAATTGGCCTGTTCAAAAATAGGCGCATTGATCTCGTTCCTGGTAAGAGAGAAAAGGCTGTTGCCGATGCGGGTATCGCCTACATAAATACCCAGTATCATAAAGATGAGGAAGAATTGGGCGAGGCTGATCACTGTCATGATCGGTGCTTCCCAACCTTTCAGCATTTCGCTGTTTCTTTTTAATATAATGATGCTGCCGAATACCGCATGGCAGATAGACCATAACAAAAAACTGCCTTCCTGGCCTTCCCAGATACAGGCGAGCAAATATTTTTTCTCTAATTCAAGTGATGCATGCTTGTAAGCATACATGTATTCGTATAAGTGATTGGAGCAAATGTAAAATACCGTTCCGAAAACAATTATAAGAGCAGCTACCTGCGCCAGGAAAGCGATCCTTGCAAAACGTAGCCAATCCTTGTGCTCTGCCTTTTGGATTTTACCGGAGGAAATAAAAAATGCGATCGTTGAAAGCAGGGAAGCTACAAAAGCAAATATTACAAAAAAATGGCCGAGCTGGCCCGGGAAAAGATGTTCGCCTATAAAATTCATTACCTGGAGAAATTAGCTGTTAGTAAGTGGTCGTTTCTTTTACGCTTTTTTGAAGCTGTTCTTTGTCGTCTTTGTATTTGCTGGGGCATTTCAGCAGGATATCATTGCATTCAAATTTGCCGTCGACCATTTTGCCTTTCATTACAATGCGTTCGCTTTTTTCAAGGTCCTGTGGTTTACTGTTGTGGTACACCACCTGTGTTTGCCCGCCCAGGCTGTCTACCGCATAAAAAGAAAGGTAGTTGGGGTTTTTAACCGGGTCGTAATCGATCGGCTGTGTTTTATCCAGCTTTGCAATAAGGTGCACATATTTACCGGGCTTGTTCTTGGCCGAAGCAATGGTATCGTAAGTAGAAAAATCCATGGAATAAGCCAGTAAGCCGCCGATCAATGCCGCAATACCAACGAGAATAATTATATGTGTTCTTTTCATTCAGCGAGTATTTTACAATGTAACGGGAGAAGCATTGGAAAGGTTTCTGCAGGCCCGTATAAAATCAGTTTTGGAATGCTGCGCAAAGTTAACCCAATTCGGTTGTGAATCCTTGCATATAACATGATTTTTAACAGGTTTTAGGAACTAATTTTGCTGCTATATTTGCAAAAATTTTTTAAAAGAGCTACCATGGCAGATCTTTCCAACTTTGACCCCAATAATGTGGGCAATCCGGATAACAATATTTTTGGCTTACCCGTTACAGAGCAAGATGCAAGACTGGTTATATTGCCCATTCCATGGGAAGTGACCGTAAGCTACAATGCCGGCACGGCCAGGGCACCCGAACATATTTTTACTGCGAGCCTGCAGGTAGACCTTTTCGATCCTGATTTTCCTAATTTCTGGAAGCAGGGTTATTACATGCGTCCGACCGATAAAAAAGTGCTTACAAAAAGTGATTACCTGCGCAAAGAAGCGGAATTGTACATCAACTATATTGCCCACGGCGAAGTGGTGGATGATAATAAATTCATGTGCAAATCACTGAAAGAGATCAATGCGGGCAGCCTGTTTTTA
>CAYOLS010000329.1:0-3134 GCA_964404845.1 uncultured Ferruginibacter sp. | reverse complement strand
GCATTGTTCAGTGTTACTACTGTTGCGCTGCCAGGAGTCAATGGACTTGGGGCAAAGCTTACAGTTGTACCTGCCGGCACACCTGAAGTAGCTGTCAGTACAATAGGTGTACTGAAACCACCGGTTGCTGTAGTTCCCAGGTTCACTGTAGGAGTAGCCGGCGCAGGGCATGCTACTGTTGTTGGCGTTGTTGTATTGAATGTAAATCCTGCAACAGCTAAAGTAATAGTGAAGTTATTATTAGATTGGTCAAAGAAGATATTGCCGATCGCTTCTACTTTCACTCTTGCAGTAGTAGTTGGTGTATTTGGAATATTCACCACTTCCGAACCATCATTGGCAGTGCTTGCCAATAAAACAGTCGGGAAGGTAAGACCACCGTCTGTTGACAATAAGATACGAACGTTGGCAACGTTGATCGGTGCCGCATTGGTACCTACTACGTTCCAGGTAACTGTTTGTGAACTGTTGCCCGGGTAGCTTTCACCACCATTAGGAGCAGTTACTACAAACGGAGCAGAACCTGTTGCAGTTACAACGAATGGAGGCGTGATCTGGCAACCTTCACCACCTGATACCACACCACCGCCATCTGCACGGTTATCCCTTACAGTCAGCCTGAATTTCATTGTTCTTGCTACACCCGGAAGTACTTCACCACGCAGACCATCCATTACAGAAGGCGCAGCGGTAAGCGGGTAGTTGGCAGCAATTACCCTTGGATCAGGGAAGGTTCTGCTACCTACTGTTTTAGAGACCCTGGTACGGAACAAAGGCCTGTTAGTGCTGGTAGCAGCGCTTGGCCATGTACCGGCAGCACCAACATCCCATCCTTCCCAGTTATAGGTGATCGCATCTCCATCTGCATCTGTTGCTGTAGCAGTAAGTGTAAATGGTGTATTGATCGGGATAGATACGTTGTTATTGCTCATTGAAGTGATCACAGGCAATGTATTGCCGGTACCACCTGCTGTTCCGCAACCTGCAGCACCTGCTGTCTGGAAGCTGCTGATGGCATCAAAGCTTTGAGCGTGGAAGATCGCATCACTGTTTGGCTGGATGTTTTCTGCCGCAGCACAAATACCTGCATAAGCCATGATAGTGGTACCACCGCCTGGTTCATAAGAACCACCGGCACTTGCACAGGTGTTACTGTTAAAAGTATGCGGAGCCGCACTCTGGTGGCCCATTTCATGTGCTACGTAATCAATATCGAATGGATCGCCCACCAGAACCGGTGAACCTGTTGCACCTCTTGCTTTACCGCTTCCGCAGATCGCAGATAATTGCGCCAGGCCATTATCATCTGAAGTAAATACGTGGCCGAAATCGTAGTTCGCAAAACCGATCACTGCATCCGTATTTGCCTGGTTCTGGTTTAATAAAGCTGTACCGATCGTATTGGTCAAAGGCTGAGGGCCGCTTGGGATATATTCGATCAGGTTGTTGTTGGCTACCAGCACAAAGCTGATGGCAACTTCTACTTCATACACCTGTATTACACGGTTGGCAGAAGTAACGAGCGCAGCGTGTGTTGGACCAGCAGCGCCGCCACCTACAGATTGTGAATAACCGCCTGTACAAGCGATCGCCAGCCTGTAGGTACGCAATTCCTCACCACGGCAAGGACCTGCTTCTGAAGTTGGATTTTCCCCCCTGGCATTCAGCAGGGAAGGTTCATCCGGTGTAAGACATCTGAAATTTGATTGTTTGGAAAAATCTTTTTTGTAATAGCTCTGGTAGTAGTTTATATTACCCCTTGCATAAGGATCGATATAAATGCTACCTGTTGCAGCAGACAATATCTGCGCATGGAAGCCAAAGTACGGGTTAAGATCAAGCCTTATGGTAGCATAAGGATCATCTAAACCCTGCCCTGAGTAAGTTCTTACTTCAGGAAATTTTGCCTGCAGCTCTGGTTCCTGGATGCTGGCTTCCCATACACGGAACCTTGCAAAACTACCGTCTGGCATAGGTAAAGTTAACACCGGTGCCGATTGACGCTGTGCGTTGGAACGCATGGCAGACTTATCCGGTAACGTGGCCAGAAATGATTTGATAGACTCATAGTTCATTTCTGTAGTCCTGAATTTTTGAGGAATGGTCACTCTTTTTCCAATGCCCATATTGATCTTCGATTCAGCAACATCCCTGAAAAAATTATTTTGGGCGAATGTTGAGAAAGAAAATAATAGAGATACAATGAAGAGTGAGTAAAGGTAAATTTTCTTCATATTCTAAAATTTTGGTAACACAAAATAAGGCAAAAGAGTCACATAAACTACAGTTATGGATGAATGGGTTAATTTATCAGCCTGATAATAGCAGAATGTCTTTGTGGCTGGCTGCCTGCGATGGAGAACGATTGCTGTTTCATTCTTTCGGCATTCAAATTGTCATAACCTGGGTTCCCGGGAAAACGATCGTCCGGCTACAGCTTTTGCTTCCAGGATTTTCCGGCTAAAACCTGTCGCCCTGCGAAAACCGGGAACAAAAGGAAAGAAGCTAATATTAGTGGCAGGGATTCATATTTTCAGTTAATTTTAGTGGCGAATACAACAATAACAACAAATAGTAAGAAATCCCCCTATTAAATAGATTTCACCATTCATTTGCCCCAAGTTATTACCGGCAAATAAATTACAGGATTTGAATGCAGACCGATCAAAAAAACACAGGCTTCTCCATTATAAAAAACTGGCTTGATTCTCAAAGAAAAACAGCCTTCCCTTTCCAGCTTGAGACCTGGGAATCAATAGCCAGGAATGGTTCTGGCCTGGTAAATGCACCCACCGGCTCGGGAAAGACCTATTCTGTTTTTTTGGGGGCGCTGATACAATTTATCAACGAACACCCGAAAGATTATCTCAGCAAAAAGAACAATGGACTGCAGCTTTTGTGGATAACTCCTTTGCGTGCGCTGGCAAAAGACATTGCCCGGGCCATGGAAGAGGTCATCACCGGGTTGGGCATGCCATGGCAGGTAGGCATCCGCAATGGTGATACTGCCAATAATGAAAGGGCAAGGCAAAAAAGGCAGATGCCGGAGATCCTCATCATTACACCGGAAAGCCTGCATTTACTGCTGGCACAAAAACATTATCCCGATAATTTTAAAAAACTCCGCATCATCG
>CAYOLS010000328.1:701-3166 GCA_964404845.1 uncultured Ferruginibacter sp. | reverse complement strand
GCTGAAGCTGTTGGCGTTGCCAACAACCTGCCGGCCAACAACCTGGCTGTTAAAAGAAACGTACTGACCTTGTTCAGGGTGCCGGGTGCGAGCACCATGACGGATGCGCAGGCTGATTCTGCAGCAGCGGTATTGCCAAACTACGATTGGCAGGATGCTGCTTTCCGCCAGGGTAACCTGAGGACAATTGCATTGAGTGCCAGTGGTGGTAATGAAAAAACTACTTTCAGGATATCGGGTAGCACAGAATTGCAGGAAACATTTGTGACCAAAGCTGACTTTAAACGTCATGGGCTGAAATTTGACCTGACCAACAAAGCAACCAGCAGGCTTACATTTAACTCGTCTATCAACTTAAGCACTGTTTACCAGAATAACCCGTTTGCTACAGATGGTTCATTCCTGGGTAACCCGGCTTTTGCTGCTGCGGCTGTATTTCCAATGAACCCTATCTATAATGCAGACGGATCATATTATGGTGTTCCGGGTACATCCGTTGCAAGTCTTATAGGTACATTGAACCAGAATATCATTGCGGTTAACCAATGGAGAACCGGCTTTACCAGGACCAATCAAATGGTAGGCGGCATTGGTGCTGACTATAAATTTACAGACTGGCTGACCTGGAAAGCATTTGCTGCTATTGACTACAGGTTGGTACAAGGTAAAAACGTTACCGATGCACGTACGGCAGATGGTTTTGCAAGAAAAGGCCTGGTACAGGTACAAAGCAACTGGAATACCAACATCAATGCAAACACTACTTTAAACGTAGTTAAGCAGTTTGGTGGCAAACATAAAGTAGATGGTCTTGTTGGTTTTGAATACCGCAGGGAAAACAATGAGTTCCTTGCTGCTTCAGGCGATGGTTTCCCAACATTTGAATTTGTTTCATTGAACAACGCTGCAAACCCTGTTACCATCGGTGAATTTAAAACCGGTTTCAAAAGGATGGGCGCTTTCGGTGTAGCGAACTATGCATACGACAGCAAATACCTTTTCGGACTGGTAGGCCGTTATGATGGTTCTTCCCGTTTTGGTGCCAATAACAAATTCGGTACTTTCTTTGGTGCTAAAGTTGGTTGGAATATTGACAGGGAAGCATTTCTTGCAAGTTCAAAAGTTATTTCCCAGTTACGTCTTAGGTTTGGTTACGGTACTGTGGGTAATGATAATATCGGAAACTTTGATGCCCTTGGCCTTTATGGTGGTGGTGGTGTTTACAATGGTAGCGCCGGTATTGCTTACACCAATCTTGAAAACCCGGACCTGAAATGGGAAAAGATAACTACTGCTAACCTTGGTCTTGATTTCGGTTTGTTCGACAACAGGATCAACGGTTCTTTGGAAGTATATCAAAAGAAAACAAACGACCTGCTGTTAAATCAGCCGCTCCAGACAAATACCGGTTTTGCCAACTTTACAAGTAACGTAGGTAAACTGGAAAATAAGGGTGTGGAAATTACCCTGAATGCGGATGTGATCAGGGCAAGGAAGTCCGATGACTTTAACTGGAACATAAATTTTGTTATGGGTTACAACAAACAAAAAGTAACTCAATTATATGGTGGTTATAAAGTATTGCCTTCTGATGTTTCTATCAGGGTTGGCCAGCCTGTAGGTGTTTTGTTCACCCAAAAATATGCAGGTGTGAACCCGGCAACAGGGCGCCCAATGTGGTATGACACATTAGGTAATTTAACTTACCAGACTGCATTAAGGGACAGGGCTGTTATTGGTGCAACAAGATTACCTGAGTTCCAGGGTGGTTTAACCAACCGCTTCTCTTACAAAGGGTTCTCTGTGGAAGTATTCTTTAATTATGAATACGGTCGTATTGCACAGGATGGCCAGGTGGTATTCCTTTCAGAAAACCTTGCCCGTATCAATACGCTGCAATATTTTTACGATAACAGGTGGACAACTCCGGGACAGATCACAGATGTGCCAAGGCCAAATGCCAACGGTGCTGAAACAAAAGGGTCTGGTGCGCAGGCAGGAGACAGAACATGGTTCAAAGCTGACTTTATCCGTTTAAAAACACTGACCCTTGCTTATGATATGGGTACAAGTGTAATTGGCGGTAACAAACTGGGTATTACCAATGCAAGGATTTATGTACAGGGTACCAACCTTTACACCTACAGCGATACTTATGGGTATGACGTAGAGTTTGTGGGTACTGCTACCGGTATTATTCCACAGTCAAGGATCATTACTGCAGGTTTGCAGGTAAGCTTTTAATCAATAACAACTTTATTAAAATCATATAGAAATGAAAATAGTTTTTAACAAAATAGCGATAACAGCACTGGCCATGGGCACGCTGCTGGCTAGTTGTGAAAAAGAACTGGATGTAAAACCGGCGCAGTCCATCGATGCCAGCACTGCACTGGATTCTAAAGAAGAGATCGCTGCTTCTATTACGGGAGCATATTCACCACTTAAAAGTCAGCGATTATATG
>CAYOLS010000328.1:0-691 GCA_964404845.1 uncultured Ferruginibacter sp. | reverse complement strand
GGGATCTGATCGCACTTCCTGAAGTTCTTGCAGATAATGGGTATGCCGTTGGTGCCGCAAGATCAGGAAGGTTCCTGGCTGAGTATACCAATAACCTTGGAGCTCATTTTACAGGAACTGTATGGACTGCAAGTTATGCAGCAATTAACCAGATCAACCTCACACTGGAGGCAATTCCAAAACTGCAAACAGTGCCAGCTCCCACAGCTGCAGAAGTAGCAGCATGGGAAGGACAATTGTATTTCCTGAGAGGTTTGTATTACTTTGAATTGATGAAAGCGTATGCTTACACACCCGGTGCTGTTGTAACTGCACAAGACAGGGGTGGTGTAGTTGTTTCCCTGAAAGGATACAATTCATTGGCAGATGCGCAGGCTGCAAGACCTGCAAGACAGTCAATAGATTCTGTTTACAAAGTGATCATATCAGATCTTAAAAGTGCAGAAACCAGGTTGCTGGCTTCTACAACCGAAAGGAACCTTGCTACAAAGGGTGCAGCTCAGGCTTTATTGTCAAGGGTGTACCTGTATGCAAAAGACTATACTAATGCAAAATTATATGCAGACAACAGTATAACTGCTTTGGGTATTTCAAGGCTCACAGATGTAAGTGATTATATTTCACAGTGGAGAAGCGCTGATAACAAAGAAACCATCTTCCAGGTTCGTTTTGCATTGAATTCTGAGAATAT
>CAYOLS010000327.1:0-3168 GCA_964404845.1 uncultured Ferruginibacter sp. | reverse complement strand
CCATTTCATCCATAGCTTTTGCCCGCTGCTTTCAAAGCCCGTGGGGGAAGCATTGTTTACGTAATCTTTTAAAAACTGGTAAGAATCGCTGGTAAGAATTGATTTACTTTTTGCTGCTTTGGCCATGTATAATTTTTTATACTGCAAAAGTAAAAGTTATTGCATTAATGAAGTAGAATAATTGGCTGCTGTAATATGTTTGAAATGTTCCTGGCATCCGGGTTCAGCATAAGGAAACTATCTAAAAAACAGGGGTAATCAACAAATCATTAAAAATATCCATCATAAACGCCTGCAAATATGTTAGGCTTAGATCGCTCCACTCCCGCCGGGGAGCGTATTTGTTAAAGTGGCTTCATCAATTTTGTAAACACCTTCCTATCCCGACTCAGCATCAGGGAACAAAAGTTGAAGCTATAGTAGTGAAAAAGCTACATCAGGGCACTATCGCATCCCGATAATCATCAGGAGGGTGTAATCGTTTGTGCGGCTCTTTTTTTGTATTTTTTTGGAGAAGCAAAAAAGCACAATACTTTATAAACACTGATAATAAGCAGGTTTCGTAGTAGTAATCACATTACTCTTATGCTTTTTAGCATCAGTAACATACACTTCATAATAAGTAGTATCGATCCTTGGACGGGCCGGACCGGGATCTACGCATTCCAGGAAATCGAAAAGGTTTACACTGACCTCCGCTTCAAAATCTTTTTTAGGGGCACGCTCCAGGTTGGGGAAACGAACGGAATCCAGAGTATTGGTCAGCAGGTTCTTAATATAAATGTAGGAGCTATCTGTATTTGCAGTGCTGCCGAAATCACCTTCGGCATCGGTTACTTTTATGATCAGCTTAGGGGCCAGGTCTTTGTACAGCACCGTCATATCCGAAGAAAAGCTGTTAGGAGAAACATCTACAAAGGAAATTTTCGGGGTTGTTTGAAAATCATCCTTTTTACACGAAACCAGTGCCGCCATTATGCAAACAATCAACAAAGTATTTTTCATATATAGAAAATTGTAATCAAATTTAGGGAACCCGGCTCATATAACCATTAGCTGGTTTCATATGTTTTTGCCAAATTTGCAGCCAATGAATAAAAGGGCAGCACATATTATAAAGGAGATATTTGAAGCGGACAATGCTGCATGGGATGAGCTGGCATTAAAAATATTTGCTTTTCAATATGACCATAACAGCATCTACCGGCAGTTTTGTGATACGCTTGGCATCGCTCCTCCTGATGTGCACAGGATAGAAGAAATTCCTTTTTTGCCTATCCAGTTCTTTAAATCACATTCCGTTACTGCCGGAGTATTCAACCCTGCAATGGTTTTTGAAAGCAGCGGCACTACAGGATCGGTCAACAGCAAACATTTTGTAAAAGAAGCAGCTGTTTATGAGCAGAGTTTCATGAAAGGCTTTGAGCAATTCTATGGCAACCCGCAGCATTATTGCATCATCGGCCTGCTACCTTCTTATCTTGAAAGGGGCAATTCTTCGCTGGTGTATATGGTGAATGAACTCATCAAAAGATCCGGCCATGCAGATAGCGGCTTTTATTTAAATGAACTGGATAAATTACAGCAAACCCTGGCACGGAATGAAGCAGCAGGTCAGCGCACAATTTTGATCGGTGTCACCTATGCCCTGCTGGATTTTGCAGAACAATATCCCATGCGGCTGAAAAACACCATCGTTATGGAAACAGGTGGAATGAAAGGCCGCAGGCAGGAATTAACAAGGCAGGAAGTGCATGAAATATTACAACAGCAACTAGGCATCTCTTCAGTTCATTCAGAATATGGAATGACGGAATTGCTATCACAGGGCTATTCAACCGGTAATGGAATTTTTTATCCCACAACAATAATGAAAATTTTATTGCGGGCCGAAGATGATCCCTTTGATGTAACCGCTACCCTTCCCGAAGAAAAAAAATTCGCTACAGGTGTGATCAATGTGATCGACCTTGCCAATATTTACAGTTGCTCTTTTATTGCAACCGATGATATGGGCAAACTTTATGCTGATGGCAGCTTTGAAGTGCTCGGACGGCTGGATAACAGTGATATCAGGGGTTGCGGGCTGATGGTATTATAAAGTGCCATAAGCGATCCGCCTGTTGCTGGCCAGGTATTTCTCCCTGATAATAACACCCATCGGCTTATCATATAATTTACTTTCCACCCAGCTTACAAGGTCGAGGTATGCAAAAGCCCTTGTTTCAAAACGGTTCTTTTCATATTGCTTGATGCTCTGCAAAAAGTTTTCCAGTTCAGGCTTTAATCTTGACCTGTGTACCGAAAACGATTTACGCAGGAACTTGAAAACCTCCTCTTCTATCACCGTAAGGTTTTGCATTTTAGCCATAAAGCGGTACACCGATTTTATCAGGTGATCGATGATATCATGATTACCCAATTCGTAATGCGCCAGTAAATGCACCAGCCGTGCATAACATTGCAGGTCACTGCGAAGATCAACCTGGTCGTTGATGATCTTTTTTAAATAGTCAATACACTCACTGTAATTACCTGCACCAAAATGTAGTGTAGCAATTTTGTAGTTGAACACCAATACCCGGTGCCTGTCGAGATACAGGGAATATTCATCCAGCTGCGCTTCGATTGTTGGCGCCAGTACAAGGCCTGCGCTGAAATTACCAACGATCATTTCCAGGTTCAGCTTGGCACTATTCAGGTACACGAATGTTTGAATACGATTGTTATCATGCAGGTTGGCTATCGGCGATTCTGAAAAATTTTCAAACTGCTTGAGCGTTTTGGCGAATTGCTGGTAATTCCGCAGGTCGAAATGCGCATTCATCAGGTTGTGCATGCCTTTGATATAATGCGCTGTTTCCACTTCCAGCATCGCCGGCTGATCATGAAAAAGATCCACCCATTTTTGTGTGTAACGGTAGTACATTAAAAAGTCCTGGCGAATGAATGCATACCAGCAATAGCTCTGGTACAGGTACATGCGCTCGTAAAAACCTTTTTGCTGGTAAGCGCCTGCAGGCAGGTTTTCTTTGAAATATTTTTTGATATGTATCTCGTCCTCTTCGTTACGGGCATGCCCATGCTGCACATACCAGCTGTATAATCTCAATGCCAGGTTCGACAAGGAAGTGATCATCCTTCTTCTTGTATTTACATCAAGTGCTT
>CAYOLS010000326.1:0-3188 GCA_964404845.1 uncultured Ferruginibacter sp. | reverse complement strand
GGCTACAGCAGCTTTGTCAAACATGGGTGCTGCTTTGAAGCCATCTTCATTGAATTGCATGGCTTCTTTAATATACGCTGTAAAAGTTTTTGCAGGAGGAAGGTCTTTCAGACTTTGAATTTTACCGAAAACGCCCATGCCGCCGCCTTTTTCCATGCGAAAAAATTTCCCGGGATCTTTCATCAGGTCTGGTCTTGAAAAGCTAAAAGAACAATGCTGCTTAAATGAAGCCATAGCGCAAAGTATCTTCCCGTTATAAGAAAAGTAAGGCATTCCCCATTTGATATCTTCTTCCACCAGTGGGCAGGCTTTGTGCACCTGTGTGCGCATATATTCAAGGATAGGCTTTGCAAAATCCTGCGACTTTGCGATATAGGCATCTATTCTTTTATCGGTGGTCATGCTTAAAAATACAAAATGCAGGGCTACCCACCTAATTGAATAAAGGCAGTTATTGCCTGTAAAGGAGATAATAATAATTGCAATAACAAAAGTTATTGCATGCTGCAAAGAGAAGTAGTTTACATGCTATCTCTTCTTTTCTTCCAGCGTCATTTTTTCAAAGCTCCACGGCCCATTGCCTGCGATGATAAAATAAATGAGCAGGAGCAACACAACAACAGTGAGTACAGTTACTGAATAAGGTTGCAACACATCCCGGGAGCTGTTGAGAAAAATGATGGCGCCGGCAACGATTGGAATCTGTGCCAGGCAGGCAAGCCTTGTAAGCAGGCCGATCGTTATAAGAATTCCGCCCATGATATGTACCACTACAATGATATGCGCCAATACAATGATCCTGAATGAACCAAAACTTTCGATGCTTCCTTTCATCAGGCCAATGATCTCACCGGTATTCCTGAGAAAGTCAATCCCTTTGTACAAAAGGAAGAGACCAAGGGCGATCCTCAGCAAGTCAACCCATTTGGGATGATGCGCTTCGCCCCAGCTTTCTATGCGATGTAGAGTGTTCATACATTAGAATTTGTGTGAAAGATTGTATATAAATGTACCTATTCAGCCAGCCAATTGCAAGCATTTACTGTTAATGTGATAACCTGTTAATCTATAATGCTTTACTTTTGCCGTTCTATCAGCCGGCTGTCGTTCCGATCTCGGTCGGGAAGGAAAGTCCGGACAGCATAGGGCAACATACCGGTTAATAGCCGGCTTCCGTGCGCAGGCCCGGAAAGAGACAGTGCCACAGAAAATAACTGTCCCGATCTGATCGGGATGAGGGTGAAAACGTGAGGTAAGAGCTCACGGCATTTATTGGTAACAATATTTGCGGGTAAACCTTATGTGCTGTAATGCCACGTATACCAGCGTTTGAGGGCGGCTCGTCCGAGCTGGAGGGTAGGCAGCAAGATTGTAACAGTAATGTTGCAGCCAGATAAATGATAGCCGCTGCTGTGTTAAAGCACAGGAGTAACAGAATCCGGCTTATGGCTGATAGAATTTTTTATTACACGAATGAAGGCGAATTGCATGAATTACATGAATTGAAGACAAGCTGTGAGCTTTTAGTGATGAGCAATTAGCACACAGCTCATCACTCATCGTTCATCACTTATAACTCATCACTTGTATCCCATATCTCATAGTTCATATCTCATCTCATCCTCATCACTTCTCATCCACCTCTTTCATAAACGCTATCAACCCCTTCATATAAACAGCCTGGTCGTCATACATGCTCATGTGGCTGCCTTTGGGGCATAATAAAAATTTCCCGGCGGGTAATTGTGTACTCATCCATTTCATGTATTCCGGGTCCATGGTATCGTAAGTGCCGCCGATAGTGAGCGTTGGCGTTTTGATAGTGGGCAGTTGTTTGGATATGTCCCATTTTTCCAGCTTGCCGGAAATGCCAAATTCACTGGGCCCCTGCATTGTAACGTACAGTGACTGGTTCATTTTTCCGAAAGAACGGGTAACTGGTTCGGGCCATTCTTCCAGTGGTATTCTCAAAATATGTTTTGCATAAAAATTCGGCATCAGCAATTCCATGTATTTCGGGTTGCCGAAATCCTTTTTTGCTTCTATGGTTCTAATGGTATCCAGCACTTTCGGGTCCATCTGTTTTGCTAAAACATCCTGTGCATATTTACCATACTCAGGGCAGCTGCTCATCATATTGGAAATGATAAGCCCTTTTAAATTATTCTGGTACTTCAATGCATATTGCATGGCAAGTATGCCACCCCAGGAGTGACCAAGCAAATAAAAATTGTCTTTGGTAAGATTCAATGCAGCACGCACCTGTTCTACTTCTTCCACATAGCGGTCAAGATCCCAGATGCTGGTATCTTTCGGGTCATTGGAATTACCGCAGCCCAACTGGTCGTAATAAATGATCTCAATGCCTTCTGCCGGCAGGTAGCTTTCCATGCACTCAAAATATTCATGCGTAGCACCTGGTCCGCCGTTGAGCAGGAGTAGTTTCATTTTCGGATTGTTGCCAATACGCTTTGTCCATACTTTGAACGGGCCTTTTGGTGTAGTGATCGTCACCATTTTAATGCCACCTGTTTGCACGCCCGAATCTGTTTGAGCAAAATAACTATTGTTGCCGGGAGTAGTGTTATTGTTGGAAGAATGATTGCAGGAGATCAATGCGAACAATACAGCAAAACAAACAAGCAGTTGTTTCATAAACGATTATTTATAATTGGCAAAAATGGTTGACTTTACCTGTGGCCAGTCTTCTTTGATGAAGCTGTAATAGTGCGTATCTCTTACAAGGCCATCTTCATTGACCATATGTCTTCTTAATACGCCTTCTTTTACGGCACCGATCTGCTCCATTGCTTTTTGCGACTTGAGATTTAAGTGGCTTGTTTTTAACTCGATCCTGTTGAGATCTAACTGTTCAAAACCAAAGCTGAGCAATAAAAACTTGCAGTTCCTGTTAAGGCCCGTTCGCTGCAAAGCAGGGTGGTACCATGTCCAGCCGATCTCCAGTCTTTTATCGGGGCGGCTGATATTGGCAAAGCGGGTGCAACCCCCATACCTGTTTTCCTGTTTGTCGAACACTGCAAAAACATAGGAAGCCTTGTTCTTTATTTCGTTCAATGCTGTATCAAAATATCTCCTGAAATCTTCTGTTGAATTCACTTTAGCTGATGTAAATGCCCATATTTCTTTGTTTTGGGCGATCTCGTTCAATGCTTCAAAATGTTTTTCTT
>CAYOLS010000325.1:0-3189 GCA_964404845.1 uncultured Ferruginibacter sp. | reverse complement strand
GGGCGCTGCGAACATGACCCTGCTGATGTGGCTGGTAAGCGAATATGGATTATAGAATGTTTTATTACTTTTAAGAAAATTAACAAAGATGAACGATGTAAAATTCGAAAGCATAGAGCAACCAAAAAAGAAAAGCGGGTTTAAAAAATTCCTGCGCTGGTTCTTCCTGATATTAATACTGGTATTGGGCTTTATGGTATGGTGGAAATATTTTTATGTGTTTGGTGAAGGGGTAAAATCCGGTGAGCTGAATTATGTAGTAAAAAAGGGGAATGTCTTCAAGACCTATGAAGGAAAGCTGATCCAGTCGGGCATCCGTTCCAAAGGAGCAGGCACTGTGCAGTCGTATGAATTTGAGTTTTCTGTTGTGAGCGACAGCATTGCTAAGATATTGATGGAGAACAGCGGTAATTATTTTGACCTGCATTACAAGGAATATAAAAATGCAGTGCCCTGGAGAGGATTCAGTGTTTATATTGTAGATGGTATTTTAAAAATGGAAAAGATAGAGCGGTAATTATTTACCTGCATACAATAAAAATATGGCCGGAAGCTTATGAAGCTCCGGCCTTTTATTTTTCCATTGTGAAATGGGCAGCGTTAGAATGCTTTCACCGGCAGCAGTAATATTTGCACCGATACAGAGCTTTGTATTGTTTGCGCAGTTCTTAATAATGCTTTCAAAAAGCTGGTTATTGCGGTAAGGGGTCTCTATAAAAATTTTTGTGCTGTTGTTCTTCTGCGAAGCAGCTTCTAGTTCTTTTATTTTTTTATTGCGCTCGTTGTTGTCTATCGGCAGATACCCTACAAATTCAAATTGCTGGCCATTCATGCCACTTGCCATCAATGCCAGCAGTATGGAGCTTGGGCCAACCAACGGTTTTACCACAGCATTCATTTCCTGTGCGGCAGCGATCAGTATCTGCCCGGGGTCTGCAATACCGGGACAGCCGGCTTCACTGATGATGGCAATGTTTTTTCCTTCCTTTATTTTTTGCCTGAATTGCTGCAACTGCTCTTCTTCTGCTTTGTGAATGGTAAACCATTCATAGTCGTCAATTACAATTGATCTGTCTATGCTTTTTAAAAAGCGACGGGCAGTGCGTTCGTTCTCTGCAAAAATGACGCTGCATTTTTTTACCGCATCCATTACATACGATGGAATGCTGTCGATAGCATCTTCTGCCAATACACAAGGAATTAAATAAACAGTGCTCATGTTTAATGAATAATGACCTGCGTTTTACGGGCAGTTAACAAACTAATGGTGGCTGCTACTACTGCATAACTGGGCGCCAGCAGCCAGCCTACAATAGGGATCATGTGCATTAAATAAAATACCATCCCATTGCCGATCGCAAGTCCTTTGTGCCTGCCAATAAACTCAATGCTTTGCGATGCGGATAATTTATTTCGTTCGCTGCTGTAGTCCAGCATTGAAAACCCAAAATAATAACATTCTACCAGCAAGGCTACCAATGGTGCTATCCACCCGAATAAGGGAATAAAGGATAAAATAAAAATACTCAACACATATACCGTTTGCCAGAGCAGGTTTCGCAAAGCAATACGGATACCACGCCAGATATCTTTCATCAGCTGCCTGAAGCTGAATGGAAAATCTTTTCCTTCCATGATGGCTTCGGTCTTTTCGCTCAGGTAGGCAAACAATGGTGAACCGATGATGAGGAACAGGAATTTAAAAAGCGAAAAATAAAAAAGCAATAACACCAGCCGCAGGATGATCTGCCCGATGATAAACAAAAAGCTGATCCAGCTGTCCTGCATTTTATCCAGCCAGTTTTTAACGCCCGTCTTCAATAAAATAAATTCAATGGCCGTGTTGCTGGATGTCCAGAACAGGTACATGCCGCCAATAAACAGCAGCGTATATATCAAACCCGGTATCAGAATCCATTTCCAAAGCTTATGCTTGCTGATAAAACGATGCGCCTGCGCATAAGACTGGATGGATATTATTATTTCTTTTAGCATTTACAAGTTCAACGGTTCAAAGTTTAAAGTTCAAGGTTCGTATCTCATCGTTCATCACTCATATCTCATCACTCATATCTCATATCTCATATCTCATATCTCATATCTCATATCTCATATCTCGATTTCGTATAAAGATATTAAACATTACCAACTTAACTTTATAGCCAATGAAAAGACTGTCCCGTTCATTTTATAAACGTACCGATGTAGTGACCATTGCAAAGGAACTGCTGGGCAAAATTGTTGTGACCCATATTGACGGAACCTGTACCAGCGGCCGTATCGTGGAAACAGAAGCCTATGTTGCTTTTACGGACAAAGCTTCCCACTCTTTTAATGGCCGCCGTACAGCAAAGAACGAGCACATGTATGGCACAGGCGGCACTTCGTATATCTATATCTGCTATGGTATTCACCAGATGCTGAACATTGTTACCAACGAAAAGAATATTCCCGATGCGGTATTGATAAGAGCACTGGAGCCCATGGAAGGCATCCCTGTCATGCTCGAACGTACCGGCAAACAACAATTGGACAATACACTCACCAAAGGCCCGGGTAATGTAGGTAAGGCATTGGGGCTGTTCAAGCATCATTCCGGCATCAGCTTAATGGATGATACGATCGGGCTCTACCAGGATCAGTTTGAATTGAAAGATGAACTCATAGGCTTTAGCAAAAGGATAGGGGTGGACTATGCAGGTGAAGATGCGCTGTTGCCTTACCGGTTTTTTATCAAGGGAAATGCTTTTGTTAGCGGTAAGCCTAATAAGTAAGTAAGATAAAAGCATGCAAAGGGAGAGAAAGTGGTATAAGGAGTTACCTCTTTTAGCTCCTTTCTCTTTGTTCTCCTTGAAATTTATTCGCTTCATTTTATAAATAAAAAGCCCCGGAAAATTCCAGGGCTTCTCTATAAATAATTGCTGAATTAAAATCTTGGACAAGGAATACCTTTTGCTTCGGTCTTGCGGTGAATGTAGATCAGTGAGAACTCCGAACCGCCACGGCTGGTAGTAGCTGCTTTCAGGCTGCTGATATTTACATCATAAGTAGCGCCTATTCTCAGGCCACCAAATTCCAAACCGATATAAGGAATGATGGCATCGTTCAAACGCATCCATGAACCGATATACACATTGGTTGGGTTGCTCAGGTCGCCATTGGCATTGAGGCCAAGTGCTGCACCAAAAG
>CAYOLS010000324.1:0-3201 GCA_964404845.1 uncultured Ferruginibacter sp. | reverse complement strand
TTGAGCAGGTTGGTGTGTTTGCTTTCGGGCTCCATCCATTTTTTCAGGTAACTGAGCGCTGTGCTCAATTCTCCCAGCACCAATCCATTTTCTGTTACCCAGCATTCTTCGGGGCTTTTTTTAAGATCGGTGTACAGGGCTGCGTAAATTTCCTGCTCATGCTTTTCAATGGTAGCTTTTAATTTTTTAAGTTGCTCTTTGCGATAGGCATAGGGTTTTGTAGCCCCGGAGCTGAAAAACTTTCTGCAATCGTTTAACTGGTCAACTATGCCCATGCCTTAAATTTGTTTAAAGATAATTTTAAAAAATGACAGATGAGTACTATATGCAGCAGGCTTTAAAGGAAGCACAAAAAGCTTTTGATAAAGACGAAGTACCTATCGGCGCCGTAGTGGTGATGCAGGACAAGATCATAGCCCGGGCGCATAACCAGGTGGAGCTGCTGAACGACAGTACTGCCCATGCAGAAATACTGGCGCTGACCACGGCCTATAATTTCCTGGGTAGTAAATACCTGCCGGATGCTACACTGTATGTTACCATTGAGCCCTGCCTGATGTGCAGCGGTGCTTTATACTGGAGTAAGATCGGCCGTATTGTTTTTGGCGCTCCTGATGAAAAGAATAGCTACCGCAGGAGTACAGGTGCTAACAATCCATTTCATCCTAAAACTGTGATCACCGGCGGTATACTTGTGGAAGAATGTGCCGGGTTGATGAAGGAATTCTTCAGGTCTAAAAGATAGTAGGAAAGAATTATACGAATTGGAACGAATTACACGAATTTTTCAATTTGACAGATCTCATGTTTTAGCTGGTTCCGCATTCATAGCGGACCAATTCGTGGAATAAAATGGCCTAGCCCTTCCGATATTGGAAAGATTACATATAGTAAATGGAATTACTGTTTTTAGGCTTTAAATTTGTAGCATTAGATTAGATTTTTTAACCGATAAATTTTAAGATTATGGCATTTACATTAGCGCCCCTCCCTTACGCATACGAAGCACTGGAACCGCATATTGATACGGAAACAATGAAAATACACCACGACAAGCACCACCAGGCTTACGTGGACAACCTGAACAAAGCCATTGCCGGTACTGACAATGAGAATAAATCTCTGGAAGACCTGGTAAAAAATGCAGGCAGCATCAGCCCTGCTGTTCGCAATAATGGTGGCGGACATTGGAACCATACTTTTTTTTGGGACAGCCTGGCAGCTAATGCCGGCGGCACTCCTTCAGGAAAAGTAGCGGAAGCGATCAATGCAGCTTTTGGCTCTTTTGATGCATTTAAAGAAAAATTCAATACTGCAGGTATTACCCGTTTTGGTAGCGGCTGGGCATGGCTGATCGTAAAAGATGGCAAGCTGGAAGTAAGCTCTACCCCCAACCAGGACAATCCGTTAATGGATGTAGCAGAAGTGAAAGGCACCCCGGTTTTAGGCGCCGATGTGTGGGAACATGCTTACTATTTAAAATACCAGAACAAGCGTGCAGATTACCTGGCCGCTTTCTGGAATGTAGTAAACTGGAATAAAGTAGAAGAGCGATTTAACGCTGCTAAATAAGCGTAGAAGAATATTATGAATTGCGCCCGGCACTTAAGTGCCGGGCTATTTATTTCCTGGATAATTATCATTTTACTTTTACTGCATATTCTCCATTCCATACATATCTTTCCCTGCCGGTTTTCTTTTTGTATTTGGCGGGTTTGGTAGCTGTTTCTTCTTCCAGCATTTCCTCTTCTTCTATCAGCTTGATAATGTAGCCTGGTAACCCTCCTTTTTCTGCCGGGAACAACAATGTTTCCGAATGATAAAAAACATCGGCATCACCAACAATGTATTTACCGGGCAGACTAAAAAAGCGCTGGCCATTCCAGCCATGGTAATAATAATAGGTGGGTATACCGCATGCTTCCCCGCCTAAATTGATCCGCAGTACTTCGTGTGTATTGGTAAGCCCCATATTGCCGAGCAGCTTGCTTTCGGCAAAGCTGCTGGATTCGTCGCCTGCTATTGCCCATTCTTTTTTGTCCAGCAATTTATTATTGCAGGCAGCTTTTATCCCTATGTAAAATTTTGTTTCCTCAAAACCGGGTTCTATGGATTTTGTTGTGACCTTTTCCAATCCATACAAAAACGAAGTGTCTTCTTTGCTCAACTGCTGAAAAGCCATGAGCCCTAACCATACATACCCTTTTTTACCAGCTCCGTATTTCACTTCCACCCAGGGAGCATAAATATTGTTATTGGTAGAAAAAGCACTGGTCTTGCGAATGAGCTCCACTTTATCACCTAAAAATACAGTGTCGATCACTTTACCGCTAAGGGAAGAATCATTCCTCACCATTACTTTATTGCCATATACCCGCCATTGTTTTACCTCCCCGAAGCCGGAACCCCATAGGTCATACCCTTCCCTTTCGGGAGTTTGCGCCTGTGTTATACAAGAAATGATCAGGAAAGAAAAGATGGGCAGGAGTCGCATGTCTTACAATTTATCAATAAAAGTAGGACAATCTGTAAATAAGTCAAAGTCGCATAAAAGGGAGACACTCCGTTCAATAAACAACATTGCCAAAGTTTAAAACTTTGGCAATGTTGTACAATTTGTAAAAAAAGTTATGATAAGAATTACTCAGCTTTTTTATCCGGTACAAATAACATAGAAATAGAATTTACGCAATGCCTGGTGTTTTTACCGGTAAATCCTTCGCCTAAAAATACATGTCCTAAATGTGCGTCGCAATTGGCGCATACAATTTCTGTACGCAAGCCATCGGGATCGGGAATCCTTTTTACAGCGCCTTTTATTTCATCATCAAAGCTGGGCCAGCCGCAATGGCTGTCGAACTTACTTTCTGACTTGTACAGCGGGGCATTGCAACGCTTGCAGATATAGGTTCCCTTTTCCTTATTGTTAAGCAAAGTGCCCGTACCGGGATACTCTGTTCCTTTGTTTACAATTACTCTTTCTTCTTCGGGTGTTAATTTATTCCATTCCATAGCATTCTTTTTTGTGGTGGCGGTTGGTGGCAATTTATTCTCTGCTTTTTGAGCACAGGCGCTGAAAAAAACAGCCATACACACTACCATACAGTTTAAAATTTTCATTGTATAAATTTACTGAAACATACGGAGAGAGAAGGCGGATGGTTTGTTAAAATGGAGTGAGTTATGAGAGATGAGAGATGA
>CAYOLS010000323.1:0-3230 GCA_964404845.1 uncultured Ferruginibacter sp. | reverse complement strand
AGTGCTGCCTTTGCTGCGCAACTTCCTGAACAGGCGGTCCACAGCAGCATTGCCGATTTTTTTATACACGCCCACCCATGGTATGGGCAATTGCATGGCTGCTGCCCAATGGGCATATTCCCAGTTCATCTGGTGGCCGCTGTGCATCTGGATGTTTTTTCCCTGTGCTATCAGCTTCTTTACTTCTGTAAGATCCATTTGCGCCCGCTTTGCGAATGTGCTATCACTCATACTAAGCAGCTTGATGGACTCAAGGAAAGTATCAATAAGGTTCCTGTAAAATTGTTTGGCGATGGCAATGCGTTCCTGCTGGCTTTTTTCAGGGAAAGCAACGGCGAGGTTATCCATCACCACTTTTTTCCTGTATCCTGCAATATGATAAAGGATGAAATAGATAAAATCCCCGATGGGATACAGTATAAAAAAAGGAATTAGCGAAACCAGGTATAAAAAACCGTATAGGATATAATACATGCCTAAGATTATTTTGCAAAGATAACGGCATTATAATATTGTATTCTGCAAAATACTGCTGCGTTCGGGATAATCGGTATTGTAATGCAGGCCACGGCTCTCTTTGCGCAGCTCGGCGCTTTTTACAATAAGATAGGCAACGGTTATCATATTCCGCACCTGGCAGAGCTGCGGCGATACTTCCGTTCTTTCATACAGGCTTTCTGTTTCTTCGTGCAGGAGGTCGAGGCGGCGATTGGCCCTTTTCAAACGTTCGTTGTTGCGAACGATCCCCACATAATCACTCATAGTAAGCTTTAGTTCTTTGAGACTTTGCGTTATCAGGATCATTTCAGTGGGAGCAGTAGTACCCGCTGCGTTCCAGTCTGGAATTTTGTCGTACACATTTTCCCTTTCCTGTTTAAGATATTCAAGACTGTGCTTGTAAGCCCTGTGAGCAAATACCATGGCTTCCAGGAGTGAATTGCTGGCAAGCCTGTTGGCACCGTGCAATCCTGTGCTGGCACATTCTCCGGCCGCATACAAGCCGTGTATGGAAGTGCGTGCCCATTCGTCTGTTTTTACACCGCCGCAGCTGTAGTGTGCCGCTGGTGAAACGGGTATCATGTCTTTGGAAACATCCACACCTATGCTCAAACATTTTGCATGTATGTTAGGAAAATGCTCCATGAATTTTTGCTGGTCCATGTGGCGGCAATCAAGATAAACAAACTCAGTACCGTTTACTTTCATTTCATTATCGATGGCCCTTGCTACAATATCCCTCGGCGCCAGGTCTTTTCGTTCATCATATTTTTCCATGAAGGCTTCGCCGTTGGCATTGCGTAAAATACCACCATCACCTCTTACTGCTTCTGTAATTAAAAAGGACTGACCTCTTACACCTGCTTCGTACAATGCAGTAGGATGAAATTGGATAAATTCCATGTTCTCGATCCTTCCCTTTGCCCGGTAAAGCATAGCAACGCCATCACCTGTAGCAATAGCAGGATTGGTGGTAGTGCGATATACCTGCCCGTTGCCACCTGTAGCGAGCAATGTTACAGAAGCAATGATCTTTTCAATTTTATTATTATTAAGGTTGAGCACATACACACCATAACATTCAATGTCCGGCGTTGACTTGGTAACTAAAAAACCAAGGTGGTGCTGTGTAATAATATCAATAACAAAACAATGGCTGATGAGTTCTATATTCTTTGCTTTTTTAATGGCTTCGAGTAAAGCCCTTTCCATTTCCTTGCCGGTAACATCTTTGTGATGCAATATCCTGAACTCACTGTGGCCGCCTTCTTTGCCCAATTTATAATCGCCATCAGGCTCTTTGTCGAAGCGGGCGCCCCATTCTATTAATTCGTTGATGCGATCCACTCCTTCCTTTACAACGATCTCTACTATTGCTTCATTACAAAGTCCATCGCCTGCTATCAGCGTATCTTCTATGTGTTTGGAAAAGCTGTCCTGCTCTGTATCCATTACACCTGCAATGCCACCCTGCGCATACTTGGTATTGGTTTCATCGCTTTGTGTTTTGGTAAGTATGGTTACTTTTTTATCGGGGCATTCCTGTGCGATCTTTAAAGCATAGGTCAATCCTGCAATACCCGAACCTATCACCAATATATCTGTCTTCATAAATTTTTCTTTGTAATTACCTGAACATTAAAATTAACTGATAATTCTTAACAGCCTTCTATTCTTAAATAAAAGTAATAGCCTGGTCTGACAATTTTGTCAGGCTGAGCTTGTCGAAGCCGGCATAGGCAAACGGTAAATCGCCTTCGGCAAGCTCAGGCCGACAGTAGTTTTAACAATAAGATCCATGCTAAGTTTATTCACATAAAAAAAATACCACAATTGCGTATTGCAAAAAATATTTCTTCATTGTAGGTTTGTGTTGTTGAATTACAACTCTCGTATAACTCCTTGTACTCCCTATCCGCACCCAATCTTTTTGAAAAGCCCCGTTAACTGATAAAAAAATAATGTATCGGCCCTCAAAGGCTGATGAACAATTGTTGTGCCGTTGCTAACCGGCCTACCTATTTTATATAACACCAAAAAACACCTCTTATGGCTAACACTCATGAAAACGGGGCCAGCATCCCCTGCTGCCCTACACTGATCAAAGACGATCATTGCGACGTCATTAATTTCAGCAGGGTATTGACCTATCCTACCACAGTTCCCGGTTCCAACCGGAGGCGGGTAATGGTAGAAGTGATCCTGCATTTTAAATTCTCCCGTTGTACACTCGGGCTTACACTGGGAGATCCTGCTTACAGCACTACTTTATTACCAGGGGAAAAAGTACGCTTATCTACTACCGACAGGAGAAGCCGTTTTACTTACGACAGCGAATCGAAGCTGAGCTACCGTAGTGAACAGATCTCTGAAGAACAGTATTACATGACGGCCACACAGAAATACATGGCAGATGCTTCGGCGGCACAATCGGGTAGTGCAGAAAGCTCTTCGGAAGGCCAGTGGGATTTTCATGGAGATGCAGAAGGAAGCATCGGCATCTTCAGCCTGAGCGCAAGCGCCAGCACCAATGCCAACGGCAGCCACAATAACCATTCTGTATCTGATTACCTGAACCAGCAGCGCTCGCACATGGAAAGCGCCGCCAACCAGGCAGTAAGTGCTACAAGAAAAGCACATGCTGTTTCTATCGGCGAAGTGAGCAGCCGCACACATATTGAAGGTGAATCAGAAGATCATTTTGAAGCATCGTCAAGAGAGTTCAGCAACTA
>CAYOLS010000322.1:0-3248 GCA_964404845.1 uncultured Ferruginibacter sp. | reverse complement strand
GGCTCATGCTGGGCGGCAGCACGCAGCTGCAAAAGGGACCTACTTATTACGCCGGTGACCTTAGCGGCATTCAGCAAAAAAATATTCCTTTCTGGTTCATGGGACTTGGCCTGTACAAGCCCGGAAAAAAAATCGCCAAAGAAAAAGACTGGAGTAAGAAGCTGAACGAGATAGTAGAGAATGCACCTAACTGGGATATTGGTTTTATCGTAGGTGTGCCTGCATGGTTACAGCTGTGTATGGAAAAGATCATTGAGCGCTACAACTTAAAGACGATCCATGATATATGGCCGAACCTTTCTTTTTATGTGCATGGCGGTGTAGCCATGGAGCCATATAAAAGGGGTTTTGAAAAATTGCTGGGCAAACCATTGCAATATATTGAGACCTATCTTGCCAGCGAAGGATTTTTAGCTTACCAGAACAGGCAGAATACCAAAGGCATGCACCTGGCCATCAACAACAATATTTTCTTTGAATTTGTTCCTTTTGATGATACCAACTTTGACAGTGATGGTAATATGGTGGACGAGCCGGAAGCACTCATGTTGCACGAGATAGAAGAGAACAAGGACTACGCAATTTTGATAAGCACCAATGCGGGCGCCTGGCGCTATGCGATCGGCGATACCGTAAAGCTGGTTGACAAGGAAAGAAGCGAAATTGTGATAACCGGTCGTACCAAACACTTTTTAAGTTTGGTGGGAGAGCACCTGAGCGTAGACAATATGAACAAGGCCATTGAAATGGTGTCGGAGGAGTTGAATATTTCTATTCCGGAGTTTACCGTGGCTGGTGTTCCTTACGGCACTTTTTTTGCGCATGAATGGTTCATTGCTACAGATGATAAAGTAGATGCAACGGAACTTGCAGCCATGCTGGATGCAAAGCTGAAAATATTGAACGACGATTATGAAGTGGAACGCAAGCATGCATTGAAAAATATTTCTGCTACTGTATTGCCCGAACAGGTATTTCTTGATTTCATGAAATCAAAAGGCAAGGAAGGTGGCCAGCATAAATTTCCCAGGGTGGTAAAAGGAAAAATGCTGGATGACTGGAAAGGCTTTTTAGAAAAAAGGGGCTAAATTGAACCCGCTCAACGGCGTTTTATTTCATTTCAGAATCGCTCTATGATCGATGCGTTTTTAAAAGGACTGGCCATAAGTTTACTGCTGATATTTTCAGTAGGTCCGGTTATTTTCACCATTATTAAACAGAGTGTCAACCATGGCAGGCAAGGCGGATTCAGCTTTGTAGCAGGTGTATGGCTTAGCGATATCATCTGGATCGTACTGAGCGTGAGCTTTAGTGAAGTAGTAAAAACGCTGATGGATTTTAAAGTACCCATCGGTATTGCGGGCTGTTGTTTTTTGATCGGCATGGGCATCTATTTTACTTTCTTAAAAAAGATCGCACCCCGCCAGTTGCAGGAACCTTTGGAAATTGCAGGTGATGAGATCACGCCCACGGGAAAAAAGAAGACCAACTATTTCGCCATTTTCACTTCGGGCTTTATAGTAAATACGCTTAACCCGGCTGTGATTTCTTTTTGGGTATTGATGGCGGCTTCACTGGCGGCCATGTACAATTTTAAAGAACAGGTAGTGGTTTTTGCAACCTGCCTTATTGTAAATATCCTGGCAGACACGGGCAAAGTATTGGGCGCAGGTTTGTTGGGCAAAAAGCTGAGCGATAAAAATATTTTGCTGATCAATCGTCTTTCAGGCATCCTTTACCTCGGTTTTGGCATTACTATATTAACGGGCATTATTTATTCGCTGTTCAAAGATTAACAAGCTATTGATGGATAATTGCTCCTAACGTTTTTACTTTGCTGTAATGAAACAACTGCTATACATCTTCCTGTTTTTTCCATTTGCAGCTTCCTCTCAATCTTCTGACTTCATCATTCTTAAAAAGAAAAACAAGACCATCCGCAATATTTTTGCAGGCTCCAACATTGAATTTGTGAGCACTACCGGCGCTTACAGGAACGCTTATATCAATGCGATAAAAAACGACAGCATTTATTTGCAGGAATTTGTGGTGAACCGTGTGCCTACCACCTTCGGCACTTATATGCTGGATACGGCCGGCAGCTACCGGTACATTTACCATTATAACCAGATAGCAGCTTTCGGTGCTCCTAAACAAAAAGGGTTTAATGTAAGCGGAAGCGGCGTAGCATTAATGGGCGGCGGTGCTTTGTTAACACTTGCAAGCGGCGTTTCCTACCTGTCAAATAAAGAAAAGTTTAGTCCAGGTTTACTGGCTGCTGCTGTAGGCTTAGGTGGATTAGGTTACCTGATGAGCACTTCCGGCAGCAAAGGAATGCCGGTGGGGAAGAAGTATAAGCTGCAGTATATGAAGATGGGGAAGTGATTTTCACGAATGCGTCCATGACCGATAGTCTATAGACCATAGCAGTACTACAATTTTGGAGACTCTTTTTTATTTATTTCTGTGGCCTTTACATATTTCCGCTGCGTTCTTTGCTGTTAAATAAATAACACCATAAGCAATACGCTTCATAGAAGAACGTTTACATTTTAATTTATTATTTAACTGTAATATTTTATTTTCCGATTTTATTCCTCGTCTGTGGACAATGGTCTATTGACTATCGACTAATAAACTATGGCAAAAACTTCGTCTGCAAAAAAATCCAAACGCTGGTGGCGGATAACAAAAAGAGTATTCCTGTGGATGTTCATCGGCCAGTTCGTTTATATTTTACTTACCTGGTTCATCAACCCGCCGATCACTATTACACAGCTGGTGAATTTTGTAAAAGGCTATGGCCTCAAGCGGGACTATATCAGCTACAACGAAATGGGCCCGAATATAAAGCTGGCAGTAATGGCTGCAGAAGACCAGCTCTTTCCCGATCACAATGGCTTTGATATAAAGGCGATCAAAAAAGCACAAAAATACAACGAAAAGCATCCTACCAAAGTAAGGGGTGCCAGCACCATCAGCCAGCAAACGGCCAAGAATGTTTTTTTATGGCAGGGCGGCGGTTATTTCCGAAAGGGACTGGAAGTATATTTCACTTTCATGATCGAGACCATCTGGAGTAAAAAAAGAATTTTAGAAACCTATCTGAATGTGGCCGAAATGGGCCCCGGCATTTTTGGTGTGCAGGCAGCAGCCAGATCCTATTTTAATAAAGATGCTAAAGACCTTACCCGTGCCGAAGCAGCCATGATCGCAGCATGCTTAAGAAATCCCAAAAAGTATACGGT
>CAYOLS010000321.1:0-3255 GCA_964404845.1 uncultured Ferruginibacter sp. | reverse complement strand
AAGGCACTTACCGCATTAATGATTTTATAAAAGTGGAGGGTAATGCCAAAGCTTATGCAGGCAATAATATAGACGGCGCTTCCGTAGCTTACAGGGTAGTAAGAAAGGTACGCTACCCTATCTGGTTTGACTGGGGCTACAAAATATGGCCGCCTTATGGCAGCAGCGAACAGATGGAAATTACCAATGGCACTACCAAAACAGATGCAGATGGAAATTTCAATATCAGTTTTAAAGCCATTCCCGATGAGACGGTTGACAAAAAGAACCAGCCTGTTTTTGAATACGAAGTAATAACAGATATCACCGATATCAACGGCGAAACAAGGAGCGGTTCTACCCTTGTGGCCGTAGCTTACCAGGCATTACAGCTCAGCATCAATACTGAAGCAAAAATTGCTGCCGATAGTTTAAAAAATATTAAGATCAGCAGCACCAACATGAATGGCTTGTTTGAAAAAGCCAAAGTAACCCTTGCTATATACAAATTGCAGCAACCCGGCCGCATGTTCCGTAACCGTTACTGGGAAATGCCTGATCAGTTTGTAATGAGTAAAGAAGAATACTACCGCAATTTCCCTTACGATGTATATGCGGATGAAGACCAGGTAGGCAAATGGGCACTGGGCGCAAAAGCGCTGGAAGTAACGGATACTACTTCAGCAAATTCTTCTTTCAATATCCGCAACACAGCACTGGCAAATGGCTGGTATAAAATAATCGCTACCACAACTGATAAATATGGTGAAGAAGTAAAAGCAGAAAAATTCATCCGCATCAGCGATGGTAAAGAAAATAAAATTGATGAGCCTGTTTTGGTTGCCGTGAATAAAAGATCGGCAGAGCCGGGAGAAAAATTGAACTACAGCATACAAACAGGTTTTGATAAAATATGGCTGATACAAAATCTCAGCCGTACCGGCAAAAACCGCTCTACGCAATACAATACCATTGCGGGTAACAAGCCTTACAATACTGAACTTACCGCAACAGAAGAGGATCGTGGCGGCATCAGCCTTAATTATGCATTTGTGCAGCATAACCGGGTGTACAGCAACAACGAGTTCATAAATATTCCATGGAGCAATAAAGAGCTGAACATCAGCTATTCTACTTTCAGGGATAAATTGTTGCCGGGTGCAGAAGAAAAATGGACGATGAAGATCAGTGGCAGCAAAGGCGAAAAAGCAGCGGCCGAATTGCTGGTAAGCATGTATGATGCTTCGCTGGACCAGTTCAAACCACACAACTGGAATCCGCTATCATCTATATGGCCGGGTAATACAGAAAGGATCGATTGGACTGACAATACTTTCCAGTCTGTTCAATCGCAGGAAAGAATGGGTTATAGCTACAACTATACTCAGCCGGAAGAAAAATATTATGATGCGCTTGCAAATTTTGGCTGGAATGAGAATGGGTATTATACCAGGCATTATAAAATGATGAGGTCTGATGTTGCAGCAAATGCGGCACCGGCACCGGCAGCCGTAGCTGAACAGGAAAAAATGGAAGACAAAGCAGCTAGTGGCTTTATTAGCTTTAAAAAAATTCCTGGACTGCAGGCGCAAACAGATTCTGCAAAAGCAACTTTGGCTGGCGGAAATGATGGAGCGAATAAAAATGAAGCAGGTGGTGGTGAAGTGCAGATCCGCAAGAACTTCAACGAAACCGCTTTCTTCTTCCCCGCACTTACTACAGATGCAGAAGGCAATGTAAGTTTCAGCTTTACCATTCCCGAGGCATTGACCAAATGGAAGCTGATGACATTAGCGCATACCAAAGACCTGGTAAGCGGTTACAATGAGCAAACTATCATCACACAAAAGCCATTGATGGTGCAGCCGAATGCGCCAAGATTTATCAGGGAAGGCGATGATATGGAACTGGTAGCAAAAGTGGTGAACCTGAGCGACAAGGAAATTACCGGTACTGCTCAGTTAGAATTGCTGGATGCCGCAACAGGCAAGCCTTTGGATGGCTGGTTCAAAAATGTATTCCCAAATCAATACTTCACCGTAGAAGCAGGCAAATCGGTGGCCGTAAAATTCCCTTTTGGTGCTCCCTATAATTTCAACAGCGCCATGACCTATCGCATAAAAGCCATTTCAAAAGATGGCAGCTTCAGCGACGGGGAAGAAATGGCTATTCCTGTGCTGACCAACCGCATGCTGGTGACCGAAACATTACCACTCAATATTCGCAACACCAACAGCAAAATATTTACTTTCGATAAACTGTTGCAATCCGGCAACAGCAGCACACTCAGCAATCATTCATTCACCATTGAATATACCAGCAATCCTGCGTGGTATGCTGTACAGGCATTGCCATACTTAATGGAGTATCCTTATGAATGCGCAGAACAAAGCTTTAACCGGTATTATGCAAATGTGCTGGCGTCTTTTGTAGCCAACTCTACGCCTAAAATAAAAGCAGTATTTGAAAAATGGAAAACAGCAGATACTGCTGCACTCATGAGTAACCTTCAGAAGAATGAGGAATTAAAATCAGCCTTATTACAGGAAACACCATGGGTATTGCAAGCTAAGAACGAGCAGGAGCAAAAGAAAAATATCGCCATCCTGTTCGACCTGGTTCGCCTGGCAAAAGAAAAGCAAAGCACATTTAACAAGCTGAAAGAAATGCAAAGTTCCAATGGCGGCTTTACCTGGTTCAAAGGCGGGCCTGATGACAGGTTCATCACCCAATATATTGTAACAGGCATCGGTCATTTAATAAAATTAAAAGCGCTGAGCGGCAACGATAACAATGAAGTGTATGCGATCATTAACAATGCACTACCTTACCTGGATGCAAGGATCAAAGAAGAATATGATTATTTGGTGAAAGCAAAAGTAAAGCTGGCTGACAACCATTTGTCGGGCGCAGCCATACAATACCTGTACATGCGCAGCTTCTTTGCCGATAAGCCAATATACAACAACGCCAATACCGCTTACAATTATTACAAAGGCCAGGCGCAGAAATATTGGCTGAGCCAAAGTAAATATATGCAGGGCATGATCGCACTGGCATTGCACAGGACAAAAGATGACAAAACTGCCAAAGCCATTGTTGCTTCGCTAAAACAAAATGCGATTGTAAATGAAGAAATGGGTATGTACTGGAAAGACTTTACCAATGGTGGTTACTACTGGTACCAGGCGCCTGTGGAAAGCCAGGCTTTGATGGTGGAAGTGTTCAGCGATATTGATGGCAGTACCAAAACCATTGATGATCTTAAAACATGGT
>CAYOLS010000320.1:0-3259 GCA_964404845.1 uncultured Ferruginibacter sp. | reverse complement strand
TAATAAATTCATGTGCAAATCACTGAAAGAGATCAATGCGGGCAGCCTGTTTTTAAATGATTGGGTGTATTCCCAAACAAAGGAACTGATAGACCAGGGCAAGCTGGTGGGTTTATTGGGCGGCGATCACAGCACACCATTTGGTTATATAAAAGCCATTGCCGAAAAATATCCTGAGTTTGGCATTTTGCAGATAGATGCGCATTGCGACCTGCGTTGTGCGTATGAAGGCTTTACTTATTCGCATGCTTCCATCATGTATAATGTGCTGAATGAAATTCCTGCGGTGAAAAGACTGGTGCAGGTGGGTATCCGTGATTTTTGTGATGAGGAGCTGGATTATGTGAGCAACAGCAACGGCAGGGTGGTGACCTATTTTGATAAAGTGATCAAGGAAAGGCAATACGAAGGGGAGACCTGGAAAAATATCGTGGATGATATCGTATCGCAGCTGCCGCAGCATGTATTTATCAGCTTTGATATAGATGGGCTTGATCCAAAGCTTTGTCCGCATACCGGCACACCGGTGCAGGGTGGGTTTGAAGCGGAACAAATATTTTACCTGCTCAAAAAAGTAAGAGAAGCCGGTAAGCATATCATCGGTTTTGACCTGAACGAAGTTGGTGTCAGCAAAAATGAATGGGATGAGAATGTAGGAGCAAGGGTGCTGTACAAATTATGCAACCTGCTTACTGCCAGCAATCCACAATAATATGCAGTATAATATTATTTTACCAGATGATAAAGCGACCACCTACAAAGTGGTCACTTTTATTATTGCGCTGGTGAATGCGTTTGGTTTTGCTGTTTTTTATTTTAACGAAACGGAGCCGGGTAAACAAATTCTGGTAGTGCTCGGAATGATCATCAGCATGCTCGCTTTTGTCTTTTATATTTTACAGCTCACACAAAAAAAGTTCGCTTCTTTCAGGGTAGAAATTTCTTTTGTGATAGCAGCCCTGGTATGGTTCCTGTACGGAAATTTTTGGTTAGGAGCACTGTTGCTGATCTTTGCCGTATTTGGTTTTTACAGCAACAGGAAACTGGTTATACAATTTAACGAACAGGGCATTGAGTATCCTTCTTTTCCCAAAAAACATTTTCAATGGCAGGAAGTAGATTTTGTGATGTTAAAAGACGGTATCCTTACCCTGGAAATGAAAGACAACAGGGTGTTCCAGTTCACGCTTTCAAAAGAGGAAACGGATAGGTTGGATGAACCTGGTTTTAACAACTTTTGTAACACCCGGGCCGGCACTGGAGGCCAGGCCCATGATTAATCGTAATCTTTAAATCCGGAATTTTCAGGATACTCCTGCGGAGTTTATTAAAACAAAATTTTGATCCTAAAATCAGGGAATCTCTACGGCATTTATAATTGTATGTTCAACTTATTGTATTCTTTTAGTACCGTTATGCAAATGGTGTTATTAATTGCGATCTGCAATTACTTTTACTCCAAGCCTGTATGCTTACCTCTTTATAGAAAATGTAATTTGCAATAATATGTAACCCCGGAGGGGTTTCCTGTTTATTAAACAACATCGTTGCCTTAGCCAATTCATTTTAAAAGTTTATTTTTGCCGCTATGCAAGTACTCACTCAGTCTCCCTATATCTTATACTCAGATGGTGAAGGCAATATTTTTGAAGATACCAGCCTTTATGTGACCGGCCGCAGTGGCTGGGATGCAGTGCCCATCCCGGAAGATGAATGGATCGCATTGCCCGAAGGCGGCCAGCTGTATGAACTGCCGGGCCGGCGTGGGATCGGTATTGATGTGGAAACAGGAGAGATGCGTATTTGCGAACTTGGCTGGGCCGTAGCGGCATTTATCCCGCCAGCGCATACAGGTTTGTATATGGCCGCTTATGAAACAAAGCAGGATGCGCCAACGCTTCCGTTGTTTTGCTATACAGCAGCGGGTTGGCTGAACGACGGCATTTATGTACCTGCGGTAAGAATTGAAAAAGATATTCGCCAGGAAGCTGCGGGTTACCAGGAAGCAGTGATCGAAGAAGGTGCTGCCAATTTACTGGAAGCCTATCCGCACAATCGCCTGGTAAAACACCTGATGGAAAATTGTTGTATGACCTATACCTGTCCGGCAGCAAGAAACCTATCATTGGGAAGATGGGAATGCCCCGTGCCGGTATCGCCCGCCTGCAATGCCAATTGTATTGGCTGTATCAGCTTTCAGCCGGTAGAAGAAACTATTGTGAGCACACAGGACAGGCTGACGTTTAAACCAACTGCAGAAGAGATCGTTGAATTTACTGTGCCACACCTGGAAACAGCACCTTTCCCGTTAGTTAGTTTTGGGCAAGGTTGCGAAGGAGAACCTTTGCTGATGTGGGAGACCATCCGGGAATCGATCATTGAAATAAGAAAACATACCCCAAAGGGAAGCATCAATATCAATACCAATGGCAGTAAGCCGGAAGCGGTGAAAGCATTGTGCGAAGCAGGGTTAAACAGCATAAGGGTCAGCACCAACTCTGCCCGTGAAAGTGTTTACCTGCCTTATTATCGTCCTAACAATTACACCTTCCAGGATATTATCGAAAGCCTGAAAATTGTAAGAAGCTATGGTGGCTGGACAAGTATCAACTATTTTGTATTCCCGGGAATGACGGACAGCATTGAAGAATATGAAGCGCTGCGCAAGCTGATCAAAGAAACAGACCTGTGCATGATACAATGGCGCAATTTTAATATTGACCCTGACTGGTATCTTGGTAAAATAGGCGTGACCGATACCGGCGAATGCATGGGTGTAAAACAAATGCAGGAATTAATACGAGAAGAATTCCCTAATCTAAAATTCGGTTACTTCAATCCATCAATGGAAAGGATCAAAGGAAATTTTGAAGAGGACTTCGCACACTAATATGTGTAGAATATTTTGAGATAAAGGCTGTGCATGGTTGATTCCTCCCAATCCCTGTAATCTCTTGTGCGGTACAGGTAATTACCTTCTTCAGTTCCGATATATGCGAGCGAACAGCTGCCGCCTTTCGCACTGTTGCAGCGGATCGTTTCAAGACCTATAAAAAGGTATTCCTTGTTTTTTATGATGATGTTCTTATCTGCCAGGTCAAATTCCACAGACTTATCATCAAAAGCGGTCCTGTGCACTTCAACTGTAATGCTGTCTTTAAGCAGGTCTTCGCCCGGAAGGCCGTTGTTAAGGCTCCTGAGATGAAGGCGAACGATACAGGTATCGCACTGGCTGTTGGCTTTGAACCTAACTCTTTCT
>CAYOLS010000319.1:0-3276 GCA_964404845.1 uncultured Ferruginibacter sp. | reverse complement strand
TGCCAGTGCCTTGGGTTCCATTTATAAGCAGACCTTCAGCATTACCTTCTACATTAACCATCATATTACCTTCATTGGCATCGTTAGTGCCATTGCCATCGGTACCAAAATAAAAATTGGAAACATTAATGGCTACGCCAGGAGCTAATTGTCCCAAATGAACAACAGTTGATCTTAAGGCAGCAGTACTAGGTACCGTTCCATCGGCTAAAGCACCAAAATAATTACCCCAAATGTGTAATCCGTTTATACTCTCAACCACCCCTATACAAAAATTAGAACCTCCCATGCCAGCGCCTGTGTTATAAATAGCCAACCCACTGATGGATGAACCGTTGGCACCTGCACCAAACTTGAAAAAGCCGCCTGAACCTGGCGATAGATTGTTACAGTCAATTTGTATCCTTATTTGCCGGGTAGGCCCTCCTGGACCCACAGGACCTTGTGTTATGTTTGACTCTGTGTACCCATTAATGTTCATGGGTCTGGTAATCAATGGCAACACGGCTGCCAAGGTTATAGTATGGGTTCCTGTACCAGAGATTTGGAAATTTATATTATGCGGTGCAGCAGGTGTAGCAGTGGCATCTGCATTCGCCTGTGTGATAGCCCATCGCAAAGTACCAGGGGTGGTAGCCGCAGTGGTAGTATTATCCACTGTGCTGGTAACGGTGAATGTGGTGGCATAGGTTAAATTTGCTGTCAAAAAGGAACAGATCCAAATGAGTAGTCTTGCATGCTTGGCTAGCCCATTGGCAGTATGATTTTTCATGTTATAATATTTAAAAAAAATCTATTAATTTTTACTTTTGTTGATTTATTACAGCTATTGCATTTTAGCCATAATGATTTATGTAGGGTTGAATTGTATAGGTCATTCTATGTACAAGACAGGCATTTACTGTTACCAATTACTTGTAGAAGTGCTACTGCCAGTTACAGCATTTAATATCCCAACGGAATTCATAGCTATATCCCGGCTGGTGTAGCATTGGCATTAATGATCGCCTGCCGAAGGGAACCGGCACCCGCATCGTTGGTATTAGTAACATTGTAAATGGCGGCTGTTGCCTCCTGCATAGAAGCTGCCATTAGTGCAATGAGTAAAAGCGAGCGTAGTTTTTGGCTATATTTCTCTTTTTTACTGAAAATAACTGTATGCTCTATTTCCCTGGAATTCAGGAAATTATCAACAAGTAGCTTTCTTTTCATTTAGATATTTGATTTATGGTTTTAGTATGATATTATCAAGTTTATTATATTAATTATAACATACAACTGTAAAATTAGTTTACAAACTAAAGGGGCATTGTAGAAGTAATTTGATTGGTCGGTAAATTTTGGTACCTGTAAGCCACTATCTTTTTAATAAATAATCGCTAACGAAGTTGTTCGTGTGCTTTACTTGCTAAAATGAACAAAATGTGATGTCAAGTGTATTATGTTAAACTGAAGAAAGAATACAATAAATTTAAACAGTGCCCCAATAGCACACTAATAGTATGAAACTAATAACAGCTTTCGCTTTTAGTTTCTTCAGATCAATTCTTTTGTCCAGGCGGACATTCTATATTGATTGTACAGGATGGAAAAATAATTTAACAGGCATAGAAAGTATGCGGGATATTTCGATTAGTGAAACCTCCCGGAAAAATGGGCCTGATACGGCGTTGGTGGAATATAATTATCCGCTTTTTTCAACAATTTCCTCCAAAGGATTATAGTATTACCCTGCATGCTGCCAGCAATAGCCATTGCTTTTCGCCTTTCTCCTGCACTGTTTCCCTCTTTTAGTAATTGCCTGGCAACGGCTGGTCATTTTGTTTGGCCTTATCCCAACCGAGTCAAAGCTACCGTTGCCGATCAAAGAATCAATTCTTTGTTCAAGATGAGTGATACGATGGTTTAGCCGCTCTAATTTTCTTGTTTCCCTATCCTTGCTAAAGCAGGAAAAGAGCAGGAACGACAGGCAGGTAATAGTAAGAGTTTTCATGAGTAGGTGGTAGTTGTTTATAATTGGCTTTTATTTATTTCGGCTGAAGCATATTTGCCGGAGTCTTTTTTATTACGGAGGTATTTGTCAAATATGTACCGTGTAAGTTTTTTTAAAGGGCGGCTGGGCTCTTCCGGGTAAAAGCCGCTTTCTGTGTAGAATTTTATCCCGCTATCTTTTATATAATGCACTTTCCCGATCGACCACTCAGATATTGTATCCAACCTTGTGATCCTTCTTAAATTCTCAAGTTTTTCATCAAATGATAATTTAAGCCCGTCTTTTATTATTGTGTCGCAGGGCACTTTTTCATAATGATCTCCTGTCCAATACATGCAGCCGGTATTTGTACCCTGTAAAGGTGTTACCGGGGGCACTAAATTTTGACTGCCGAGATAAATTGCCCCGGAAACAATTACCGACAGCAAGCCAATAGCGGCAGGTTTTTTCCATTTGATATTTTGTACACTACCCCTCTCATCTTTTACACCAGCATCTTCAGTATCAGTTACTATTACGACCTGAGGTTTGTCATCCTCTGTTTGAGAAGTATTTTTTACTTCGATATTACCCCCTTCCAATGTTGTTGCAGGTTCCCCTGTACTATTTGGTCCCTGCTTTACTTTTGATTCTTCTTCCTCTTTCCCCGGATTACTTACAGTACTTTCTATACCCAAAACCTTGCGTTCTTTGTCGGTAAGAAAAACCTCCATTGAAAAAACAAACGGCCTGTATTTAAAATCAATTAACCAGGCAAGGAGCTCGAGATTCCTGTTTGTGATCCCTTTCTTCCCTTCTTCTTTTAAAAATCCTTTTTTGTTTTCTTCTTTTAAGAAGCTGTCAAGCGGCCTGAATCTATCCGCTTCGAAACTTTCAATAAGCGCCTGGAACCTTCTTCCCTGTTCTGCTGGTCCGAAAAAGGACCTGAGCATTGGCTCATCTTTTTTATCAAAGCGCTCCTGGTAAACAGTTGCGCATTCTTGCCTGATACCAGCCGGTGTTGGCTGAGCTAATAATGGCGAAAGCTGGTTATTCAAACGCTTATCATGGTAGGCTGCAATTACCAGCTTAATGTAGTCAGGATGGTCTAAACGCATAAAATTTTTGCTTCTATCTAAAATAAATAATACCCGGAACAATCGGAATAGCAGGTGAAAAATTAGTGTATAACCGGAAAAACCGGTTACGGTAATCCGTAAATGCGGAAAGACCGTCGTTTCCGGCGTTCAATTCTGATAAGGCTTTCAGCCGATGGTATGTTTGCAATGTGATCAGCAGGTAAG
>CAYOLS010000318.1:0-3284 GCA_964404845.1 uncultured Ferruginibacter sp. | reverse complement strand
GGGTAGTAGAAATCACCGTATTGCATAACTGTAAATTTAATTATTGATTAATGGCAAATATTTTAAAGTCTTTTCCAAACTGGTTGATCCAAACCTTTCCACCTTCTGTCATCACACCATCATGGTTGCGGAAAATCTGGTTAAAGTTAATAGTAGCAAAGGACAGTTTTACATCTTTCGTGAATACTTTATCATAAGCTGCTACCAGTTCCTGTTCGTTCTTGATATCCTTCAACGGGTATTTTATGGCAGCAGCCAATTTTTCTTTATCGTTGTTCATCACCCATTGCTGCGCTTGTTTTAAAAACAATTTCAATCCCCTCACATCCGTAATACCAGCTTTTTCCCAGGAAGAAGGAATGCTGCCATCTGCAAAAACACTGTCGTCTTTCATTTCTGCTTCTGAAACAGTAATGGTATTTATCACAGAATCAACCACTGCAGGTGTCGGTACTGTGATGGTTGCGGAATCAGCCGCAACTGTTTCCCTGCTATCCTTCCTGCTATCGCAGGCTGACAGTACAATTACAGCCATTAAAAAACAAACAATGATCTTATGCATGGTATCTTATTTTAAGTGCGTTAAAACTACACCTGCTCCGCATCTTTTTCACTCATTAAGAATGATTTTATAAATCCATCGAGTTCCCCATCCATCACAGGCTGCACGTTTCCAACTTCAAAATCGGTACGATGGTCTTTGATCATTTTATAAGGATGGAAAACATAGCTGCGTATCTGGCTGCCCCACTCTATTTTTTTCTTGTTGGCATTTGCCGCATCTCTTACTTCATTACGCTTGCGCAGCTCTTCTTCATACAAGCGGCTTTTCAGCATCTGCATCGCTTTTTCCCTGTTGGCAAGCTGGCTGCGCTCCGTTTGACAAACCACAACAATGCCTGTAGGAATATGTGTTAAGAAAACCTTTGTCTCTACTTTGTTCACGTTCTGTCCGCCGGCGCCGCCACTTCGTGCTGTTTCCATTTTTACATCCGCATCTTTTATTTCTATTTCGATGCTGTCGTCCACCAAAGGATATACATTGATACTGGCGAAGGAAGTATGCCTTCTTGCATTGCTGTCGAACGGTGAAATGCGCACTAAGCGATGTACACCGCTTTCGCCTTTTAAGAAACCATATGCAAAAGGACCGTCAAACTGGTAGGTGGCGCTTTTAATACCTGCACCATCACCCCATTGCCAGTCCAGCTCGCTTACGCTCCAGCCCTGCTTTTCGCCGTACATGCGGTACATACGGGCCAGCATTTCAGCCCAGTCCTGGCTTTCGGTGCCACCAGCACCACTGTTTATTTCCACAACAGCTGGCAATGCATCGGCCGGGTCATTGAGGGTGCTTTTAAACTCGGCTTCTTCTATGGAGTTGATAGCTTTTGCATGTGCTTCCTTCACTTCATCTTCTGTAGCTTCGCCTTCTTTCCAGAATTCAAAGAGCACGGCAAAGTCCTCTACAGCGGTTGATACGTTGTTGAACATATCCACCCAGTATTCGTTTACTTTAATTTCTTTTAAAATGGAAGTAGCACGGGCATTATCATCCCAGAAGCCCGGGGAAAGAGACAGTTGTTTGTCGTTGTTTATTTTCGCTTCTCTGTTAGCGACGTCAAAGAAACCTCCTCAAAACCAGGATACGGTCTCTCATATCTTTAAGTTGCTCTATTGTCATAGTGGGTGCAAAGTTAGGTAAACATTTTTTATTAATCGCAAAGGCGCCAAGGTGTTTCGCAAGGGCGCAGAGAGCTCGGCGGTCTTTGCGGTTTTACTCCTTTGCGTTCTTTGCGGTTAAAAATATGCCTGTCAGACGGGGACCGTCAGACAGGTGTTTTCTGCGTTTTCAATTTTCCATTTTCAACTTTCAACTATTTTTCTCCCTGCACAAACCTGCATATTCCAAAATGAATGCTATTAATAATTAAATTGTAACGTAACTTCTAAAAACACTTTACAATGCTACTCCTTGCCAAACAACGCTTATCCATAGCAATCCTTATCGTTATATGTTTTTTATCCGTAAAAGTTCAATCACAATCAGAATTTAACAGCGACCGTTATGCTGAAACAAAACGCCAGGAGGCTTTAGCTGCCTACCCTCAACAACAATGGGATAGCCTTCGCTGCGCCTGGTATGGCGATTGTGCCAACAACAATGTGGTGGTATCAAGATTAAGTGCAGCTGCTTGTCCGCTTGCCAAAAGAATGTTTGGCTGGCATGCCATCGGTACATCATCTGCCAGTTATGTATGGCAATCCTTAAGCGACCTTTCTTATTTCTCTTACCAGGTAGATTATTTAACAGGCAATGCCGTTAACGCTGCACAACTGGTGAATTGGGGCAACAATGCTACCGTGCTGGCTGCCAAAGCCAATGGGGTAAATGTAAACCTTGCCGTAACTTTTTTTGGGACCGCCACTACTTTCGGAAGCTTCTTTGGCAATGCTACGGCACAGCAAACGCTGATCACCAATCTTGTGAATCATGTGGTAACGGCAGATGTAAAAGGATTGAATATTGATTTTGAAGGAGGCGCCATTGTTTCCGCCACCGTGCTTCCTGCTTATCTTAGCTTTTTAGGAGACCTTAGAACACAGCTGCTTGCAGCTAAACCTGGTGCAGAGATCAGCATAGATATACAAGGTGCCCACGCCAGCAACAATGCTTACATAACAGGACTTAATTCAGTAGTGGACCTGCTGATACTGATGGGCTATGATTATTACTGGAGCACACAGAATTATCCCGGCCCTATTGCTCCAACCTGGCAATTTCCAAAAGCTGTATCCGATCCTAATGGGCATGGCAATGTGGCCAATGACCTCAACAGCATGCTGCGTTATGCACCGAAAGAAAAGGTAGTACTTGCGATGCCTTATTATGGCAGGCGCTGGAGAACTACCAATGGCTGTGTATTGCCGGCAGATGGAAATGCTGCGCCTATCAGCACGCAAACCTATACTCAGTTCAGGGATAATACCAGCGGTTATTACAATACAACTTTAAGAGATCCCTATTCTTATGCTGCTTATCATTGCTTCAATGATGTGAATGCGGTACCCAACCAGCAGTTCATGGACGATGCGTACAGCTTGCAGACAAAATATGATTTGATCTACCAGCAGGGACTTGCGGGCGGTGCCATGTGGAGACTGGGCTATGACGCAGGCTACTCCGACCTGTGGGAACTGATCAACAGCAAGTTGTCCAACTGTGCCGTAATGCCCTGCAGGGATACTTTATATGATATGGGCGGACCGTCCAATAATTATGT
>CAYOLS010000317.1:0-3310 GCA_964404845.1 uncultured Ferruginibacter sp. | reverse complement strand
ATGCCATTAAAGAAAAACACTTCCTTCTTTATATCTCCCTTTGTTTTATCCATATATTTTTTATTCAGCGCCCTGGTTTTGTTTTCCTGTAAGAGTGGCAGCACTGACAGCAAGCATGATCCAAATAAGCCTGTTGCAAAGATCCAACTGCCTGCGCCAGGTGAAATAAGCGAAACAGAAAAAAAACAGCTGGCGCATGCCTGCCAGCTTTGGTACGACAGTATGCTGAACCCCTCTGTTTTTAATGGTGGTATGCTGGTGGCTGTAAAGGGCAATATCATTTTTGAAAAATACAGGGGCAGCAATCCGTTGGGTGGCCCTGATTCCATCGACGAAAACACGCCTTTTCATATTGCATCGGTAAGTAAAACCTTTACTGCCATGTGTGTATTAAAGCTATGGCAGGATAGCCTTGTAAATATTGATGCGGAATACAGCCAGTATTTTCCTTCGTTTAATTATCCCGGCGTTACCATCCGTACATTGCTCAACCACCGCAGCGGCCTGCCCAATTACCTGTACTTTATGGAAAAGCTGGGCTACAAGGATTCTGCAGCCATCAGCAATCAACAGGTATTCGATAACCTGGTAGCACATAAAAGCTCATTGGAAAACATCGGTACGCCGGGCCGGAATTTTAGTTATTGCAATACCAACTATGCATTGCTGGCGCTGCTGATTGAAAAAATATCGGGGCAAAGCTACCCTCAGTTTGTAAAGCAGCACATTTTTGACCCGCTTGGCATGGAGCATAGTTTTGTATTTACGCCTGCGGACAGTAACCGCATTACACCGAACTACGACTGGAAGGGCGGCAGGAATGCAGACAATTTCCTGGACCATGTATACGGCGATAAAAATATCTACAGCACTCCAAGAGATCTTTTGACCTGGGACCGTGCCTTATCAAGCGGCCTCCTCTTTACCAAAGAAACCCTGCAACAAGCATATACTCCTTATAGCAATGAAAGGCCCGGTGTGAAGAACTACGGCCTGGGCTGGAGGATGAATATTTACCCCAACGGCAAAAAAGTGATCTTCCACAATGGCTGGTGGCATGGCAACAATGCAGCTTTTATAAGGCTGATAGATGAAGATGCTACCATTATCGTACTCGGCAACCGTTATTGCAGGAATATCTACAAAGCTTACCAGCTTGTAAACAGCTTCAGCAAGTATTTTGATGTATTGGAAGTAGAGGAATAGATAAGTTGCGGGTTATACTGCTATCATGATCCCACCTTACATACAGGTAAAGAATTGTGAAATATTTCACATGCAAGGAATAACCTGCAATTGATTTGCGGTTTTATGCACAAGTGTGCAATTCTTTTTTTAGAAAATTGCGGCTTTTTGCAATTATTAACTTATTTTGCCATACCATAACTATTCTTTTCGATGCTTAAAAGAGAAAGACAGGCGTATATTTTACACCAGGTTAACCTGCATAATAAGGTACTATCCAATTCGCTCAGCAGCGAGATGAAAGTGTCTGAAGATACCATCAGGAGAGATTTACAGGAATTGTCAGAAACCGGCAAACTTATTAAGGTGCATGGTGGGGCCTTATCACAATCCTTCGATAAAATATCAAAAACCAACGGCAGGGTCTATGCCCAGGATGATAAGCAGGTAATTGCAGCCAAAGCGGTTTCCCTTATCCAGAACGGCATGTTCATCCTCACCGGTGGCGGCACCACTATTATTGAACTGGCCCGCAGCCTCCCGAGAGACCTGAGCGCCACTTTTATTTCCGGCAGCATACCTGCCGTTGTGGAATATATGATGCATCCTTCTATTGATGTGATCGTACTAGGCGATAAAGTATCCAAAACCTCCAAGATAACGATCGGCGCAGATGCGCTTGCCCGTATTAAATCCATCAGGGCCGACATTTGTTTTTTAGGCATCAATGCCATCAGTCTGGAAAACGGTATTACCGATAATGACTGGGACGTAGTGCAACTGAAACAACAAATGATGGCTTCCTCCAACAAAGTAGTTTGCCTTACTATTTCTGAAAAGATCGATACTATCCAACCCATTCACGTATGCCCTGCTACGGGAATTGATATATTGATCACAGAGTTAGACCCTTCCGATCCCCTTTTAAAACCTTTTGTGGACGCTGGTATTACAGTTCTATAGACCAATTTTTTTTACCATACGAACTATTCTAAAAACTAAAACAAACCAAAAACAGATTGCTATGAGAAAATTTCTGCTATTAAATTTTTTCCTGCTGATCCTTTTTTGCCTTCCTGCATTTGCGCAGGACAAATCAGTATCAGGAAAGGTAACCGGTGATGGCGGCAACCCACTGAGTGGCGTAACTGTTACAGTAAAAGGAACCCGCAATGTTACTACTACCAGTAGTGATGGTAGCTTTTCTATTACTGCCGGCAACAACCAGACGCTTGTATTCAGCTATGTAAACTATGCAACCAGGGAAGTAAGCGTAGGTGGCCGCACTACTATCAACGTTAGCTTATCCATTGCTCAGAAAGAAATGGAAGAAGTGGTAGTGGCGATGGACATCAAGCGTAATCCCCGTGAATTGCCTTATTCAGTGCAAAAGGTAAGCGGCGATGAGATAAAGGAAACTCAGAGGGAAAACTTTATCAATGGCCTCCAGGGTAGAGTGGCAGGTTTAACGGTGAACCAGACCTCGGGTAATGCAGGTGCTTCTTCCAGCATTGTATTAAGAGGTTTCAACTCTCTTACCCAAAGCAACCAGCCATTATTTGTAATTGATGGTGTTATCATTGATAACAACACAGTGGATGAGAACTCCGATGGCGGCAGAGGCGTGGGAATCGTGGAAAGAGGTGCGGGGTTAACCAATACCAATAATAAGAACTCGGATTACAACAACAGGATCTCCGATCTTAACCCGAATGATATAGCAACGATCACTGTTTTAAAAGGTCCTGAAGCCACAGCATTGTATGGTAGCCAGGCGAGCTCAGGTGCAATTGTTATCTCAACAAAAAAAGCATCTTCCTCAAAGCTTGCACTTCAATACGACAATAACTTCCGCCTGCAGTTTGTTACCCGTCAGCCGGAAATATATGATGAGTATACCAACGGTACCAATGGTAACTATGATGCCGTTTTCAGGTATTATGGACCAAAATATTCTGGCAACACAAAGAAATATGATAACATAGATAATTTCTTCAGGACAGGTTTTGCGCAAACGCACAACCTCGGTATGGACTTTGGGATCAATAAGAATTCTATGTTCCGTGTATCAGGTTCGTTCTTCGACCAGGAAGGTATCATACCTACCAATGATTATAAAAAATAT
>CAYOLS010000316.1:0-3311 GCA_964404845.1 uncultured Ferruginibacter sp. | reverse complement strand
CACGCTGTGTCATGCTCAATCGGAGTCATATATCCAAACACTTACAGGGATCATTAAACCCAAAGCTACCTGTAGGGTGGTGGATGAAAAGTTTGCTGACAAGCAACTCTGGAACAGCATCCGGCAAAATACTGCTGTTCAGAACCTGATCACTTTTGAAATGCGGTATGATACCGCTTCTAAATATTTTGATACGAGTTTTAACTGTGAGTTGCTGGTTGATATTACCTACAAAGACAGCAGCAATGAGGAGAAGGTATTAAAAGATATCAGGCTCAGTATTCAATACGATACCACTTCCAATAAACCATACAAGGGTATAGCATACTATAAATTCAGTGGCGGGCACGATGTGTTGCTGACCGTTAAATCGATCAGCAGCAAAGAGATCGATGTGACCAAAGTAGATTTTTTGCGGGTTAAAAACCAGGTGTTCATCAGCAGGCAGTACAAACCCGGGCAGGGCGATAAAAATGCATCGTTGCTTAATGTTACCAAAACGGTAGCAGCACAGGATGCAAATGCCCGCCAGGCCAATCTTAATCCACTGCCTCCGCTTTCTTCGCCAAATGAATATAAGATGGATATCAGCTGGGCAAGCGGAACATTTGAGTATACACAAGGGTACGACCTGGAATATACTTTTTACAGTGAGAACAGTTTCTATGCACAAAATAATTTTTCCCCGGGCAACTTCGACGAAGCGCTGCTGAATAAAGCTTTCACGAATAATGCCACCCGCATTACCACTACTAATACCAATTACCAGATCAATATGGTATATCCAAAAGGATACCTGCTGGTAAGGGTTCGTTCTTTTGAATATGTAGAGGTAGAAGGCGATATGGATCGCATTGAAGGAGCCTGGCATTATATGACCGACATGAACGGTATCAATGGCTTTGCGGTATATGCTACAGTAGAGCACGGGAAGGAAATGCACATGTTTCTTAACTGGCAATACAATGCCGTTTTTGCCGAAGAAGGTAAACGCAAGGAAGTAGTGTCTTACTTCGATGGTGGAAATAAAGGAAGGCAATCTGTCACCATTACCAATAACACGCAGGGTGATAATACCGTAGTGGCAGAAACTATCCTGGATATACAGAACCGCCCTGCGGTAAGTGTATTACCGGTGCCCGTGGAAGACAATACCTTGCATTATTTCCCTGCATTCAACAAAAACCAGAAGTACAAAGCTTATTCATACAGGGATTTTAACGGCGCCAATTGCGTTACCAATGCACAGCCCATGATCCGGCTTACCGGCGCATCTAAGTACTACAGCCCGGAGAATACCTGGATCAACGAAGAGCTTACCCGTGATGTACCTGATGCTGAAGAATATCCTTTTTCAGTAACGGCCTATACAAAAGATATGACCGGCCGTATCAGGAAGCAAGGCGGTGTAGGAAAGATATTCCAGCTTGGCGGCGGAAGAGAAACAAAATATTTTTATGGCAAGCCCACACAAACAGAACTCGACAGGTTGTTTGGTTCAGAAGTTGGTTCTGCTACGCACTATTCAAAAAATATGGTGGTCGACCCTAACGGGCAGGCTTCCGTAAGTTATGTGGACAATGCGGGCCATACTATTGCTACTGCTTTGGCAGGTGCTTCGCCCACAAACCTGCAGGCGCTTAAAACGGAGGGCGCACAAACTATTATAAGAGATGAGCTCATAAAACCACAGGCCATCGTAAGGGATGCAGCCAATGCAAAGATCAGCTTTAATACTACAGTGCTCGTACCGTCGCAGGGGCAGGCCAAATTCGATTACGAGTTTACCACGAAATCACTGGAACTTATTTTCGGATGGAATCCTTCCAAACAGGTATGTGCAGATTGTTATTATGATGTAAAATTCAGCATCAGCGATGAATGCGGTAATCCTGTTAACCTGCTCTATAACGGTAATATATACACGCAGTTGCTCGTGCCTGCTACTTTTGATTACGGCAATAGCGGCATACCCAGGAATCCAAATACATTGTGCGGAGTGGTATTACCCACTCACCAGGGCCAGGTATTTGCCGACTTCACGGAAGTAGGAGAGTACAAGGTAAACTATGAATTAGTGATGAGCCAGAAGGCGCTTGACTTTTACATGGAATACATCAGGCAAACGCAGGTGACCAAAACAATAAAGGATATTAAAAAAGAATACCTGCAGAATGTTGACCTTACCGGTTGCTTTACCAATTGTAAAGATTGTACGGAAAAGCTCGGGCAGTTGGAAGACTTCAGGGCACGTATTGCAAAGATCCTGAAAGAAGTAGATAGTATTGATGTTACCATTGATGATTATATATGGATAGATAAATTGTACGACAAGGCAAAAGCTGCCTGTGGCGAATCCGTAGCCAAAAACTGCGGCACCGACGGTTGCAGCGAATACAGGAAGATGATGCTGAAAGACGTAACTCCCGGCGGGCAATACATGCTCTACGATGAGACGACGCTGTTGTTTAAAGAAAGGAACACTTTCGGTGGCACCATTGTAAATGCATTTTTAAAGGCCAAACAAAACCCGGCTAACTCACCACTGATACAATACAACGGCGTTACCAAACCGATCGGCGAACTGGAAGAACCGGAGCTGCTCAGCGGCTGGCAACCTGAATGGGCTTATTTATTATTGCAATACCATCCTGAATACTGCCTGCTGCTGGAATGTGAGCAGCAAATGGCCAGTAAGAACAGGGATATGCAAATGCTGCAAACAGATGATGACCAGGAAGCCCTGAATGATTTCGGATGGCAGCCTGATAATTACAGTAATTTCTTAAGCCAGGAATACAGCCTTATAAGTGCACCATATATTCAAAGCTGTATACAGGCTGAGATAAATAACAAGATCAATGTATTCTTCAGAACCCGTGTGAAAACTTCCGCAGGTTTCCAGGATAACTATCCTGTAAGCCTGAAGCAGTTCATCAAGTTCGTGGTGTATTGCGAGAACAAGCCACCGGCCAATGCCAATGGCCAGTTCCCTTACATTGATCTTACCTGCATCCCGGCCGATCCGCAATGTGACAAGCCAGTGGAAGAATGGCGCTTGTTCCGTAACATGTACATCGCCATTAAACAAGCTGCTTATCGCAACCCTTCCTGCAAAAACAGTGCAGCTGCCGCTTGTACGAGCTGCTATATCGGTGTTGACCTGTTCAGCAGTATGTATCACCCGAGAGCCAATCCGCAGAACTATCCAAAGATCAGCGACTTTGCCATTGAAGCAGAAGGCAGCAGCCTGAAATTAAAATTCAATAACCCGGGTGGAGTGAACAATCGTTGCGATGTGTATGTGTATC
>CAYOLS010000315.1:0-3326 GCA_964404845.1 uncultured Ferruginibacter sp. | reverse complement strand
AACGACCTGCCAGTTTTCGCCGCCATCATTCGTACGTAAAATGTATGCTGGTGCATCAATGCCCATGATCACTGCCGTGGTTTCATTGAACGCTTCTATATCCCTGAAATCCATTTTTTCAAATCCTTTTACGGTCACCCATTTCCAGGTCTTACCACTGTCCAGGCTGCGGCCTACCTGTCCGCCGGTGCCGCTTACCCAAATGGTTTTATCATCTACTACGCTTAATCCACGCATGCCTGTTTTGGTGCCGCTGGTTAAAATTTTTACCGTTTGCGCATTGGCTTGTATAGAAATGAAGGAAACAATAAAAAGGAAGATAACTTTCATGAAATGTTTTATTATGTATAGTAAAAATATGATTTTGATCAGGAGGATCGAATATTATTTTACGGAAAGTACCAGGTATTGAAAACACTGTCAGGCCGAGCTTGTCTAAGCCGGTATTCAATCATGAACAAACCCGGCTTCGACAAGCTCAGCCTGACACTTTCATTATGATAAAAATTACTGGCTCTTTCCAGTCATTTTATTGCCGGGAAGGCGGGAAGACGTCTTCCCGCCTTCCCGGCAACATTCCATCCCTTTTCCTTAGCTTTGCCCAACCATTTTTCGATTTAAAAGCCATATCAAAGAACTACTGAATGAGTTATAATTATCTACCCTTAGACCGGCAGCATACCAATTTTCAGCAGCTTAAGAACCTGCTTGCATTCGACCAGTTGGTGTCTATTACTTTCGACGCACATGAACGTATTTTAAAATGCAGGGAATACCTCGATAAAAAGATGAATGATTCCGATGGATTGTTCTACGGCATCAACACCGGTTTTGGCTATTTACAAAATGTTCGCATTGATAAGGATCAACTGGAGCAACTGCAGAATAACCTGCTCGTTTCTCATTCCTGCGGAATGGGGGAAGAAGTACCGGAGCCGATCGTAAAGCTCATGCTGGCGCTAAAAATAAAATCGCTCAGCTACGGTCATAGCGGTGTGCAGATCGCTACCGTTAAGCGGCTGATGGACATGTACAACAACGGGGTGCATCCCATCATCTTCACACAGGGAAGTTTGGGAGCCAGTGGCGATCTGGCACCCCTCAGTCATTTAAGCTTACCATTGATCGGCCTCGGCGAAGTAAGGCACAAAGGCGTTAAATATCCCAGTGAAGTGATACTGGATGAAATGGACTGGGAGCCTATTCAGTTGCAAAGCAAAGAGGGGCTTGCGCTTATCAATGGCACACAATTCATGAGTGCTTATGGATTGTATAATTTAATGCAGGCAGAAAGATTGCTGAACTGGGCCAACATCATTGCAGCCATCAGCTTTGATGCTTTTGATTGTGTGGCTGATCCACTGAATGCCAATATCCACCGGGTACGCCCACATGCAGGGCAGGTGAGTGTGGCAGAGAAACTTCGCTGCTTATTAGCCGGCAGTGAAATTGGTAAACAGAAAAAGCAACAGGTACAGGACCCTTATTCTTTCCGTTGTATTCCACAGGTACATGGTGCAACCAGCGATAGCATTGAATATGTAAAATCTGTTTTCATAAGAGAGATCAATTCTGTTACAGATAACCCGAATGTTTTCCCGGATGAAGACCTGATCGTTAGCGGCGGAAACTTCCACGGTCAGCCATTGGCATTAACGCTTGATTTTTTAAGCATTGCCATGGCGGAGATCGGCAGCATCAGTGAAAGAAGGACTTACCAGCTCATCAGCGGACAAAGAAACCTTCCTGCATTCTTAGTAAAAAATCCGGGGCTTAACAGCGGCTTTATGATACCTCAATACACCGCCGCTGGAATTGTGAGTGAGAACAAGCAACTGTGCACACCATCCAGCATTGACAGCATTCCATCCAGCAACAACCAGGAAGATCATGTAAGCATGGGTGCTAATGCAGCCACCAAATGCAAGCGTGTGATCGATAACGTGGAAAGGGTACTGGCGATAGAATTGCTCACAGCCGTTCAGGCACTTGAATTCCGCCGCCCATTAAAAACATCTGAAGAATTGGAAAAAGTAATCACCGCTTTCAGGAAGGAGGTATCCTTTAATGAAAAAGACCGTGTGCTGCATGATGATATGAAGCTGGCATTGGAGTTTATAGGGAAGGAAGTTGAAAATGTTTGAGAAGTTTAAGGTTTAAAATTTGGGGTTGAGAGTTGCGGGTTGGATGTTATAAAATGCAGGATTTATTCGTGTTATAAAATAAGGAATAAGAAAGTTGAAATAAATAATAAGAAAGCATGCATAGCGCCTTAGCGTCTTTGCGGTTAAAAAAATAAAACATTATGTCTTACGATCCGATAAAATACAAAACACCAACCGGCAGCACCCTTACCTGCAAAGGCTGGGTACAGGAAGCTGCATTGCGTATGCTGCTGAACAATTTAAATCCCGAAGTGGCTGAACGCCCCGATGATCTCATCGTTTACGGTGGCCGTGGTAAAGCTGCCCGTAATTTTGAAGCGCTGGACAATATCATCAAAGGATTAAAAATTTTAGAGAACGATGAAAGTCTTCTCATACAAAGCGGCAAGCCCGTAGGTATTTTGAAAACGCACAAAGATGCACCCCGTGTATTATTGAGCAACAGCCAGCTGGTTCCCAACTGGGCCAACTGGCAGCATTTTGAAGAGCTCGAAAAGAAAGGTCTCATGATGTACGGACAAATGACTGCCGGAAGCTGGATCTACATCGGTAGCCAGGGAATTGTGCAGGGCACCTATGAAACCTATGCTGCGGCCGCAGATAAACATTTTAACGGTACATTAAAAGGTACACTGAATGTAACGGCAGGTCTTGGTGGAATGGGGGGCGCCCAGCCGCTTGCCATTACCATGAACGAAGGCGTAGCGCTGGTAGCAGAAGTAGAGCTTTGGCGTATTCAAAAAAGGTTAGAAACAAAATATTGCGATCTGTTGATCGAAAATATTGACGAAGCTATTGATCGTGCGCTCGAGGCAAAAGAAAAAGGAGAAGCATTGTCGATAGGCGTGCTCTGCAATGCCGTGCATTTGTTGCAAAGGCTCGTGGAAAGAAATATCGTACCCGATACATTGACAGACCAGACAAGTGCCCATGATCCGCTCATTGGTTATGTACCGCATACCATCAACAACACAGAGGCTACCATCATGCGTAGTGAAGACCCTGAAAAATATTTAGCGCTTAGCTACGATAGCATGAAGCTGCACGTAGAGCTCATGCTGCAATTACAAAGCATGGGCGCCATTACATTTGATTATGGCAACAATATCAGCGCCGGGATGAAGCTCTTATTTTCATTGGAAAAGCTTAAGGCAATGGTGT
>CAYOLS010000314.1:0-3327 GCA_964404845.1 uncultured Ferruginibacter sp. | reverse complement strand
GCAGTGTTAAACCGCCGCCGCCGTCCAGGGCATCGGTAATTTTTTGCCAGGCGCCTATCTTGCGTATATAAATGGAATTGTCGGTTGTATTGTAGATCATTAAGCCATCTGGTGCAGCATTGAGTGCTACCATTTGCGGGTTGCTGATGCGGGGCAATAAAAACCCTTTGTTGGTACCACCATCCAGCTCCAGCACAGCATTGCTGTTAGGATTACCTGCGGAACCTATTTTTACCTGCGCATGAGACGGGAATAAGCAAAAGGAAAAGAGGGATAAAAAAATGAGCTTCTTCATATAGCAATTTTATATGCAATGTAGAAGGAATCAGGCTCGTGGGCAATCGCTTAAATATGCGATATTAAGTAGTTGGATTACACCAGTTTTTCTTTGATGGCTTTGGCCACTGCGGCTGAAACGGAGCGTACGTGCAACTTTTCGTAAATGTTCCGGATATGCGTATTCACGGTATGAATGCTGATGAATAATTCTGCAGCAATAAGTTTATGGCTCAACCCTTTTACGAGGCAGCCGAGTATTTCTTTTTCCCTGTCGGTAAGATCGAAATTGGCAGGCGTTTGCAGGATCATTTGTGTTTGAAATGCTTTCAATACCTGCTTGGCCACGCTGCTGCTCATAGCAGCGCCGCCTTCATACACATCATGTATGGCTTGTATGATCTGGGGAGGACTTGCTTTTTTTAAAATGTAACCGGAAGCGCCTGCGCAGATGGAAGCAAATACTCTTTCGTTGTCATCAAACACTGTTTGCATAAGTATGGGCAGTTGCGGGTGTTTGTCCCTGATGATCTTTACGGCTTCAATACCATTGATACCGGGCATATCAATGTCCATCATTACTACGTCCGGAACGGCTTCAGCCACATCTTCCAATACAGTATTGCAGTTGAGAAATGTTCCGCAGCAGCTCAACCCTTCTGTGTAATTGATCAGTATTTCCAGGCTATCCAGCCTGTCTTTATTATCGTCAAAAATCGCTACCCTTATCATGCACTTGTTTAAAAATGGCAAATTAGTAACAAAGTTCCTTACAGGCAATCGCTTATTTAAGTGATGCTGAGCTGCAGCCTTACCAGCGTGCCTTGCCCTGTTTGTGAGGTAATGGTCAATTCTGCATTGATATCAGCTGCCCTCGAATGCATGTTCTTGATACCGTTGCCGGAAAACTGGCGACTGCTGTCAAAACCCTTTCCATCATCCTTTATCTCCATGCTGAGCCTGCTGCCTTCCAGTGCCATTATAATGGCTATATTTTTTGCTTCCGCATATTTTAATGCATTGTTGATGGCTTCCTTAAAGATGAGGTACAAATGATGGCGTTGTTGCATGCTGGTCTTTAATTCTTCCAGGTTTTCCTTTGCTTCAAAAGATACATTGATGCCCCTTGCTTCAAGCAACGGCAACGCATATTCCCTCATACGGATGAGCAGATTTTCCAGCAGGTCATTCTTTGGATTTACATACCAAACGATATCGCTCATGTTCTCCATGGCATTGGCAGAAGCATCGTATACTTTGTCGATCAACTGGTGAATGGCAGGATCATTTGTTTTTTTGCGGGCCACATCGCTGTAAATATTGATGCTGCTCAAAGTAGCGCCTACTTCATCGTGCAGGCTGCGGCTGATACTGCTGCGCACTTCGTATATTTTTTTTATCTGCCGCAACCTGTAGCGATACAACAGCCAGATCAATGCGGCGATCAACGAAATAACAGCAAGCCTGAACCACCATGTTTTCCAGAAAGGTGTTTTAATAGTGAAATGCAGGACGGCCATTTTCTCATTCCACAAACCGCTGCTGTTGGCGGCTTTCAGCCTGAAAACATATTTGCCCGGGGAGAGATTGGTATAAGAAACAGTTCTTCTTGTACCTGCATTGATCCATGCAGTATCAAAACCATCGAGCTGGTAACTGAAAGTGATTTTATCGGCATTCGTAAAATCAGGCGCTGTAAAATTTATTCGGATGCCATTCTCATTGTGATCCAGGTGCAGGCTTTTTTGAGCAAGACTATCCAGGGAATGTTTAAGCAATTGATTGTTGATATACAGTTCAGTGATCACCGGGTTTACCTTGTTTGTATTGACATTTACTTTCAATGGATCAAAGCTGGTGACCGCCATGCGATAGCCAATGTAAAAACGGTTTTGGTAAGAGAAGAAATTAATATGATCGTCACTCAGGTCGTAAATACCGTCGCTTGGTGTAAACTTTTCAAAATTTCCTTTGTTGCTGTAATACTTGAACAAACCATGTGATGTAAATATCCAGAGATTGTTTTGGGCATCTTTTCGCAACCTGCTGTTCTGTACTTTTTCAATGCCTAATGTAGCGCCGAGTGCTGTTGTTTGATGTGTATTGAGGTCGTATACCGCAAAGCCACTCAATCCACCTAAATAAATTTTGCTGCCAATGATCTCAATATTGACCAGCTTTTTAACAGGGCAGGGCAGCGTGGTAAAAGTATTGCTGGTAATATCAAATCGTTTCAGGCCTGCGTCACTGGCCAGCAAAAGATGGCTGTTATCTAAAACCTCGATGTCGTAAAATGCATTGCCTTTGTCTATAGTGTCTTCGTAAAAGGTATAGCTGTTGCTTAAAGCATCTACTTTAAAAATTCCATTATCTGCTGCGGCCCATATATTGCCCAACAGTTCCTTTGAATCCTCCGGGTACAGGATATTACCGGTTTTGTCTGTCAGCATTACCTGCGAGGGCTGACCATTTTTAATTTTTATCAGCCCGGCATAAGTGGTTGACCATAGCTGGTTGTGACTGTCTTTGAAAAGATTTAATGTCCAGCGCCAGTCGTAGTTATTATCATTTCCTTTAAAAGACCTGGTGGCTGTATTGTAATAGTAATAATAGTAATCAATGGGCTTCCTGCTGTTACGATCATACTTAATAATACCGGAACCGATCGCAGTCATCCAATAAACATCTTTTTGAAAAGGATCGTCTACTATTCCAGACACACAGTTGTACAATTCGCCCTTTAACTCCGGCAATTCCCAGCTTGTGAATTGCTGCTCTTTTGCATTTATTTTGGTAATGCCATGCCAGGTACATAACCAGATGTTTTCGTCCCTGTCGGTAAAAATATTTTCATTATAATTTGTTGCGATCCCGTTTTTATTACTTGCATCGTATTGAAGCAGGCGCAGCATTTTTTTTGAGGCTTTATCAAAAAAGAGCAACCCGTCTGTGCCCAGGCCGATCCAGAAAAGATCCTTGCCACCGAGTAATTTGCTGGTAGTGATGCCTGTAGATATAAAACTGTATTCGTCGTCTATCTGAACAAAGGGG
>CAYOLS010000313.1:0-3336 GCA_964404845.1 uncultured Ferruginibacter sp. | reverse complement strand
TACCTGCAGATGGAAGGTATCGGCGGCCTTTATCTTTTCCTGCGTGGTCAATTCGCCCCCGGCGATATAGCACGACAGCTGGATACAACAGAACAAGATGTATGGAGTATATTAAACAGTAATCCTGTTCTCCCGCCTGTTGACAGCCTTGCAAAAGGTAACCAGGCCAGCTGGATGGAAACCAATCTTTATATGCAGAATCAATTATTACGGGATGCAGACGTAATGAGCATGGCGCATGGCATCGAAATACGGGTGCCATTCTTGGATGACTCGTTTCAGCGATATTGTAACTGCATTTCGGCCCATGCCAAATATGAATCAGAATTACCCAAGGCGTTACTGATACAGGCTTTTAAAAATGAGTTGCCTGAAGCCGTATGGCACCGTCCAAAAATGGGCTTCAGTTTTCCATTTAAAGAATGGTTTGCCAAAAGCGAATTTGTAAAGGATATATTACAATCAGGCAGCAAGCGGTCTAAAAAAAATTACCAGGAATTTCTCAACGGTGAGCTGCACTGGAGCCAGTTGCTATCACTACTCATCATCCGGGAAAGGCATCATGCGTAATGATACACTTTTGTTAACGCTGAATATTTTTTCCGCTACAGGCGGAATTGAAAAAGTATGCCGCATAGTGGGGAAAGCTTTGTATGAGAACAGCGTGGCGAAAAATCACAGGCTCATGATCTGGAGCATGCATGACAAAGCAGGCGCAGCCAATGGGAATAATTATTTTCCTTCGGAATTATACAGGTGTTATGGTGCCCGTAAAGCCTGGTTTGTAAAGGATGCAGTACAACAGGGTGTCTCCAGTAAGATCGTTATATTAAGCCATATAAACCTGCTAATGGTAGGTTGGATGATCAAAAAAATAGCTCCCCGTACAAAGCTTATTTTAATAGCACATGGCATTGAAATATGGGGTGATATCTCCAAAGGGAAATCTATGCTGATTGGTGCTGTAGATCATGTATGGGCCGTGAGTCACTATACACGTGAACGGGTGATGGCCAGTCATGGTATTCCGGCAGCAAAAATCTCAGTACTTAATAATTGCCTGGATCCTTTTCTTCCCTTATCAAAAAACATAGCTGTGCCGGAAGCATTGTACAACCGCTATTCCATTTCTCCGGATAATAAAATACTGCTTACACTCACCCGGTTATCTGCCAAGGAAAAATACAAAGGGTACGACGATGTAATAACAGCTATAGCCGCTTTGAAAGATCCTTCCATTAAATATATACTAGCCGGTAAGGCAGACCACGAAGAGCTGAAGCAGGTGCAGCAAAAGATCACCGATGCCCGGTTGGAATCGCAGGTGATACTGGCAGGTTTTATTCCTGAAGAAGAACTGGCTGCTCATTTTAAAATGAGCAACTGCTACATTATGCCCAGCAGTAAGGAAGGTTTTGGTATTGTATTCATTGAAGCCATGTATTATGGTATTCCTGTTATAGGCGGTAATGCTGATGGTACCATGGATGCATTGAAGAACGGTGAGCTGGGTACGGCTGTTACACCAGGTAACGTGAAAGAGATCGGCGCAGCCATCCGTCAGGTTACAAGCTATCCCCAACATCATCAACCCGACCATGAAAAGCTAATGGCAAATTTTAGCTATGACGTGTACAAACAAAAGCTCGGAGAGTTATTATTGCTGGTTGAAAACAGCCGGTAAAAAATATGTCAGAACAAAAAAACGATACCTCAACAGAACAATGGGACCAGGTGATCCGGCCTCAGGGCAAATTGCTGGACATCAATATTAAAGAGATATGGCGCTACCGTGACCTGCTTTGGCTCTTTGTAAAAAGAGATTTTACGGCGCAGTATAAGCAAACGGTGCTGGGGCCTTTGTGGCATGTGATACAACCTGTATTCACTACGCTAATGTTCCTGTTTATTTTTGGAAAGGTGGCTAATATTCCTACAGACAATATCGAAGCTATCCCTTTTTATATGAGCGGTATTACCATCTGGAATTATTTCAGCAGTTGTATCACCGCTACCAGCAATACTTTTATAGCCAATGCAGGTATTTTTGGGAAAGTATATTTTCCACGTCTAGTACTCCCACTCAGTACTGTATTGAGTAATATGGTAAAATTCATCATACAGTTCCTGCTGTTACTGGCAGTGATGATATATTATGGAGTCACTAAATCCGATTTTCATTTTGGCATAAGCTGGTTGCTGGTACCTTTGCTGGTATTGATGATGGCCGGCCTTGGACTAGGTTTGGGTATTATCATCAGTTCCCTTACCACCAAGTACCGTGACTTTACTGTTTTGATAGGCTTTGCGGTACAACTACTGATGTATGCTACGCCCGTAGCGTACCCCATGAGTTATCTCCGCACAAAAAGTTATGCAGCCTGGATTTCCTGGAACCCGCTCACACCTGTTACGGAAGCTTTCCGTTATGCGTTGTTCAACAAGGGTACACTTGATATTCCCGGCCTTTGGTACAGTGGTGCATGTATGGTAATAGTATTATTTGTAGGCATCATTATTTTTAATAAAGTTGAACGCAGTTTTATGGACACCGTGTAATGAAGACAACACGGCCTTTTGAAGGAGTAAAAATATTTTTGATTGGGTACAGTTATTAAAGTAGAGCATATCAGCAAGCAGTATCGCCTGGGAAGTGTTGGTACAGGCTCGCTGGCGCATGACTTGAACAGGGCATGGCACCGGTTACGTGGCAAAGAAGATCCATACCTGAAGATCGGAGAGCACAACGACAGGAGCGTAAAAGGCAATAGCGAATATGTATGGGCGCTGCAGGATATTAATTTTGATGTGCAGCAAGGAGAAGTGCTTGGTATCATTGGCCGCAACGGCGCCGGTAAAAGTACCTTGCTTAAGATACTCAGTCGTACCACAACGCCTACTTCGGGAGAGATAAAAATAAAAGGTCGCATTGCATCATTGCTGGAAGTGGGTACGGGCTTCCACCCCGAGTTGAGCGGCAGGGAAAATATTTTTCTCAACGGTGCCATCCTTGGCATGACGAAGAATGAGATCAAACGAAAATTTGACGAGATCGTTGATTTTGCCGGCGTGGAACGTTACATTGATACGCCTGTAAAACGATATTCGTCAGGAATGTATGTGCGCCTCGCTTTTGGTGTAGCGGCCCACCTGGAACCTGAGATACTGATCGTGGATGAAGTACTGGCTGTGGGCGACGCTGAATTTCAGAAAAAAGCATTGGGCAAAATGAAAGATGTAAGTGGTAAGGAGGGGAGAACCGTGTTGTTTGTGAGTCATAATATGGCAGCAGTATCAAACCTTTGTAACAATGGATTGCTTCTCTCAAATGGAAGG
>CAYOLS010000312.1:0-3350 GCA_964404845.1 uncultured Ferruginibacter sp. | reverse complement strand
TTAGTAATTTTCGTTCTATTCCTATATCTATAACCAAAACACCTCCGAAAGACCATGTTCAAGACTAAACAACACAATGAGAAAACCCGTGCAGAATCTTTTTCTGCCAGCATCATCGGTGCAGGGAACACTATTACCGGTAATATAGAAGCCGAAGGCGATATCCGCATTGACGGAACTGTGAAGGGCAATGTTTTTAGCAAGGCCAAAATCCTGATCGGCGCCGACGGAATGGTAGAAGGTAATATCCATTGCCGGGAAGCCGATATCAACGGGCAGGTATCGGGCAATATCAATACGCAGGAGCTGCTGCATTTAAAGGGCAACGCTGCTGTGAGCGGTGATATCCATACCGCCAAATTGTTCATTGAACCCACGGTAAGCTTCAATGGCCAGTGCCATATGGGCGCCAATATCGTGGAACTTAAACCGGAAATGGGAATCGTAGTAAATGAGTAAGAACGACAACAACAATAACAGGTTTTTATTAAGATATGCAGGCATGGCCACCCAGTTTTTGGTGGCCATTGCTATAGGTGTATATGCAGGCATGAAAATAGACGAATGGCAGAAATTTAAAGATCCATTAGCCGTATGGTTATTACCTTTGCTCATTATAACAGGTTTTACTTATAAGATCATTAAAGATACTTCCCGAAAAAAATGAGCGCTTTCAACCGTTTTTTATACCCGCTGCTGGCTGTTTTTATTATTTTGTCCGCTGCCATTTTTGTTTGCTCTTCCATGCTGCAGAAAGCAGGATTTGATACCCGCATTTTACTGGTAGCCAATGCACTTTTTTTCCTGATGAACCTGGGTATTTTTTTATTGCAGAAAAAAGCACTTTCCAACAAAAATCCCAATGTATTTATAAGAACGGTGATGGCGGGCATGATGATAAAAATGCTCACCTGTGCCATTATTGTGATCGTATATGTTTCCAAAGCCGGCCCCGGATACAACCGCAAATCTGTATTTACGGCTTTGTTCATTTACCTTATTTACCTGGCAGTAGAAGTGAGCACCGTAATGAAGCTGAACAGACGCAACAATGCCTAAAGAAAAAGTTCCTTTTCACCAGTTAAAACAATATATCCCCGAAGAGAGTTTTGACGGGGTGATGCATTACCTGCAGCATTACAAAGTGCAACTAACGGTTACCCGTGCACGCCATTCTATTCTCGGGGATTACAGGCATGCACACTTAGGACAGAGCCATCGCATCAGCGTAAACGGCAATCTCAATAAATATGCTTTCTTGATTACACTGCTGCACGAGCTGGCACATCTTTTTACGTATGAACGTTATGGGCACAGGGTACAGGCACATGGCAAGGAATGGAAAGATGCATTTGGAAAAATACTGGAACAGTTCTTACAGCAAAATATTTTCCCGGATGATATCAGTACTACCCTTTCCCGCTCCCTGCAAAATCCCGCAGCAAGCAGTTGCGCTGATGAAAAGCTGCTGAGAGTACTAAAAAAATACGACCCCGTAAAAGAAGGACAATTTTTACTCGAGCAATTACCTGAGGGCGCTTTATTTGAAATAAATGGCAAAAGGATTTTCCGCAAGGGAGAAAAGATAAGGAAGCGCTACAAGTGCCAGGAGGTGGCGACGGGCAAATGGTATTTGTTTAGCCCGGTGTATGAGGTGATGGAGGTTTCTTAGAGTTTTTACTTCGTTCTTTGCTTGTCCAAAAGAAACAAAAAGACCCCGGCAAAGGATTACATCCGTCCCGATAGCTATCGGGACGGATGCAGCTCTGTGGATCTTTTGTACTACTGTAAACTGAGCTGTTATTTTTCAATGCTGAGCCTGTATAAGAAGGCCCTACAAAATTATAGAAACCACTCTAACAAATTTAACAGTAACTATGGAGGAGCCTCTTTTGGTTCGGCTTTGCCGAAGGCAAAATTCAAATGATGCGCAGCTTATCATTTGAAAGAAGCAAAAGCTGTCCCGATAGCTATCGGGAGAACAGTTACGCTCCCCGGCGGGAGTGGAGCGATTTAAAGCTAACTATACTGCTGACCGTTATAATTTTAAAAATATACTGACATTAATAAACCATCATTCCTTAGTTTTCGTATGTGTTTTGTATTCCTTTATAAGGAAATCGCATATATTTAGAAAAACATTTGAACAACCAACTTGCCTGACTTTCAAAAATATAGCGAAGAGGAACTGGTGTACCAGCTGCAGATGCAGGACCAATCGGCGTTTTCGTACCTGTACGATAACTATGCCGCTGCGCTCAATGGTGTGATCCATCGCATGGTAGATGATACCCAGCTCGCTGAAGATATTTTGCAGGAAGCTTTCATACGCATCTGGAATAATTTTAAACAATATGATGCAGGCAAAGGAAGATTGTTTACCTGGATGGTAAACATTACCCGCAACCTCACCATTGATACATTAAGAAGTAAGGGATATAAAAAACAACAGAAGATATCGCAGGATGAATTTTCGGTCACCAATTATCAAACGAAGGATCCAGCTAACCGTTTTGACAGCATAGGATTGAACAAACAACTGGCTTCTTTAAAACCTGAATACAAAAACCTGATAGACCTTGCCTATTTTGGCGGTTATACTCAGGAGGAGATCTCAAAAGAAATGGGTATTCCGCTTGGCACCGTAAAAACAAGAATGCGTACGGCTATCATGGAGCTTAGAAAACTGATGACTTAACAACTAGTGAAAAGACAAGAGATCATATCGTCCGGAATTCTGGAAATGCACGTACTGGGACTTACCAGCCAGCAGGAAGCTGCGCAGGTAGCAGGATGGGCAGCACAGTACCCGGAAGTAAAAGCAGAGCTGGAAGCCATTGAAAAAAGTGTGGAAGCTTATGCTATGGCGTATGCTATTGAACCTTCAGCTACTGCTAAACAAACAATCATTACTGCTATTGGAAATAAACAAGAACCTGCGTCCGCAGCTGTTGTAAGAAGCTTATCCCCTGCATGGAAATATGCTGCGGCGGCTTCTATATTGTTATTATTGGGAAGCCTTTATTTCAACATGACTTATTACAGCAAATTTAAAGAAGCAGAAGCCGGACTGAAAAATTCGAATGAGCAATTGGTAGCTACCAACAATAAGCTGAGGGCAATGAACAGTGATATGGACGTAGTGAAAAACAAATACAGCATGGCAGTTTCACTGAATGGTATGGATGCTGCGCCGGAAGCTGCTGCCAAAGTTTTCTGGATGAAAAATACCGGCGAGGTTTATATTGATCCAAGCAATTTGCCGGAAGCGCCTGCAGGCAAGCAGTACCAGCTATGGGCCATTGTAGATGGCAAACCGGTGGATGGCGGAATGATCATTACCAGCAAAC
>CAYOLS010000311.1:0-3354 GCA_964404845.1 uncultured Ferruginibacter sp. | reverse complement strand
AGCATTTAGTTTAGCAGCAATTGAACTTTTTGTCCTTTGTTAAATGTCAATCCTGCCGACAGGCTTTGGTCTACAACCCTTCCTCTTCCTTTTACCTCTACAGCCAGTCCTTTATTTTCCAATAAATAGATCGCATCTTTTAAACCCATTCCCACAACATTGGGCATTACTTTGGAAGAACCACTTGCATAAAGTGGTGTATTCATAGCTGCTTGTTTGTTTTGCATCTGTGCTATTCTCCAATAACCGTCTCTTGCGGAATCCTTGTAAGCAATGTTCATGAAAGTGAAAATTGACTGGAGATCATTTTTCATTCCCTGTGAATTATACATTGTGCTGTCTATGCTATTGAGCTTGGCAAAACTGGTAGTACCTATAAAGCGTCCATAAATTTTATCTGCTATTTCTTTAAAAACTACTCCTGATACATCTGCACCATATACTTTTCTTGACTCTCTTGTATTTTGAATCACCACGGCGATACTGTACATCGGTTTTTCTGAAGGGAAATAACCAATGAAGGATGCCTGGTAAATTTTTGCTCCTTTGTTATACCCTTTGTTATCAAGCGCACTTACAGCAGTTCCTGTTTTACCGGAAATTGAGTACAGCGTATCATATAATATCTTATGCCCTGTACCATGCACACTGTCCACTACTGCACGCAAACATTCTTTGGCCTGCGCCAATGTTTCTTCACTGCATATTTTTGGCTCTACTACTACCGGGCTGAAAGTTTTTACATCAATACCATAATCCCTGATGGAATTAACGAGGTAAGGTTTCATCATTTTCCCGTTGTTGGCAATGGCATTGTACAGCATGAGCATGTGCAACGGTGTTACCAGCTCTTCGTAACCATGCGCCATATAAGGAATGGTGGTTTTACTCCAGCTCCTGTTGGCAGGTGTTTTAATGGTGGGCTTACCTGATTTGGCGATAATATCAATACCTGTCATCTGGTTCAAACGGAAGTGCGCCAAATGATCCGTGAATTTTTTAGGCTCCTGCCCATAGTATTGCTGGGCGAGCTTTGCAAAAGCCACGTTGCTGCTTCTCAGGAAAGCTTCTTTTACAGAAATAGAATGTGCACCGAGGTGAGAATCTTTTATTCTTAGTCCATAAAAAGAAATGATACCGCCTTCGCAATCCACCAGGCTGTTCATAGTAACATGCTTGTCTTCCAAAAGACTGAGCAGGGTTGCCAGTTTGAAAACAGAGCCAGGTTCTGTTGCCTTACCAATACCATAGTTCAGGTCTTCGATGTAAGAGCCATCGGGCTGCCTGCCGAGGTTGGCAATGGCTTTGATCTTGCCGGTAGCAGTTTCCATTACAATGGCGGTGCCATGCAGGGAGTTATTGCTGTCTACCATTTTCATCAAAGCATTTTCTGCTACATCCTGTATATAAGTATCTAAAGTGGTAATGATGTCTTTTCCGTTTACCGGATCGAGTTCTGCGCCCATCACCGGCATGTAGGAACCTGCGGCATATCGCATCAAACGCTGACCAGTCGTACCTCTCAGCAAACTATCATAAGTTAGTTCCAACCCAACATTTTTTGTTGAATCCTGGCGGGATAAACCAATGGTCCTGTTGGCAAGCAATACATAAGGATTGATGCGCTTGTCTTTGGAGTCAACAATAAAACCGCTTTTGTTCCTGCCTAATCTTACAAGCGGGAAGTTGCGGAGCTGGCGATACTCTTCAAAAGAGATCTTCTTTTTAAGACTGTAGTAACGGTCTTTATTTTTATACGCCAGCTGCAATTGCTTTTTGTATTCTCCTGCTGTTTTGTCTTTGAACAGATCCGCCAGCGACATGCTGAGCGAATCAATATTGTCTTTAAAACGCTTGCCTTGTTTTTCCCTCAAACCATCTGCAGCAAAGTCAACATATATGTCAAACACGGGAATGGAAGTGCTGAGCATATTGCCATCTTCACTGTATATGCTTCCACGCTCTGCGTCGATAGGTAAATACTTTAATTGCAGGCTATCACCCATGCCTTTCCAGTAAGCGCCTTGTACCTGCTGAATGTAGAAAGCCCGGCCGAGTACCATCACACCCAGTACCGCTATGCCGATAAAGCACAGGTACACTCTCCACAATATGTCGTTTTTGATCTCCATACCCCACACCCCTGAAGGGGCTTTGCAGTATTATGTTTTAAAAACTATTTTTATTTCAGCCAATACAAGTACATTAACCATTTTCAGACTCCTGGTTCCCCTTTCAGGGGGCGGAGGGGGCTGGATTTAGAACCACCGGCGGTAGCTTCGGCTCCTTCAATCCCAATGGCTCTACCGCTTTTACCAGCTCACTTGCCTTGCTACGGTAAATCACATCTGCCTTTATCGTTTTGTATTCATACTCCAGTTCCTTAATATTTTTCTCACTCCTGCTGATACTCCTCATTAATTTATCTGCTGTATGCCCGTTGTAGATATACAACACAGCCAGCAATGCCAGGAAAAGAAAAAATGGAATGTTCTTTACGATCCATTTGTGATTGAAAAACTTTTTCCAGTCAGTCTTTGAAGACGCAATCGTTTCCGTATTCATTTCTTTCTCACTCATCGGCTTATATCTTTTCAGCCACCCTCAGCTTTGCGCTGCGTGACCTTGAATTCATTTTTAATTCTTCTGGGCTTGCTGTTATTGGCTTTTTTGTTACCAGCTTCAGCGGGCTTTTTGGCCTGGTGCCAAATACATCGTCTGCTTCCGGCTCTTCGCTCATCCCGTATTTAAAAAAATTCTTTACGATCCTGTCTTCCAGCGAATGAAAGCTGATAACAGCCAATCTTCCTCCCGGTGATAAAACAGCAATGGCCTGTTCCAGCATTTCTTCCAGCGCTTTCATCTCGTCATTCACTTCTATCCGCAACGCCTGGAACACTTGGGCGAAATATTTATTGGGGTTACCTTTTACAATAGCCTGCAATGACTGCTTGAAAGCACTGATCATTTTAAAAGGCGCTATTGCTCTCTGCTCCACGATGGTTTTTGCCAGCGTTTTTGAATTGGTAACTTCCCCGTACTTTTCAAAGAGTTTGTGCAGCTTTGCTTCGTCATAACTATTCAGAATATCCGCTGCAGTTGTTGTTTGCCTGTTATCCATCCGCATATCAAGCGGCGCATCAAAGCGTATGGAAAAACCTCTTTCTGCTTCATCAAACTGGTGACTGGATACGCCGAGATCCGCCAGTATGCCATCCACTCCTGTTATTTTGTGCAGCCTCAGGAATCTTTGCAGGTGCCTGAAGTTCTGCGGTATAAACAAAATGCGCTCGTCGTCGGGCACATTGCGCCTGGCATCTTCATCCTGGTCAAATACGATCAACTTTCCTTCAC
>CAYOLS010000310.1:0-3395 GCA_964404845.1 uncultured Ferruginibacter sp. | reverse complement strand
AGCTATGAAGGCTTACAAAGAAGCATTAACCCTGGCTGAGCAGGAAAATTATACAAGTTTTATTGCGATAATCTGCGAAGGTATAGCGGGTATTATGGATAAGCAAAACAATTTGGAACAAATAAAATATTACTCAGAAAAGGGCCTGGCCATGGCTACCCAAATATCCGACAGCTTCAATATCATGGCAAACTATCAAAATTTAGCCATTTATTATTTAAGGTCGAACCAGCCTGCCAAAGCAAAAGAGGCACTTTTTAAGGCTTTAAAAATTAGTAATACTTATGATTATAAGGAAGCTAAGGCCACAATATTTCAAAGCCTGTCTAATGTTTTTTATGCGGAACTTAATTATACAGAGGCCGGGCAATATCAACGACGGGCTACAAAACTTAATGAAGAAATATTTACAGCATCGATGGCACAAAAACAGGCTAATGAAAATGTAAAATATGAAACCGAAAAAAAAGAAGCACAAATACACCTGCAACAATTAAAACTCAAACAACAAGCTACACTCAATTATTTTTTAATTGCGGGAGCAGCGGCATTACTACTCATTACGGCACTTAGCTATCGCAATTACAAACACCGCCAAAAATTGCAACAGGTAAAAATTGAAGAGCTGGAAACAGAAAAATTACTCACCGCCACAGCAGCCGTGCTAAAAGGGGAAGAGCAGGAGCGTAGCCGATTGGCCAAAGACCTGCACGATGGATTAGGAGGTATGCTCAGTGGCATTAAACACTCATTAAGCAGTATGAAAGAAAATTTAATTATGACACCTGATAATGCACAGGCTTTTGAAAGGAGCATAGATATGCTCGATTCTTCTATTAGCGAAATGCGCAGGGTGGCGCATAACATGATGCCCGAAATGCTGATGAAGTATGGCTTAAATACTGCATTGCAGGAGTTTTGTAACGATATTGCCGGCAGTGGTGTGGCAAAAGTAAATTATCAGTCTGTTGCAATGGACCAGGCAGACATTACCCAGACCACATCTGTTGCAATTTATCGCATTGCACAGGAACTGGTAAACAATGCTGTTAAGCATGGTAAGGCCAGTGAAGTGCTGGTACAGCTTCATTTGAATCAGCAGGAAAAACTATTGGCATTAACCGTAGAAGACAATGGTGCAGGGTTTGACGTAAACCAATTGAATACTGCAAAAGGTATAGGTTGGAAAAATATTCAAAGCCGGGTAGATTTTTTAAAGGGCAGCTTAGATGTTCAATCCATGCCCGGAAAAGGAACATCTGTAATGATCGAAATTAATACCTGATGGGAATAAGCATATTTATAGTAGATGACCACTACATGGTTATAGAAGGTATTCGTTCTCTATTGCAAAATGAAAGGACAATTGAATGGATGGGCCATGCTACCAATGCATCTTCCTGCCTCGGTTTTTTAAAACAACATCAGCCTGATATCATTTTGATGGATATTAACCTGCCCGATAAAAGCGGAACAGATCTATGCAGGGAAGTAAAGCAATTGTATCCTTCGGTATTTGTGTTGGGGCTGAGTACCTTCAATCAACAAGCTGTTATACGTAATATGATGGACAATGGAGCGTCGGGGTACTTATTAAAAAATGCATCCAAAGAAGAGTTGCTGGAAGCTATAGCTACTGTGTTGAAAGGCAAAAACTACCTCAGTTTTGAAGTTGCCGCTTCTATGAAAGAACCGTCGAAAGAAGCCCCGCTAATAACCAGGAGGGAAAAAGAAGTACTTGAACTTATTGCCCAGGGATTAACCAACAATGAAATTGCTGAGAAGTTATTTATCAGTATTGCCACTGTAAATACCCACCGCAAAAGCCTCCTGGAAAAATTTGAAGTAAAGAATACCGCCCTGCTTATTGGAAAGGCAATAAGATATGGGTTTGTACATAATGAACATTAATATAGAGAAGATATAACGGCGCCTTATAAAAACAGTTTTAATGCTTTTGTTGGATATTGATCAGGTAGTCGAACAGGTTCATTTCTGAAGGGATCAATAGTTTTTTTCTCAACCTGTACCTGCTGATCTCCACACCTCTCACAGAAATATTCATCAGCTGCGCAATTTCCTTGGTAGAAAGATTCATGCGCAGGTACGCACATAATTTCACTTCGTTGCCGGTGATGGTAGGGTGCTTTTCTTTCAGCCCCACTACAAAATCGCTATGTACTTTATCAAAATGCTTGGTAAAGTTTTCCCACTCCTTATCCATGTTGTCGTCATCACTCAAAGTGCGGATCATTTTTTTAAGCTCAGCAACTGCCTGTGCATTATCCATGCCCTTCATTACCTGTGTTAGCTCTGCTTTTACCTTAGTAAGCAGCTCACCTTTTTTTACCAGGTGCATGGCAGAAGAGGCCAGCTCTGAGTTTTTATAATTGATCTCGGCTTCCAGCTTCTCATTTCTCAGCGCCACCATTTCACTTTCATTCCTGTTGATCTCCAGCTCGTGGATATACAATAATCTTTTTTGCTCCTCTTCATATTTTGCCCGCTGTAACCTGAATTTTTTCTTGAGCCAGCGGTATAAAAAATAAAGTCCTGATACAAACACCAGCAGGTAAATTATCTTGGACCAGACGGTAGCATACCAGGGCGGCAGAATGTTAATAGTGTATGTTGCCACTGCAGATTCTTTCCCGAAATTATTCCTTGCCTTTACTTCAAATACATATTTGCCCGCAGGCAGGTTGGTATATTCCTTTTCTGTTTTCTTGGTGTATTCACTCCAGCTATCGTCAAAACCTTTTAAGCGAAAACTGTATTCAAGGTTCGACTGGTAACCAAATAACGATGCAGTAAATTCAAAGCGGATCGTTTTCCAGTCGTGGTTGATAGACGGAATGGTATTGCCGTTTTGTTTTTGGGGCTCATTCACTTCATTAAAATAACCACCAAATAAAAGGCTGTCAGTTTTATTTATGACCCTTACTAACCTTACCTGCGCTTTTAACTCGGGTACATTTTTTTTGTACTTGCTGTAGTTGATGTGGAAAAAACCTTTTTCAGCACCCAGGAAAATATTATTGGCATCTACCGGGTAAATAAATTCAAAACCACTCAGCAGCTTGGTGCTTAGTTCCGGTATGTAAATAGTGGCAGGCTCTTTATTGCCGAGGTCAATTACGCCTAAAGATTTATCATGTATAAACCAGATATTGCCTTCCGTATCTTCTTTTAAATAACGGATGCTTTGTGTGCCCAGCAATTTTTTATAAAAAGCAGAAGGTTCAAATTTATCTGTGCTGCTGTTGTAAGTGTACACGCCATTCTCTGTGGCGGCCAGCACTTCATTTTTTATTTTATAGATATGATTATTCAGTGTAGAAGGCAACCCGTTTTCAGCTGTATAGCTTTTATGCGAATAACTGCCGTTGCCCCCT
>CAYOLS010000309.1:0-3413 GCA_964404845.1 uncultured Ferruginibacter sp. | reverse complement strand
TTTATTAAAAGCCGGGCCACTTTTCAGTTCCGTCACATCGCCGCAACCAATGATTCCCCAATAAATTTTTTCCATCTTATTTCTTAGTGGCGATTTCGGTAATCGCTTTTATAAGTTTATCCAGGTCTTTAATTTGGGTGTAAACATGCGGCGTTACCCTAACAAGGTCTACATTCTCCCAGGTAACACTCACCGTATGGATCTTATACTTTGCAAAAAGCTGTATATCGAGCTCCTGTACCGTTAGTCCATCCACACTTACACCGCAGATAGCGCAGGAGTATAAAGGATTGAGTGAAGTATGCAGTTTTACACCCGGAACATTTTTTACTGCGGATGCCCAGTAATTTTTCAGGTAATGAATCCGCTGCTGTTTTCTTTCAGCACCGATCGCATTGTGGAAATTAATGGCTTCGCCAATGGCCTGTTCAATAGGAAAGCTGCGGGTACCCAGCGTTTCAAATTTCCTGATATCGTCGCTTTCAGGTTTATCATTGCATACCAATGGCCAGGTCTTTGCAATTTTATCTTTTTTGATCCACAGCATACCGCTGCCTACAGCTGCGCTTAAAAATTTATGCAGGCTGGTACCGAAATAGTCGCAGCCCAGGTCTGGTATCTTAAAATTCAGCAAGCCGAAAGAGTGCGCCCCGTCAACCAGGGTCTCAATACCTCTTCGTTTAGCCATTGCCGTTATCTTCTTCACCGGCATTATTTGTCCTACCCAGTTTACCACATGGGTAATATGTATCAGTTTTGTTTTTGGGGTGATCATATCTTCATAAGCCTTTACGATCGCCTCATCATCTTCAATAGGAAATTTAAAATTGATCTGCTTGTACACAATGCCTTCCCTGGTTGCTCTTTGTTTCCAGGCGTTCATCATGTTGGGATAATCCTGTACCGAACCGACCACTTCATCGCCTTTCTGCAACCGCAGGCCAAAGATCACGGTATTCAATGCTTCTGTACTGTTACGGTTGATGGCGATCTCTTCCGGCGATACACCCGCCAGTTCTGCCAGCTTTTCCCGCAGCGGTTCACGGCCCATATCCAGCACCCTCCACATGAAATAAGAAGGCCCCTCATTCGCCAGCTTATTGTACCTGTTCAGCGCATCCTGCACAACTTTTGGGGCAGGACTTACTCCTCCATTGTTCAGGTTGATGATAGAAGGGTTCACAGTATAAGCCTGTTGTATCACCGACCAGTAATCCTCGTCGGCTGCCAGTTCCCCGGCTGGGATACCGGCTTTTTCAGCATTAATGGCTTTGAAATCGGCTGCGTGCAGCTCATTAAAAAGACTACCGGCAGAAAAGGCTCCGGCCAGCAAACCGGCTTTCTGCAAAAAGCGCCTGCGGGTATCGCTCATTGTTTTTTTAGAAAGATAAAACTAAAACAGCATGTATGTGGAAAATTTAATTCAATAATAATTGACTTTTCAGGCGCATGTGTCGTCTTCTTAAATATCTTTAAGCGGATACAAGCCGTGGCATGTATTTTGTTCAACCAGTTGCTACCTCCCTGGGCACAAGAGAATAATTGTTCATGTTCAAGCATTTATTCTTATGTTAAAGCAAAAAAGCATCTTTTTGGCGTGGGTGATCATATGCCTTCTCGCCGCTCCTTTTTCCTATGGCCAGCAGCAGAATGCTGTGTACTACAATGTTTCCGATAATGTAAAGGCTTATTATGAGTATCTGCCGCAGGATTATCCCGCCTCCGGTGTAAAATATCCCATGATCCTTTTTGTGCATGGTTCCGGCGAACGTGGCCCCGGTACTTCCTCCAGCCTGCCGCTCGTATTAAGGAACGGTATTCCCAAACTGATCAATGAAGGTACTTTCCCTGCAAGCTTTACCGTGAACGGGCAGACTTTTCGTTTCATCGTTATTTCACCGCAGTTCGGTGGCGCTGGTTTTCCAAGCGTGAATGACGTGAACAACATGATCAACTATGCCATTTCCAAATACCCTGTTGACATCAACAGGATCTATCTTACCGGTCTCAGCATGGGCGGTGGCGTTACCTGGTATTACCCCGGGTATAACAGTTATTTTGCTTCCCGCATTGCGGCGATCGTACCGATTTGCGGCGCTACGGAGGTTTCGCAGAACGATGCTAATAATATCGCCAATTCCAACCTGCCGGTATGGGCAACACATAATAGTGGCGACCAAACCGTTTTGGCGAGTATTACTGACGGAATGGTGAACCTTATCAACCAGCGCAGCAACCCACCGAATCCTTTGGCAAAAAAAACGATCTTCAACAGCAACTCACACGATGCATGGACACAAACCTACAATCCCGCTTTCAGGGAAAATGGTTTGAATATTTATGAATGGATGTTGCAATACAAAAGAAACTTTATTGTACTGCCTGTTTCCGGGCTTTCATTTACAGCGCAGCAGGTTTCAACCGCCAAAAGAGTGCAGCTGAAATGGAGTACACAGGCAGAGACCAATATCAGCGGTTTCAGGATCATGCGCAGCCAGGATGGCGTGAATTTTACCAGCATTGGTTTTGTAAATGCTGCGGGACTTGCCGGCAACGGAACAACGTACAATTATATAGATGAATATCCTTTGTCCGGTAAAGACTTTTACAGGCTCGAAGTACAGGAGCTGACCGGCGCTGTAAGCTTCAGTGATATCAAACTGGTAAACCTGGAAGGATATGCGGCCATCATCATCTCTCCCAACCCCGTTAAAGAGACGATGAACCTGCAGACAGAAACAGAGATCAGGAATGCTACCCTGCAGGTATTTAACAGCAGCGGCCAGCAGATGTTCAGCAGGATCATCAGCGGCAATGGAAATATTCCTGTAAAGATATCCGGGCTTGCACCGGGAATTTATACGGCAAGAATAACAGACAGGCAAAACACAAGACAACTGAAATTTGTAAAACAATAACAAGAGGTCCCGCAAAACTGCGGGGCTTTTTATTTTATGTAATACTAACAATTTGCGGCACTATCTCAATTAGAATATACTTCCAGTCCCGATAGCTATCGGGATTGTAAAAGCTGGTACCAGGCAATGAAAGCTATTATTTTTCTTCAGTGCTTTGGGCGCACTCAATGGCTTTGTGCTGGGTATTTATTTCCTTTTCTTTACTTCTAAAAAATACCTGTCCAATTATTTTCTTGGCGCTTTGTTGCTGGCATTAAGTATCAGGAAGTTAATACAGGTAAAGAACGGGAATAATTAATTAACAATACCCTGGTCTGACCGTCCCCCGCCAGACCATGTTTTTTGTACACGAATTGCACTAATTATACGAATTAGGCGAATTGATATTGAAGATTTAATTCGTGTAATCAGTGCCTAATAAAATCTGTATTCTTAATTCCGGGTCTGACCTGCGGTACCGACCTATTAAATCGTGTTATTGGAGTTGCTTCTTCA
>CAYOLS010000308.1:0-3427 GCA_964404845.1 uncultured Ferruginibacter sp. | reverse complement strand
TTGGATGCTTTTGTAGCGGCGATCACAGAAGAAATCAGGGAAAGGAGGGAGTCGTAGAAGCAGGCCATAAACCATAGGTCGATAGTCCATAGACGAGCATTAAACTTTATACAGAAAACAACTATAGCAAAATAAATAAACTAAAAAGAATCAGGGGCGGCTACGGACTATGATCTATCAACTATGGACTTTTTCCCCACCCGTTGTTCAGATGATTCTTTTCTTTAATTTTGCTCAGTCCGCCCGGCGGATAATATAAACAAATTGTAAACTAAAAATTGTAAATGGCATTTCCACCCAGACAACCGAGGGGAGCGTTTAACCCCCGTTTTAAAAAAGAACAACAACAGGAACACCGTACCAACCACATGATCAGGGTACCAGAAGTAAGGCTCGTAGGAGAGAATGTAGAGCCTGGTATTTATAACACCCAGGAAGCAATGAAGATTGCACAGGGCCAGGATCTTGATCTTGTAGAAATTTCTCCCGGCGCTAACCCGCCTGTGTGCAGGATCATTGATTACAATAAATTCCTGTACGAAGAGAAGAAGAAGAAAAAAGAAATGAAAGCGAAAGCCAAAACCAGCGAGGTGAAGGAAATTCGCTTTACTCCTAATACTGATGACCACGATTTTGAATTCAAGGTAAAACACGCCGAAAAATTCCTGAAAGATGGTGATAAAGTAAAAGCACACGTGCAGTTCAAAGGCCGTGCTATCATGTTCAAAGAAAGAGGCGAGCTCTTGTTGCTGAAATTTGCAGACAGCCTGAAAGAAGTAGGTGCTTTGGAAGGCATGCCTAAAATGGAAGGTAAAAGGATGCTCGTGATGTTTGCGCCCAAATCGCAGAAAGCGGCTAAAAAGGCAAATGATATCGGTAAGATGATAAAGGAAGATAAAGAGAAAAAAGAAGAGCCAAAGGAAGTGAAGGAATAATATTTTCCATGTAAAAATTTAAAAAAGAGAAGCAGTTGCTTCTCTTTTTTTGTTGGTATAACAGCACTGCGCTCTTGTAATGTTAAAAATGAAAAAAAATTAACCCGAAATAACAGAATCTACTAACTATTCATATATTTACGAAACAATCGTAAATTAAATATTTGATTATGAATAGAAAATTTATTTTAATAGCCTTTACTTTAGGCTCATTAAATGTCTCCGCCCAAAAACCTGAACCTATTAGCAGGCAGGTAGTTTACAATTTCAGCCATGTGTACGACACTTCTTTAAAAGACAAGCCACTACAGGAAAAACACCAGCTCCTGGTTGGCACTACCAGCAGCCATTATATAAAAGGAACCTATGTGCCTAAAACAATGCCGGCCATGGAACAATCAGCATCCAGTGGCCCAATGAAAGTGGTAACAGCCATTCCTATAGCGATGGTAACAGATCCTTTTGTAACGGCAATAAATGTTTTCCAATTTCCTGCACAACAAAAACTGGCTACGGTAGAGCGGATAGGTATTAAAGAATTTTTGCTGGAAACCAAATTGCCGGTTATTGACTGGAAAGTAAACTCTGCTACAAAAGAAATACTTGGCTACCAATGCCAGCAAGCCACCGGCAGGTTTGGCGGCAGAACTTATACCGCATGGTTCACTGCTGATATCCCGGTGCAATATGGTCCCTGGAAACTGAATGGCTTACCAGGCCTTATATTAGAAGCCAGTGATGACAAACAGGAGGTTTCTTTTATAGCTACTGCAATAAACAAAGGCGGAGAAGGGCAATTGACCGATTATGAAAGCAGTTCCTATATCACAGCAACAGAAGCTGCTGTGACCCGTGCTAAAAAAGCGTACGACGAAAACCCGGTGGCCGCCATGCAGGCACAGTTATCACCCGGCTCGGCAGCACCACGCCTGATGTTCAGGGATATTGCAGGCAAAAGCCATAGCGGTGCCGAAGCGGAGGCGCTGATCGAAAAAAGGACCGCTGATAAACGCAAAGGACTGTATAACCCATTAGAGCTGGAAAAATGAAAATAATTGCGGGCTGTATCGCCCTGCTCTTTCATTTTTTTGTGCAGGCACAGCATTCAACTATCCGGGGTTGGGTAAAAGCTCCTGACGGGAAAGCATTACCGAATGTTACCGTACTGCTAAAAGATACCGGTACGCTCATCCTGCATTTTACCCGGACGAATGCAGAAGGCAATTTTGCTTTTCAGTTAGAAGATAACCAATTGCTGAAAGTTGCTGTGATAGAGCTCAATCATACAGGCTTTGAAAAAATGAGCCAGGCTGTACACCCGGGTCAAACGGTTTATCATTTTCAAGTACAGGCGGTATTCAGGGAATTGGCTGATGTAAAAGTGAAAAGCAAACCCAGGATCATTTCCAGGGGAGATACGCTGAGCTACCCTGTAAGATCTTTTGCCAAAGAGGAAGACAGGAGCATAGGAGATGTTATAAAAAGATTGCCGGGCATGACGGTAGATGATGAGGGAAAGATCTATTACAATAATAAACAGATAGACAACCTTTACACAGATGGCGATAACCTGATGGATGGCCGCTATGGCTTAGCTACCAAGGTTATTTCAAAGGATATGATCCAGTCCATCGATGTTATTCAGCATCACCAGGCGGTAGAGGCGCTAAAAGGAAAAGTGAACAGCGATAAAGTAGCTGTTAACCTCGTGTTGAGAGATGGCAATAAAACATCTATGGCAACACAGGCTGTGCCCGGAGTGGGTCTGCCGGCGCAATATGATGCTACCTTAAGCAGCATTTTACTCAATAAAAAAAACAAGTTCCTGAATGCGGCAAGAGCCAATAATTGCGGCATTGACTACCGGGGAGACTTTGCACAGCTGGGCAGCACATCTATGCTGAATGATATAAATGTTACCAGGCCGGAACCTTTATTGTCATCGGGTACAGTTGGTAATCCCGACCTGCCCCGCAGGAATTATTACCTTAACCGGTCTGCTGTTATAAATATTAACCAGCTCTTTAAAAATAAGCAGGGTACACAGTTCAGGGCCAATGTACAGGCATTTACCGATCGCCAGTTGCTCTATTACCAAAGCAGTACCCGCTTACAGTTAAATACTGATACTGCAAATTACGGGGAGCAACAAAGAGCTGTTACCCGTTTTAACGTAGTCCAGTCAGCCCTTACTATAATGGCGAATAAGACAAAGTACTTTCTCAATAACAAACTCGCCATTCAGCTACAGCAGGAAAAAACAGCCAGTTCCCTGTTTACAGACCGCCTTGCTTTTAACCAGCAGTTACTAAGTAACAGGTATGCTGTCAGTAATGATTTTTCTCTTATACCTGGGTTAAAAAATAGAGCCATGCTGGAGCTGAGATGGATGCTAAGCTATAGCAATAATCCACAGGAACTGAAGGTAGACACTGGCCTGCACAAAAGTATATTAAACCAGGGTCTGCCCTATGAAGCAACCATGCAGCAGG
>CAYOLS010000307.1:0-3442 GCA_964404845.1 uncultured Ferruginibacter sp. | reverse complement strand
GGGCCTCTTTCTATAACAGGTTTGGTTCCTGGTACCAATTATACAGTACAGGTATATGAATTTAACGGAACAGGAAGTGCAAGCAATTACCTGGATACAGATGCTGCGGGTAACCCTGCCGGCACTACTACCACAGGCGTATTGCCTACCCTTGTTAAATCAAACTTTACTTCAATAACTGCTCCACAGTTTGCAGGCTCCGGTAACACTACAAGGCTCCCGGTAATGTATTATGCAACGGTGAGTGGTTTGAAACCAAATACTACTTACCGTTTCTTTACACAGGCTGAAATATCTGCTAACTTTGGTGGAGCAGCAAGTGGCGCAGGTTTGCCGATCAACATCGACTACACACAAACCAACCCTGCATTTTCTTATTCATCTACAGGCTCGTTAACTGCAGCCGGTTCTTATGGTAAGTTTACCACCAACGCCTCCGGTTCTTTCACTGGCAGCTTTGGTTATGTAAACTCTGGTAATGCTGAAAGGTTCTCTACCAATAATCATGTTTTCCCAACGATAACATTAGGCGAAGAAGCTACTTATATCAATACCCAGTACAGGTTTGCATTGAATGACAGTATTAAAATACTTGAATTCGATACAACACCAACTGACAGCACGGGTTCATTCATTAAAGGAGAATCTACTGCATTACCTGGCAACCTGGTAGGCCTGTGGTCTACAGTTGATGGTAACTTCCTGGTAGCACAACGTCCATTGGCAATGACCTTGTCTGAAGGTGTAAGCTTCAGCGGTCCTACTACATGGGCAAGCAGCTTCATCGCAGGATACGATCAAAACGAAAGCAGCTGGAATACTATCATTCCAAACCAAAATGCAAATGGTGTAAGGTTGATACAACAATTTGACCTTAGAACAGGCCAGGTATTGGGCTGTAACTCTGATGCTGATGGTATTTGGCCAAGCGGCGCAAATACAGTTAATCCGGCCGTAGGTACAGGCAGCACTCCTCCTCCTGCTCCTATCCAGATCACTGAACCTGATGCAACCCTTACAGGCGGCACTTGCTTCGGTATCGTATTACCTGTTCGCATCAGCAGCTTCGCTGTTCAGAAACAAGGCAACAACAGCAAAATTTCCTGGACAACAGAACAGGAGATCAACAGCAAAGAATTTGTAGTGGAAAGGTCAACCGATCAAAGAGTATGGACCGTAGTAGCTACTGTTCCTGCTGCCGGCACTAGCGCTTCACGCAATAGCTATAACACTACAGATTTTGCAACCACAAAAGGCATCAACTTCTACCGTTTAAGAATGGTGGACATTGACAACAGGTTTGAAAACTCTGCAACAAGGTCTGTATTGTTCGGCTCTGCTGATATAGTACTGATCACTCCAAACCCTGCTACCACTGCTGCGATCATCTACATGGGCAAAAACAGCAACAGCCTGTCGCAGATATTCGTAACAGATATGAATGGTAAACTGGTTGAAAGGATCAACACTGCTGATCAAACACATACTTTGCAAACATCCCGTTACAGCAAAGGCCTGTACATGATCAAAGTAGTAACAGAAGGAAATACAAGTACACATAAATTAGTAGTACAATAATCGATTTCTTTAACATATAAATTAAAAGGGCTATCAGAATTGGTAGCCCTTTTTCTATTCCATCAACTTTTCTAACCGCCAATTATAGTTAATACACAAGAATTATAGGTACTTTAATGCTACTATCACTTAAAGTCGCCTATTTATCAATAATCATTTTATCGTTTATTTATTATTTTATCATTTAGTTATTAACTTCAGAGAAATATTTGTACCTATTGCGGCCCGGAATTTAATGATTGCCACAGTGATGTTTTTAAACCAGTACAACCAAAACCCTACTGCAATGGAAGCAATTGGAATAATTATTGGTGCCCTAGCTACTATTGGCGCTGTTTTCTTACAGCATTACCTTTCTAACAGGAAAAAGAGAGGACAGAAATTTCAATTAGTATATGTACGACTTATGCACCTGAAAAGAAGGCATCAGGGTTCAACCCCAGAATACCAGGCTTATATTAAAAGAATAAACAAAAAGATTGATGTTTATGATGAATATCAAATGTTCAATCTCAATGTATTTCACAAAAAACAAAAAGAGTTCAAAGGATCATATCGTTCAAGTGGAACTGTTGATCCTTTCATATACTTTCCCTGGCAGCCGGACATAGGCTTTCCTGATAAAGGGGCCGCAAAAGTTGCTGATTTTATAGAGTACAATATTCTTAATCCTTCTGATACATTTATAACAAGATGTGTTTTTTACAATGGCCTACAGGATGGGGAAGAAGATATAGGAACAAGGATAAAATATGATGTGGATGAAGCAAGGCTTATTCTTGATTTTTCGTCTCTTAGAACAGAAGAACAGCTTCTTGTGACAGAACCGAAATCAAAGTAGTAACAGAAGGAAATACAAGTACACATAAATTAGTAGTACAATAATCGATTTCTTTAACATATAAATTAAAAGGGCTATCAGAATTGGTAGCCCTTTTTCTATTCCATCAACTTTTCTAACCGCCAATTATAGTTAATACACAAGAATTATAGGTACTTTAATGCTACTATCACTTAAAGTCGCCTATTTATCAATAATCATTTTATCGTTTATTTATTATTTTATCATTTAGTTATTAACTTCAGAGAAATATTTGTACCTATTGCGGCCCGGAATTTAATGATTGCCACAGTGATGTTTTTAAACCAGTACAACCAAAACCCTACTGCAATGGAAGCAATTGGAATAATTATTGGTGCCCTAGCTACTATTGGCGCTGTTTTCTTACAGCATTACCTTTCTAACAGGAAAAAGAGAGGACAGAAATTTCAATTAGTATATGTACGACTTATGCACCTGAAAAGAAGGCATCAGGGTTCAACCCCAGAATACCAGGCTTATATTAAAAGAATAAACAAAAAGATTGATGTTTATGATGAATATCAAATGTTCAATCTCAATGTATTTCACAAAAAACAAAAAGAGTTCAAAGGATCATATCGTTCAAGTGGAACTGTTGATCCTTTCATATACTTTCCCTGGCAGCCGGACATAGGCTTTCCTGATAAAGGGGCCGCAAAAGTTGCTGATTTTATAGAGTACAATATTCTTAATCCTTCTGATACATTTATAACAAGATGTGTTTTTTACAATGGCCTACAGGATGGGGAAGAAGATATAGGAACAAGGATAAAATATGATGTGGATGAAGCAAGGCTTATTCTTGATTTTTCGTCTCTTAGAACAGAAGAACAGCTTCTTGTGACAGAACCGAAATCAACGTTAGTAGCTAAGAACGGTATTGATGAAAAACCATTAGGTACAATCAAACTCGGTGAATGTATTTATATGGCTGAAATAAAAGATGGCAAGGTAGGAGAAACAATTCGAATGGACCTTAAGATTAATTGGAATCCAATATAT
>CAYOLS010000306.1:0-3442 GCA_964404845.1 uncultured Ferruginibacter sp. | reverse complement strand
ATCCATAACCCACAAAATGGGCATGGGCATCAATGAAACCGGGATAGATGAATTTCCCCTGAGCATCTATGGATTCAGCAGCGCTGTATTTTTTTTGCAGTTCCGCCGTTGTTCCTGTCTCCACGATCTTGCCATCTTTGATGACCATGGCTTCTTTGCTGGAGAAAGATGAATCCACTGTGTAGATCGTTCCGTTATAGACAAGCAGGTCAACTTTTTCTTTGGTATTGCAGGAAAGTAATACTGAAAAAGAAAAGAGTAAAAAAAATAGTTTCATCATATTAGTTTTATCAGGAACCAGGATATCAGTCCATAAATTTCGGCGGATGCTTTTTGTTATGTTCTGTTTTATCCTGGAAGGCTTTTGCCGCCGCTAAGATAGTGGCTTCGTCATATAAATTGCCAATGAGGGTAATACTGAGCGGTGAACCATTCCGGTTAAAGCCAATGGGCATACAAACAACCGGGTGACCGGTCAGGTTCGTAATAGCAGTCTGGTTACCTGCAAAAGTGGGAACGATCACTACATCAAAGTCTTTCATAAACGCATTCATGTCATCACATAGTTTCGACCGCCAGCGGTTGGCATTGATATATTCCACGGCCGGTATCAGTCTTGAAGTGCGGAAGATATTCGGCCAGAAATTTTTATCCTGCCTTTCGATCAGTTCATCCCGGTTAGTGCGGGTGAGTTCATCAAAAGCGGCGGCTGATTCAGCACTGATCACCACATTCATGATATCAAATGGATAAATAGCAGAGTCAGGGAAACTGATGGCTTTAATGTCTGCCCCTAATGAACGGTATATATCCAATACTTTTCTTTCTGCTGCATTGCTGTCCAAACGCCTGAAATAATTGGCTGCATAGCCAATGCGTAATTTTTTCATATCCGCTTTGCCGGTATAATTAAATGCATGATCCACTGAACCCGGATCTTTTCCATCCGTACCATTGATAACGGAGAAAACAATAGCTGCATCTTCGGCGCTGCGGCAGATGGGCCCGACTTTATCCAGGCTCCAGCTGAGTACCATGCCACCACTGCGGCTGACTGAACCAAAAGTTGGCCTCAGACCTGTTGCGCCGCAACGGGTGGAAGGGGATATGATCGATCCCCATGTTTCTGTACCAATAGCAAATGGTAATAGACCTGCTGCGGTTGCGGCGGCTGAACCAGCAGAGGAGCCACTGGAACCCTGTTTTAAATTCCAGGGATTTTTGGTGGCACCGCCAAACCATTTATTATCGAAGGCCAGTGCACCCAGTGAAAGCTTGGCACATAATATGGCCCCCGCATTTTTCAATTGCTGGTATACATAGGCATCTTCATCAATCACCTGGTCTTTATAAGGTGTGCTGCCCCAGGTGGTCTTTGTTCCCTTCACAGCAAACAGGTCTTTTAATCCGTAAGGAATACCATGCAGCGGCCCCCGGTAGATACCTTTCTTTAATTCATTATCTGCCTGCCGGGCCTGTTGCAGGGCAATCTCTTCTGTTAAGGAAATGACACATTGCAATGTATCACCCCATTTCTTCAGGCGGTTGATGAAAAAAGTGGTCAGCTCCACCGAACTGATCTTTTTGTTTTTTATCAACGAAGCTAATTGCGGCAGTGAATAAAAAGCCAGTTCATTCCGGTTGGCCGGTAACTGCACATTGGCTGGTATGTTCCAGCTGATGGTTGTTTTTTGCTGGGGTATCTTTTTCCCGATAGCCGGGTTGAATGCAAAAGGATAAGCAAGGTTATTGGGCGGATATAATTGATGCATGGCATAAAACACATCCCTGTTCTCTTTCAATCCGTCCAGCATAGAATCCGCTTCTGCATCGGTGAACGAAAGATCATAGAGCGACAATGCATCTTTCACGAGTTGAATAGAATCGGTTTTTGTTTGTGCCGTGGCAGAGAGAAACAGCCACGAACAGCAGGCAGCTACTAAAAATCTCATACAATTGGTTTTGCGTTGACTGAAATTAAACGTAAAATCAATACCTTTTCATAAAATCACTGGTATGCGAAAGATATTATTTGTCCTGTTAACTGTTGTTATTATTTCCTGTCAATCCACTTCCACAAAAAAGGAGGGAGGCGCTATGCCGGTGGCGGAGTATTTCAATTATGGTGACAGCAGTGTACGCCTGGCTGGGATCAAAATGATACCTGTTTCCACGCCGGTGGGCTCTTTCAAAGTATGGACCAAGCGGTTTGGCAATAATCCCCGGATCAAGATATTGTTATTGCATGGCGGCCCGGCCATGACGCATGAATACATGGAATGTTTTGAAAGCTTTTTCCCGGAGCAGGGATTTGAATTCTACGAATATGACCAGTTGGGTTCCTATTACAGCGACCAGCCCAAAGACAGCAGCCTTTGGACAACGGATCGTTTTGTGGAAGAAGTGGAGCAGGTGCGGACAGCATTGGGTATGAATAAAGATAATTTTTACCTGCTGGGTAATTCATGGGGCGGCATTTTGGCGATGCAATATGCGTTGAAATACCAGGATAATTTAAAAGGATTGCTCGTTTGTAATATGATGGCAAGTTGCCCTGAGTACGGAAAGTATGCGGAAGAAGTATTGGCCAAACAACTGAAGCCGGAAGTATTGACTGAAATAAAAGCTATTGAAGCCAAAGGCGATTTTACCAATCCACGGTACATGGAATTGCTGATACCGAATTTCTATAAAGAGCATTTATGCCGGCTGGAAGAATGGCCCGATGGTTTTAACCGTTCGATGAAACATGCCAACGGGGAGATCTATACGATGATGCAGGGCCCTTCTGAATTTGGCATTGCGGGACGGTTAGCCAACTGGGATGTAAAGAACCGGCTCAAAGAAATAAAAGTGCCTACGCTGATGGTGGGTGCTAAACATGATACAATGGATCCCAACGCCATGGAAGAGCAAAGCAAACTGGTACAGAAAGGCCGCTATCTCTATTGCCCGAACGGCAGTCACCTGGCCATGTGGGATGACCAGAAAGTATTTATGGAGGGAGTTATCCAATTTATCAAAGATGTGGATGCGGGAACTTTTTAATGCTGTTTTATTAATTGACTGCGTCAACTGTTTTACTGTCTAAACGGGTTAATTTTGATACCCGCAACTCAATTGTATGGAATTCCCATTCGCACAACTTCAGCAAAAATTCGCCGGCCTGCTTTTTTTTGATAACACTGCCATTCACCAGGCACAGCTACTGGCGTATTCAACCGATGCATCGGTGTACCAGGAAAAACCGGTAGCAGTGGCGATTCCTTTTCATACAGCCGATATACAGCAACTGATTGTATTTGCCAACGAAAACAAACTGACACTGATACCAAGAGCCGCGGGCACTTCTTTAGCGGGGCAGGTGGTGGGTAATGGCATCGTGGTGGATATATCTAAATATTTTACAAATATCCTGGAGGTAAACAAGGAAGAGAAATGG
>CAYOLS010000305.1:997-3443 GCA_964404845.1 uncultured Ferruginibacter sp. | reverse complement strand
AGCAGGGTTGATAAACCGTAGGCCACAAAGGCGGTGATGAATAGACGAATGATGAAGTTCATGAGTTATGAGTTATGAGTTATGAGTTATGAGCTCAACTTTCAGCGGGTGATGTATATTGTGTGATTTAAAAATATTTTTTCAACTTTCAAACTAATAAACATTTCCCCACCACTACTTGCCATTACCAACAACCACTCCCTCCTAATAAACCACCAATTCATAAAACTTCTCAGGCTGCAAATACTTATTCGCCAGCGTTCTTAATTCTTCAGCGCTTGTTTCACGAATGGCTTTGATAGACTCGTAAAAATAATCTTCATCCAACCCGTTCAGTACAATATTTTTCCATTTGGCCATAATGTGGAAAGGACCGTCCAAATCGCCGAGTATGGAGCCCATCATATAATTTCTTACGAGCAATAATTCTTCGTCATCCACCAATTCTTCTCTCAGTAATTTCATCTCCTTGTACACTTCTTCGATAGTGGCTTCACAAACATCTTTACCGGCTTCGGTGCTAATGATCCAGGCGCTTTGCTGCATGTGGTTCTGCAGGTAGCTGTAGATACCATAGGTATAACCTTTCTCTTCCCTGATATTGGCCATGAGCCTGCTGCCAAAGAAGCCGCCGAAAATATTATTCAGCACCATCACTTTTTTAAAGTCGGGGTGATGCCTGTTAGGGAACGGCGCTGCAATACGGATAGCGCCCTGCACCGCTTCAGCGTCATTCTGTATCCTGAATTTTTGTTCCGCTGTCGGCTCCGCTGCAATAAATGGATTTTTATGATCCGGTGCTGTCAGCTTCAATTGACCGAAGGCCGCATTTAATTTTTGTTCAATGCCTTCGGGCAAATTGCCGGATACAAACATTACCGCTTTCCCGTTGCGGTAGTATTTATCATAAAATGCTTTGATGGCACTTGTATTCAGCGCATCAATATCTTCCGTATTCGTATATTTTCCATAAGGATGTGCAGGGCCGTAGAGATAGCTGTCGATCAAACGGCCGGCCACAAACTCTGCCTTCTGCAAATTAACTGTCAGCCGTTGCTTGCTGTTCTGTTGATATATCTCCAGTTCCTGTTCCGGGAATGTAGCATCTGTAAGCATTTCCGTCATCACCGGCAACAAATGATCCAGGTGTTTGGTAAGCGTATGCAGTGTAAGGGTTGACGTTTCATTGAAGCAGCTCCTGTTGCAATACGCCCCGTAGTATTCAAACGCTTCATTTACCTGGAAAGCTGTTTTATTGCTGGTTCCGTTCTTCAGCAAAAAATTGGTAGCGGCAGCAATGCCTTTTTGCTCTTCGTACCAGTTGCCTGCATAAAAGACCAGCTCAACCTGTATCACATCCTGCGCACCTGCATGGACGCTATACACAGGAATGCCATTGTCTAATGTGAATTTTTTGTATGGCTTCAGGATCAGGTTAAAATTAACCGCATCTACTATGGCCGGCGCTGTTTTTCTGTTCATCTTTTGTTAGTTATTGCTCAAATAATACATGGTGCTGCAGTTGTTCTCGTCAAAAATAATTTTGCACTGCTCTGCAATTTTTTCGGCCGTTACGGCACGGTATTTATCCAGCTCTTTGTTCATGAGATCTGCATCGCCAAGCAGTTCATACATGGCAATGCTGGCGGCACGGTTCATTACACTCATGTCTTCAAAAGCCATAGCGCTTTCTGTTTTATTCTTTACTTTTTCCAGCTCTGTTACTGCAATCCCTTCTTCCTGCATCTTTTTCAATTCTTCATTCACAGCGGCATCGGCATCTTTTATATTTACGCCTTTCACCAGCTTGCCTTCAATTACCATAATGCCGGCATCGGTGCTGCCCATGTGATAGCAATCGATATTGCTGAACAATTGTTTTTCTTTTACCAGGTTCTGGTACAAACGGGAAGAAGCGCCGCCACTCAGTATATCGCTGATAAGATCGGCAGTATAATACCTGTCATCGGTGCGGGGATAAATATGCCAGCACTTGTACAATGCATCCAGCGGTACATTGGCTTTTACTTCCAAAAACCTTGGTGCCGTTTGTGGCGGCTCCTGCGGAAGATTGCGGTTGTATTTTTCGCCGGAAGGAATGGGACCAAACCATTTTTCAGCCAGATCTTTTACCTGCTGCAATTCTACATGACCGGCTACTACCAGTATGGCATTGGCAGGATTGTAGTGCTTGTTGAAAAATGCTTTCACATCTTCCAGCGTGGCATCTTCAATATGCTTTAATTCCTTGCCGATGGTCATCCATTTGTATGGATGCGTGGTGTACACCAGTTCCCGCATTTTATGCCATACATCGCCGTATGGCTTATTGATATAATGTTCTTTAAATTCTTCACTCACCACCTTGCGCTGCACTTCCAGGCTTTTTTTGCTGAAAGCGAGGCTTAACATACGATCGCTTTCGAGCCAGAAAGCGGTTTCAATA
>CAYOLS010000305.1:0-987 GCA_964404845.1 uncultured Ferruginibacter sp. | reverse complement strand
TTTCAGCCGGAAGCTGGCAATAATAATTGGTGAGGTCGTTGGTGGTATAGGCATTGTTCTCTCCGCCGGCCAGTTGCAACGGATCATCGTATACCGGTATATTGATGCTGCCACCGAACATAAGATGCTCAAACAAATGTGCAAAGCCGGTTTTGGCGGGGTCTTCGTCCCTGGCGCCAACATCGTACAGAACATTCACAACGGCCATGGGTGTGCTCTGGTCCTGGTGAACCAATACACGCAGGCCATTGGCTAAAACAAATCTTTCAAAATGGATCATTTGGCAAATTTAAGCCAAACGGAGCGGGAGCATCTACAATTTTTTGTGCTTAAAAAATAGAGCCGGTTTTAAGATACAGCTCATACAGCTTACCTCCTCTTACTATGATCACTTTTATACGCTGGCGGGGAGTGAGCAGCATATTTTTGTATTGCTGGATGTTTTTGGAAACGTTATTGCCTACTGCAACGATCTCGTCACCTATTGCAAAGCCTGCCTTTTCACCGGGAGAGCCTTTGATCACATCTTCTACCATTACCTTGCCGTCAATATAATACATACCGAGACCGGTATAGGCATAATCGAAACGTTCATCAAAGCGGTGATTGGGCAATAAATGAATTTCTCTTTGCCCGTAGTTGATGGTCATATTGAACCTTCGCAGTAGCTCGTTGCCTATCAACCCGCCTGCAAATGGGTAATTGATCACATTGTGGTCGTCTTTGTACAGGTACGTGGGCACATTGTGAAAACGGTAAGGCCCCAGCTTTACTTCTTTTATCACGGTGAGGCGCATCTGCAGCCTGCCCACCATTCCTTCTGCCTGTGTAACCAGTGGCTTTCTTTTCGCCAGTAAAATATTGCTGTCCGTCACATATTTTTCATTGAGCAATAAACAGAGACCTGCGCCGGTGTCAAAATAAAAATTATGGCTCATCCTCGTTCTGTCCCGGAAATTAAGAAATTGAATAGGAAGCGAGCTGAAA
>CAYOLS010000304.1:0-3476 GCA_964404845.1 uncultured Ferruginibacter sp. | reverse complement strand
TTTTTCTACCTTTATTATTGTGGTATTATCCTTGGAAAAATCTATGAAAATGGGGGAGTGTGTAGTGACCATAACTTGCCAATTTCCAGTTTCTGGTAAGCTGTAAAGTACATTACAAGCCTCACGTATTGCATTTGGATGCAAACAAATCTCCGGTTCATCCAATAAAAGAAGATGGGGTCTTGATGGAACACCATCTCCATCTCCTTTTGTTTTTTGGTTATTTTCGGAAATATATTTTATTGCTGTCCATAGTAAAGTTCTCCTTGCTCCGCTCCCTTGTCTATCTATCGTACTTAAATAGCCATTTTCGGGACCCATTAACAATTGGCTTTCTGCTTTAAATAGGTTAATTGTGCTATCCAAATTGTCTTCTGCTTTGGCATCGAAATCAATTTTGTAGTCAGGAAAAACTTTAGAAACTAAGTCTGTTAATTCTTTATTGACAGTATCAATTTGTTCTTTTGCTTCAGCAACTATTTTTGTTTGTAAAGCTTTTACTTGTTTTATTAGTTTTTGATAGTCATTATCTTCTTCATTATTACCTGCCTTTAAATTTTTTACTTTATCAGTCAAAGCTTGCATTAATAATTTTTTTATAGCTTCTGCTTGCTTTTCAGGTGAATCGAAAGCGTCTACTCTGTGCGGTTCAGGTCTGTTAGCATTTGCGATATTCGGTGCTCCCCAAGGAACATTATCACTCCATGCTCCTGCATGAACATCCCAACCTTCTCTTTTTGGTTTGCCTTCACCATGCCATACCCATCTTTCCTTAACTAACATTTCTCCGCCTTCTAATATTTGTATCCATCGTTCACCAGGAGCATTGTCGAAAATAATTGTATGTAATTCAATTTCAGGAAGATTTTCGACATCTATTTTATTATTTGGAAAATCATCAATTGTTAACTCTGCCCGAGACGAACCTTGCGACATGGCAAGGTCATAGGCTTTTAAAATGGAGCTTTTTCCTACATTATTTGCACCAACTAGTACGACAATGTCATTTAAATCAATTTCTACTGGGTTTGAACCGATGCATCTATAGTTTTTAATAATAAGTTTTGTTAGTTTAGGTTTAGGGATATCAGGATTAGGAGAAATAAGAGATATTAATTCTGCTTCAATTTTTTTTGCTTTTCCCATAATAATTAATTAGTTTTTAGCAACTTATTTATCAATTATTGCCCTTTTTTATTTTCTGTTTTAAATTATCATGGGCGGTATTAATTTCCTGTGCTCTTCTTTTTAGTAATTCATCTAATAGTGCATCTCCGAAATTATAAGTATCTGGATGGTAAATTTGAATTTTTGATTTTCTGGCTTTTTTAAGTTCGGTATCGCTATACTTTTCATCTAAGGAAAGCACTTCTTGCTCTGAAGCATCCATTCTATAATTATGGATATCTTCATTCTTTATTTCTTTATCAAACTGCAGATTATGACCATGTGTTATATTTGGAGCAATTACTTGAATGGCAATTTTATGAGGAATAGAAAACTTAGTTGCTACAATTTGACCTTCAATTGTTCGCCAAATCAGCCTTCTTGATCTTCCATCATATTTTAGATCAACATCACCCACTATGCAATCTAAAAATGTTGTTCCTATATATTTATCCAATCGTACAGGTTTTATAATATCAGTGCGCTTACCTCTTGATGCAATTACACTATCTAAATCTATAGCTTCAAATTCTTTAGAAGTAAAGTTTAAAATAAAGGCAGCTTCTCTCCATGTTGTTAATTTGATTGCTTCTTTTATAAGATTTGGATCATTACTCCAATCAATTTTGGATTGAAATAATATTGATTTTTTTTCTACTCTTGTTCCAACTTTTAATGTTAACTCAAATATTCCATCTGCTCCAAGTTTGTTCTCAGTTGCGCCAGGGCCTCTGCCACGAAGTTTATGATAGTCTATGCTCCATGTCCATTCGCCTGGTTTCTCAATTTGACTTGATTGTACATATACTTTTTGATTTTTTATTCTTAGTGTTGCTCCCAAATCTCCGGTTAGAGCATCTTCTTCTTCATTAGCTGACCAAAAACCATCCAGGGCTGTAGAATATCTATTTGATAGATGCTTCTGTATATCCTTTTTTATTTCTTCGGGAATGTATAACCTCCTTCGACTCATTATGCTTAATTATTTAATTTATAAGTATTAAAACTTATTAAAGACAATCGATTATCTTATAATTAGTTTAATTGTTTTTAAAGCTTCTTAATAACGTTTCAATGAAGTGAGATAAAAGGTAGGAGTAAACCATAGGGTTAAATATAGTTCAGGCTGTTTTGGTACTCATAAATATAAAAAAATTGCAAAACAAAACTAACTTTCTATCAAAATAAACGTTTACGGTTAACCGTATAAAAACAAAAAAGCCGCAACCCACGCTACGACTTTAGATATAATTCTACCATGATAATTACAACTTCCTAATATCCCCCAACTTCAACCCCGTCACCTTCTTAATCATCCCTTCATCTATTCCTTCTTCTTTAAGTTTCTTAGCAATTGATAACGCTTTATCATGCTCAATCCTTTCCTTTTCCATCTTCTCCTTCCAACTCTTCATTTCCAGCTGCTCTTTTTCAATGATGCGCCATGTATCGGAAGCCCTCAGCTCATCCATAATACCCATTTCGGCAAAGGAGAGGTATTCGGTTTCGGAGATAATGATATGGTCTGCCACCTGCACATTAATGATCTCACCTACTTTAATAATGCGGTCGGTAAATGCTTTGTCGGCAGCAGAGGGTATCATTTGCCCGCCGGGGTGATTGTGTACGAGTACGAGCCTGGTGGCGAGCTTGTAAATGGCCATGCGGAATACATCGGGCGGGTTGGCGGTTACCCTGTTTTGGCGGCCAAGGCCAATTAGTTCGGCAAAGAGTAGTTTGTTGGTAGTATTGAGGCCCACTACCCAAAAATGTTCCTGGCTGCGGCCGAGGCGATTCTCCCGTTTTAGTACCTGCTGCATAATGGCGGCAATGCTTTCGGGGCTGTTGGTATGGGCCTTTTTTTGTTCGCCGGATAACTTAATGTTCATAGGGCTAAAGTTAAGGGATAATGCTTTGTAAAGGAAGAATATATATGTGGTAAAGGGGCGCTTTTTTGTAGTGAAATGTAAGTGTTTGCAGGGGTGGTATTCTGAAAATGAAATATTATTTTTAGAGGAGTTGAGTATTTAAATGATCATCCGTATGCCCAGGATAAATAAAAAATATTATTCGGTTTATATATTGACGAATATCCGCAAAACAGTATTGTACACGGGTATGACGAACAGCCTGGAAGAAAGGCTTATTGAGCATTACCTTGACAGGATAGATAAAAAACATTTTGCGGGGAAATACAATTGCTTTTACCTGGTATTTTATGAAGACTACGAATATGTGAATGATGCCATTGCAAGGGAAAAGGAAATAAAGGGTTTGTTAAGGGCCAAGAAGGATAAGCTGATAACAGC
>CAYOLS010000303.1:0-3479 GCA_964404845.1 uncultured Ferruginibacter sp. | reverse complement strand
TTCTTTTGTAGCTTTTAATATCTTCCTGCATTTCTCCGATATCACCGGTAAGATCTTCCTTTAAACCCAGTAAAAACCCTTTTACTTCTGCATTGTGTTTGGAATGTTCGCTTTTTTCATGCAGCCAGATAGATAATGTAACTGCAAAAACAATGATCAATACTTCTATAAAAAACTCCTTTACCTTGTCCCACCTGGAGTGCTTTTTACTGGTCCATACTTTATACACTTTTTTGGTGTGCTTGATTACTTCCTGCTCTGCCATTGATAAAAGAATTTTAAACGCTAAAATTTAGCGCAATTTATCAAATAAATTTTATTGGAATATATTATTAAAACTCTATCCCGGCTGATCCTGATGAACGGTTGATATTGATGCTGCCTCCCAAAATGCCGCCCGCTCCTATCCGCACTTCTGTTACCGGCCTTCCTCCATTGATGTAGGCCGCTACAAAATCTACCCTGAATATTTTAAGGATATTTTCCAGTCCTACAAATGCTTCTATATGATTGGTGTTTTTGTTGATAAACAATGCATTGCTGCCGCCCACCAGCGTCCAGTTCAATCTTTTGAACAAAGGAATTTTGTTGGTGAGCAACCCGTTGAAATGATGCTCAATATGGCCGTAGGTATAAAAGCTTGCATTTGTACTGTTCTGGTAGGGTTCCGCTACCTGGAAAGTACTGAGGTATTCACCTGCTGCAACGGACATATTACCCCGGAAGTGCTGGTAGTCCTGCACGTACACTTTTTTATTGTTTAAGAATCCGCCGGTACCAATATGGTATTTGAAGGTACCCAGCAGCTTCAGGTTCTTATCATCCCTGATACTGAATTTCCATTTATCGAAATCCACATCACTTCCTAAAATATTATCGATGCCTTTTGCATAGCTTAATGTAAAGGTTGGATACTTTGACCCCACAGGCATTTTGTAATTAGGAAATTCAATATAGCGCTGACCAGGCTTAAAGCTGATACTGGCTGTGATCACTGCTGCCTGGTGTTGCTCAAACTGCTGGCTCATTTTTTCTACAGGATAATTGGGTGTAAAATGTATGGTATCCTTTTTAGAAAAAGTATAATTGGTCGTATTATTCAGTGGCAGCCTGTTTTCGTACAAGCCGTTAATAGAAAAACGCAACCCATTCTCCAGCCGCCTGCTGTAAGTAATGCTACCGAAATAATTTTCGTAGATCTTCATCCTGTTCTCACCATAAAACAGTACGCTGATCGTATTGAGCAATGGATAAGTATTTTGGTTCTTGTTGAATTCAGACACCCGCTTACCTCCGGCAAAATCCCAGCTGTATTGCTTTATGCGCTTATTCGCTTCCGCATCCCGGGTTCGGAACTGCAGGTTGCCCCATGCATTAAAATGCCCGTTATTAAATCCATATCGTAAATGTGGCTCAAAAGTAATGGCTGACTTCAGCTTTTTGTTGTAAGCAGTGATGTACCCGTTTACTTTCATTGCTACACCTTCCACCGTATTATATTCCAGGTCGGGCAACAGGGGTTGTACACCCCATGCTACTGTTTTGTTGATCGAATAGATCCTGCGGTTCACGCCACCCCAGAAAAATTTATACGGTTTTATTTTCCCCTGTTTTTTTCTTAAGGAATCCAGTGCAGCCTGTGTAAGCGCAGAATCTTTTCTTATTTCATACAGGCTGTCTTTTACCTGGTAATCTTTGAACTCTTCCGGTTCCAATGGTACAGGCCTGATGGTGTCCCAATATTCTTTGGGTCGTTTATTCACAGCCGTATCATATTTAATGATCACATTGTCGAAATATTTTTTTCCGAATTTGGGATCAACATTATACTGGCTGTACACATTTACAAAATTGCCGACCGCATCTATCCCGAATTGTTTGAAGTTGAAATAAAGCACCTGGTTCTTTACACGCCAAACATTTTTTGCAACAGGCACATGTTGCTGGGTGATCTTTAAAGTATCCAGTATTTCGAGCTGTGCTGATTTGGTCACCATCAGGTCAAAGCTGTGAATACGCCAGTCATCATCGGTAATGTTGATCACGCCTGTGAACAAAGGCTCGTAAGTACGACGGGGTGTTACCTGTATGCTGTTGATGGCTTTGCCATCTTCCCAGAATGTACCGAGGAATTTAAATTTATAAAAGCCGATAGCGCCGTCAGCAATCGGCGACACAAAGCCCCTTGGGTTGATGCGCTCTGTAAATAATTTTACATTACTGTTGTAAAGGCTGATAAAGGCAGGAAAGGTAAAACCAAATCCCCCGCTCCCGCTGATACGGCTGCTGATCACATTCATCTTAAATTTATCAGGCTGCTGAATCGCTACTTTGGCTACCGATTCTGATAAATAAACAATACCCTTGCCGGTTGAATCAACACCCATTTCGGCCATATCTGCATCAGGTATCTTTCTGCCCAATATTCTTTTGGGCATCTTTCTCAGCTTCACCATGTCTTTGGCATACAGGTCTACTTCAAAAGCCTTTACCTGCTTATTGTAGTATTCTCTCTTTTTGATAGCCTGGCGAATGATCTCGTAAGCAGGATCTTCTGCACCGCTTTTCACCACTACTTCTGTCATATCCAGCTTTTGCTGCGGCAGGATGAAGCTAAGCTCCACATCATCATTTGTAATAGTTACTTTTTTTTCTACAGTAGTATAACCGATGTGCTGGCAAACGATGATATAGGTTCCTTTGCTCAACGCAAACGAATATTTTGCCTTATCATTGGCACTTGCCCCAATACTGGTGCCTTTAACTGTAACAGATGAATAAGGAAGCAGGTCGCCCTGTTCTGTGAATATGGTTCCGTAAATTTTTTGTGCACTAACAGATGCCGAAAGCAGTAAACAAAAGAGCCCTAACAATAAACGCATAAAACTATTTGGTTGAAGATATATACAAAGCCGGTGACAGTGGTAATTATAATGACATTAAAACGTTAAAGCCTGTAAAAAGTTACAGGCCATTCATTGTATCATGGAAAATATAAACAACCACTTATGCAATTTAGTCCGCACTGTTATCAGCCTTGCGGACAAAGGAACCGGTGAGTGCGCCAAAACCGGCTACCAGCGCACCCAAGAATGCGGTTACCAGCATCAGCATTGTAATATTATCTTTCTTTAATATTACTGTTGAAATTTTATGTGCCAGCACATGCCCGTTCATATTGCTGATCCAGAAAGCCAGGACAAGCCATAAAATGAATATGCCGAAAAAGCCGGAAAAAAAAGAAGGCCAGGGCCTTTGCGGAACAACAGCTGCCACCACAAATGCTACAATAGCAATGCTCCACCACGGCAGGTAAAGACAGGCGGCGAAGCTTAACAAGGCGATCAATATTAAAGACAGGAAAAATTTCATCTATATAAATTTTCGATATGATTAATTGTAATTATCAGCTTTTGCTAAAGCTCATTTTCCATTTTACTCTTTTGTCGCTGGTCTCTTCTTTTGTCATCATCCACAAC
>CAYOLS010000302.1:0-3498 GCA_964404845.1 uncultured Ferruginibacter sp. | reverse complement strand
GTACCGGCGGGAAAATCATCTCCCTTCACCTGGTTGCGTGGATTGTTCTCGTTGAAATGAATACCGAATTTTTCTGCCAGCTTGTTATAATTCTTAAACTCTACGTTGTTGCTGTCGTTGGCAAACATCATCAGCACACCGCCTTTCTGTACCCAGTCGTAGATCGCATTGATATGTGCATCTTCAATGTAATTAGGATTTTTGTTTTCCTTTGGCCAATCGGGGTCAATGAGGAAATAAATAGCAGCATCTTTTAAATTGGCCGCTGTCGGTGCTTCTTTCAGACTTTTCGTTTGCATGCCATAACCTTTAAAAATATCGCCGAGCAAAGAATAGCCACCGTTGTCTTTCTGCTCCCAGATATAATGCGTTTGTATTGTAGCGCCGGTAATATCTTTGGTGGTCTCATGATTGAAATAATAATCCAGCAGGATCGTCTTGCCTTTACCGAGCTTAAGATCCTTGAGCATTTCCATTTCGGCAGCGGCTTTAATAAAACTGCCTACACCTTTGGGATCATTAGTGATCACGGGTTCCTTTAAATAATATTCAACGCTGCCATCCCTGAAAGGCTTGCCGCCGAGTCCTGATACCTGCACGGTTCCTTCAAGATTGGTCTTCCCGTTTTCCTGTTTGATGAATTTTTTCAGGATGCCATTATATCCTTTTTGCGCTGCCGCAATTTTTGCTGCGGGCAGGTAACCCAGGCGAACGCCTTTTGCAATGGCATATACAAACATGCTGGCGGCAGATGATTCAAAATAATTTTTTGGTACATCTGGTTTATCCAGTACATCCCACCAAAGCCCTGTTTTTTTATCCTGCACTTTTTCCAGTGCATCAACGGTCCTGTTTAATATAGCGATCAGCTCAGTTCTTTTAGGATGGTCAGCCGGGAAAAAATCCAATACATCCACCAATGCCATCACATACCAGCCCATGGCTCTTGCCCAGAAATTGGGAGAGTTGCCGGTTTCCTTATTTGCCCATGCCATTTGTTTACTTTCATCCCAGCCATGGTACAGCAAACCGGTTTTTGGATCTTTTGCGTGCTGCTCCATCCAGGTGAACTGGTTGGCAATATCATTGTAAGCAGAGTCTTCATGCGCCAGCATTGCATACTCTGCATAAAAGGGCTGCCCCATGTACAAACCATCAAGCCACATTTGATAAGGATATATTTTTTTATGCCAGAAGCCTCCCTCGTTGGTACGTGGCTGGCTTCTCAGCTGCTCTCTCAACTTTGTAGCGGCTTTCCAGTATTTTTCTTTTCCTGTTACACGGTATAACATCAGTATGCTGGTGCCGTTCTTTACATTGTCGATATTAAAATCTTCCGGCTTGTAGGTTTTGATATTACCATCCTTGTCAACAAAATGATCAATTTGTTTTTGAACATAGTTGAAGTATGCAGGATCACCGGTTTGTTTCCACACATCCGTAACACCTTCCAGTATCACGCCCATGTCGTAGGTCCATTTGGCGGGTCTACCTTCCATAAAAAATGAATCGGGTCTTTCCTGCATGGCTGTTAGGGCTACAGCTTCAGCACAACATTTTTTTTGTGCGGAAGCAGCCAGGCCGTTCAGCAAGAAAATGACGATAAGGAAACAGGCCAGTTTTTTCATAAATTATTTTAGCTGTATAACATTTTTAGTGGAACCAAATTCATACACGGAAGAAGCATCAATGGCTGCACTGTTCTGCCAGAGAATATTGGAAGTACGATCGCCAGCAATCCTTATCACTGCCTGCTTTCCGGTATTGAGCGACTGGAAATTGATAGCACTGCTGTTGAGCATATCTACCAGTGGTCCTTCTTTTTTAACCGTAACATTGATGTTTTTCAGGCTGATATTTTTCGCTTCGCTGATCTCAATCCCCCGGTCTGCATTAACGGTAATATTCTCCAGGTTGATATTGTGGATATTCATTTCAGGCAGGCCACGGATGAACAATGCTTTTTCAGCACCATCGCATACCACGTTTTTAATAAAGATATTCTTGAACTGTGGCGTAGCTTCTGTTACCGGTTCAAACACTACTTTGGGCGCTTCTCTTGTTTCACCGGCGAGCCTGATCGGGTCTTTGGCCATATAATACATATCAAACAAAATGGCTTCGCCGGGAATGTTTTTCATGTTGATGTTGTTGATATAGATATTTTCTACCACACCACCCCTGCCCCTGGTTGTTTTAAAACGGAGGCCGATATCGGAACCAACAAACGTACAATCATCCACAAAAATATTTTTAGCGCCACCGCTCATTTCGCTGCCGATCACAAAGCCGCCATGCGAATTGTACACGGTGCAGTTGCGAATGATCACATCCTGCGTTGGCATAGCACGCTTTCTTCCTTCTTCATCACGGCCGCTTTTCATACAGAGGCCATCATCGCCCACATCAAACACACTGTTCTCAATCAATACATAACGGCAGCTCTCCACATCAATACCATCGCCGTTTTGTGCATACCAGGGATTTTTTACAGAAATATTTCTGACAGTAAGATTTGTGCTCATAAGCGGGTGCAGGCACCATGCCGGAGAATTTTGAAAGGTCACGCCTTCGAGCAATATCCTGTCGCATTTGGTAAGCACCAGCAGGTTTGGCCTCAAAAATTCTTTGATGTCTTTGTAATCTTCGGCCGTTTTTCCATCATAGAGCACTCCTGCTTTTTTTGTTTTATCGCCACGGGCATATTCCTCGCCGGGGAACCATACTTTTTTATCTTCATTCAATACACCGCCACTTGCAACCAGTTTTTTCCATTGGCTTTCTGTAAGCTTATCTTTTTTCACTGCACGCCATACATCGCCATTGCCATCAATGATACCATGACCGGTGATGGCAATGTTGCTGGCGTTGGTAGCAGAGACCGGTGGCTGATTTCTTACAGCAGGCAATCCTTCCCAATTGGTCTCTACCAACGGGTACTGCGTTTTATCGGCCGTGAATTGCAGCATGGCATTGCGCTGCAGGTGAAGATTGACATTGGATCTTAAAACGATGGGGCCCGAAAGCCAGAAACCTTTCGGGATCACAACCACGCCGCCGCCTTTTTTATTGCAGGCATCAATGGCTGCGTTGATGGCTTTGGTGTTTAGCGTAATACCATCTGCTTTGGCACCGTATTGTACGATGTTGAAGCTGTCTTTTTTGAAAGAAGTGGATTTAATGACCGGTCTTACCTGGGCAATTGCTGCTCCGCAAAATATGGCCCCGGCCAATAAGGTAAATACCGCTTTTTTCATATGACAATTTCTGATTAAGAATGAGTTACAATCGCTTACAATTTTATGCTTTAATGACCGGAAAAGCCCTTGTAGTGAGCGATTTATTTACGCAATCGTTATCGGGAACGTGCCCATGCGGGAATTTGCGGCCTACTGGATTTTGGTGGCCTGCCTGGCGGCAAGTTGCCAGCCCATTTTTGTCTCTACCCAAAACATCAAAACATTAAGTTTTATGGTGCCGGGATTACCTCCGTCATTG
>CAYOLS010000301.1:1769-3500 GCA_964404845.1 uncultured Ferruginibacter sp. | reverse complement strand
TGCGCAGGAACAGGCAGATGGAACGCAAACCGGATTTTATCAATTATTATACGATTGCAAGGGATGAATGTGCGGAGCTGATGACAAAAAGAGGAGAGCATACCCTGAACCCAAGCTACAGCGACATCTGGAGAAAAGTAACTTCTTTTACTTATGACCCTTATGGCGAAATACTTTTTGAAGTAGGTGCCGGCGGTGGTAACAGTAACAGCGACAGCCGTATGGGCAACTACGATGGCCCCAACCTTAACAATGCTTCAAGATATGGTGCCGGCGGCGGTGGTATTGTAATGTTGCCGAACTATTTCTATGCCTTTGATTCTGTTGACACCAGGCGTGATGTTACCATTACACATTACCAGGTAACATCTTCTACCAATTTAAAAAGCCAGCGAAGATTGGGTGAGCTGAACACAGGTAAGTACCGCAGGGACTGGAGAGTACCCTTGCTGCCGGGAACGGTGTTGAATGTTGGCTACAACTGGAGTCTTATCCGCTTTTCTGACGTATTGCTCATGTATGCAGAAGCTGTAAACGAGATCAATAATGGCCCTACACCCGAAGCTGTTGCAGCTTTTGAAGAAGTAAGAAAAAGAGGGTATGGTACTGCTGCTGCGCAGATCGGTGTTACCCCAACAGACAAGGCCGGTTTTTTTAATGCTATTGTAAAGGAAAGACTGCTTGAATTTGGTCATGAAGGCATTCGTAAATACGACCTGTTGCGCTGGAATTTATTGGCAACAAAAATTGCAGAAGCCCGTGACCAGCTACAGAAGATAAGAGACAGGGTTGCCCCTTATACTTATGTGCCCCAATACATCTATTGGAGAAACAATGGCGAAGAGATACAATATTATGCAGGTGTTGGTGCACCAGCCACGGCGCAGCCATTCTGGAGGCCTACACAGGTACCGTCGCCAACAACGGGCTGGACAAGGGTTGATTGGGCACAGCACCTTACCACTACCAATGCTATTGATAGCAAACCGCTCTGGCAGGGATTTGCTTCTTTTTTTGAAACAGGCAGATCGGAATTGTTCCCGTTTGACCAGGCTACGCTATCAGCCTACCAGGGCAGGCTGCAGCAGAATCCCGGGTACTAAAAAAATATTACAGAACAGGCCGCATTTTTTGCGGCCTGTTTTTTTATTAAACCCGGCTTCGACAAGCTCAGCCTGACAGTACGTTTTAATAAAGATTAGTTTGCTTGTCACACTGAGCCTGTCGAATGTGTTACAAAACGAAATACATTTACTAAAGCCGGCTTCGACAAGCTCAGCCTGACAATACGTTTAATAAAGGTTAGTTTGCTCCTGCCTCGGTTCGTGGCTCACGAACCGAAATATAACTGACAGTATGTTTGCTCTTTTAATGCTATGTTATAAAACGGTACTCTTCTTGTCACACTGAGCCTGTCGAATGTGTTACAAAACGAAATGCTTTTACTCAAGCCGACTTCGTCCCGATAGCTATCGGGATAGCCTGACAATACGTTTGCTCTTTTAATGCTATGTTATAAAACGGTACCCTTCTTGTCACACTGGGCCTGTCGAATGTGTTACAAAACGAAATGCTTTTACTCAAGCCGGCTTCGTCCCGATAGCTATCGGGACAGCCTGACAACACGTTTGCTCTATTAATGCTATGTTATAAAACGGTACTCTTCTTGTCACACAGAGCCTGTCGGATGTGTTACAAAATGAAATGCTTTTACTCAAGCCGACTTCGACA
>CAYOLS010000301.1:0-1669 GCA_964404845.1 uncultured Ferruginibacter sp. | reverse complement strand
CTCTTTTAATGCTATGTTATAAAACGGTACTCTTCTTGTCACACTGAGCCTGTCGGATGTGTTACAAAATGAAATGCTTTTACTCAAGCCGACTTCGACAAGCTCAGCCTGACAATACGTTTAATAAAGGTTAGTTTGCTCCTGCCTCGGTTCGTGGCTCACGAACCGAAATATAACTGACAGTATGTTTGCTCTTTTAATGCTATGTTATAAAACGGTACTCTTCTTGTCACACTGAGCCTGTCGAATGTGTAACAGCACGAAATGCTTTTTGCTAAAGCCTGCTTCAACAGGCTTAGCCTGGCAATACGTTTGCTCTTTAATGTTCCGGATCTGTTACACACAAAATGCTGTTCCTTATTTTTATAGCTTTACACAAATATTCTTTATGCAGACAATCAATGTGGCCCTTTGCTCCTTCGGAATGAGCGGCTGGGTATTTCATGCACCTTTCATTGCAGCGCATCCCGGCTTTAATTTGTATGGCGTGTGGGAACGCTCACAGAAAAAAGCAGCCGGACAATACCCTTCTATCAAATCATTCGACACACTGGAAGCAATGCTGGCAGATGAGAACATTGATATGATCGTTGTGAACACGCCTACCTATACACACTACGATCTTGCAAAGAAAGCACTACAGCACCGCAAACATGTGCTCGTGGAAAAAGCCTTTACCACCAATGTTGCCGAAGCAGAAGAATTGGTACACCTGGCGAAAGATAACAACTGCATCCTCGGTGTATTTCAAAACCGCCGCTACGACAGCGATCTTAAAACAGTGAAAAAGGTATTGGACGAAGGGCTGCTCGGCGAAATAAAGGAAGTGGAATTTCATTACGACCGTTTCAACTTAGACCTGAGCCCCAAAGCACACAAGGAGACCAACAACGCAGGTGCAGGCCTGCTGCACGATCTTGGCCCGCATTTAATAGACCAGGCGTTGTATTTATTTGGAATGCCGCATGCTGTATCAGGTTTTGTTGCCATTACAAGACCACAGTCAACTGTGAATGACTATATCGACATTCTTTTGTTATATAAAGATTTTAATGTGCGGCTTAAATCAAGCCTTATTGTAAAAGAGCCGCAGCCATCTTTTATTGTGCATGGTACCAATGGCTCTTTCCTGAAGCCAAGGGCAGATGTGCAGGAAGATGAATTGAAAAAAAGGAACAAAGCCCGGCAGTGATTCATGGGGAAAAGAAGCAGATGAAGGTATGGGCTTACTTAATATGCTTAAAGATGGAAATACGGTAAGAGAATTGCTCATATCCGAAAGAGGCGACTATATGGAATTGTACAACAGGTGGTATGAAGCCATCACACAAAACAAACCGGCGCCTGTTACCGGAGAATACGGCTTAAATGTAATGCGCATCATTGAAGCAGTACTGCAAAGCAATTCAGACAAGAAAGTTATTGACCTTCCTTAACGGGAACGTTTGCGTAAATATAGCGTTGCCATACTGCGGGTTCGTATCATATTTGGATTAAATTGTAGCAGGATTTGCTTGTTGTACAAAATTTTTCTCTAGCAATCGTTTTTGTTTGAAAGGCTGCTCCCGGGCAGCTTTTTTTAAATCTGCAGATGATATGAATGCCAGACTTGCCATCGTATAATAATTGATAAAATCCGGTTTGCGTTCCATCTGCCTGTTCCTGCGCA
>CAYOLS010000300.1:0-3512 GCA_964404845.1 uncultured Ferruginibacter sp. | reverse complement strand
CAGCAAGGTTGGTTGATGCTGTATTTTGTTTGATCCAACTGATGCCACCACTGCCGCCACCGCCAGGCCCTACTTTTAAATTGCCTGCTGAGGTCATGTCAGCACCTTTTCCTCCTTTGTTTTCAATATTTGTGTTGTCAATATAAGTATTGATATTGAGCAGTACTGTACCAGCTGCGCCACCGCCGCCCATTCCTTCATGACATCCGCTGGCTGTTGATCCGCATGCAAGGCCGTCATCGCCATTGGCAATTATTTTATTGCTATTGGCCTGTATTTTATCTGCTGTAATGATCACTATACCGCCGCCATTACCGCCTTTAGATTCAAAAGCATCAGGGTTGTTGGAATGACCAGCACCACCACCGCCTCCTAAAAATATTTTATTCTGCGCATTGTTATAATTTAATGCATACCCCCTGATACCCCTGTTATCAAATGGCACAGTTGCGTTGCAGGGAGCTCCTTCATAACTATAACCACCATAACCACCTGTATTGCCATTGCTGCCACCGCCGCCGCCTGAATTGTGGGAGTTACCGCCACCGCCGCCATTGGCCAATGCACCTTTACCAAAAGATTTTGCATCAGATATTGTTGCGATCCCTTCGCCTTTGCCAGAAGCAAGATCCGGGTTGACAGGGTAGAAGAAATTATTCTCATAACAATAGAAGGAAGCCAGTGGATTTGAAAAGGGATCTGCGCCACCACGGAAACCTCTTCCGCTTACATTAATATCAGCACCCAGCTTAACAGTATCCCGCACATTTATTGCCAATATGCCTCCTTTACTTCCATCCCATGGCAGGCAGGTAAGTACCTGATCACCAAAATCTGCATCGATATAATAAGGTACTCTTACCAACTGAACCTTTCCATCTGGTAAATCATATTGCCGTATGATCGCATTCCTTAACTCAATAGTATTTCCTGATTTACTTTTTACATAATTGAATTCATAATTGCCGGCATTTTTATAGTCCGTAATACTTCCAAAGGAAGCGGTATTGGTTGAGTCGATCGCTGCACCTTTCATTTGTATCATCAATACCGTATCTCCTACATTGAATTCGGCAGCATTTTCAACTATGATATTATTTTTGCAGATATCAAGACTTATTACCGGCGTATAATCATTAACGATCATTGAATCAGGAATAAGCGTATTGCAGGAGTCTGCGATGAAATTACAGTTAGGTATCGACTGGTTAATGGAGGCCGCTCCCCCGAGCACACCATTCCAGGCTGTGTTACCTTGTTTGTTCACAAGATTGTCAAATGAATAATACGCCTGTAAACCTGCCTGCGCTGTGGGATTGGGCAATGTTGAATTCATATAGGTTCTGATATCTTCCTGTGATCTGGCCACATTCCATATTCTGACCTCATTAATAAATCCATGAAAATTTTCATTAAGATGCTGCGATTCAAAAAAGCCTATCCAGGTCTTCCAGTTGTTTTGAACGAGATTGCCACTGGCATTTACCTGGGCAATAACATACCCGTTGCGATAGAGCTTTAAAGTGCTTCCATCATATACCAAGGCCGCATGATACATTTTGTTCGGCGTTACAGGACAATTGCTCAATGCAAGAAAATAACCATTGGTCGTTGTAATTTCTGCGGCATAGGCACGGAGCAGGTAATTGACATCTGTAAACGTGGAGTGTTTTGATACAAGATCACCATTTCCATTATCATTCTGAGACGCAACAAAGTTGGCTTCGATAGTAACCTTATTGCCAACAATATCGAGGTCTCCAATATTTACATAAGAAGGTTGCGATGGTGTATTAAGCCAGTTATTACATGCAACAGGTACTGCTTCGCAATTATTGACAATCACTTTTACAAACGCAGAGTCTATACAACCTTCAGCCGTAGTAATTATAACTTTATAATCGGTGTTTACGGCAGGCGATGCTTTAGGGTTAGCAATAGTAGTACTGCTTAAACCCACAGCCGGAGACCATTGATAGCTGATACCACCAAAAGCATTAAGCTGGGTAGAATCCAACCGGCAAATTTCTCTTTGCGAACTGGTTACATTACTTGATTTGAAATCAGAAAAATAACCATACCTGCATCCGCTGTAAGAAACAGGAGTGGCGCCATTCAGGAATCCAAGGCTAAATTTTCCTATCGAATTTATAAACCTTGTAGATACACCCGTTGCCATCAATGCATTCATGTTTTTTTTGCAGTAAACAAATGCGCCAGAGGTTCCCGGTACCACCGAAAAATCTGCGGCGGTGATCACCGCAGCGCTGCCATTTACTGTAAAGCCTGCCTGGTTTCCCTGCCTTGTCACTATAAAAACAGCAGCATCTTCATTAATACTTCTTGTGATAGCTATATCCTGCGAACCTGTACAATTTATTTTAGGAATTACAGCAGAACCTATTTCGCAGTTGATACCGGTGTAATGGTACACAGAAACCTTCCTGCTTGTTTTGATGTATAGGGTAGGGGCTGTAAAATTGAATTCATAGGATTGTCCCCTGTTAATGGTTGCGGCAGGTGTGGTATTTCCGTCAATATAAATGGCAGTACCATTGGTCATAGCTGTTACAACAGCTTTGTCTTTGTTAGTAAGCGCTCCCCGTATCACCACAAATTCATCGCCCCAGATAGATGTTGGAATAAGCTGGTCGCCGGCCAGGTCAGCACAAGGCCCGTCTGACATTAAAAGATCCTCTGATGCTGTTACAGAAATAGGTTTGTCTGATGTAACTATGCTGCCATTTAAAAGCGAAGGGCCATTCCGGTACAATCCCTGGTTAGAAAATGTTTGCCCTCTTTGAAGCGTTATTGTGAATGGAATACCTGCCGGTCTTCCGATCAATGCCTGGCTGGGAGTGATATTTATGGTTGTATTATTTTCTGTTGCTACGATATTAAAAGCACTTCGGGCAGTTGGAAAACGAACGGTATCTATCGGCCATTCCTTTTGCGAAGCAATGATGAATTCATTGCCTATGGCACTTTTTCCTTTTAATGCAAATAATTCAGGGTTGCAGTTGCAGGTACTTTTTACTTCGTAATAAGCAGTGATGTCTGAAGTAGAGCGTATCAGAATTCCTTTGTTGGCAACCGCATTCGCTATATCATTTTCTATAAGATCATCCCAGTTGCTCAGGTCAATGGTAGCAGAAGAATTAGCAGCAAGAGAGGCAGTTACCGGCGTAAAAGCGGGGTTTGCGGGAATGGAAATAGTTACATTAGCAGCATTGCCGAAAGAAGTAAGCCGGAAATACAAAGGCTTATCGTGTGGGTTCGCTGATAAGAATTCAACGATCTCCGGTGCGGCAAACCAAAACGAAGTGTCTTTCTGAGCAAAAGTGCTAAGTGGCAATAAAAAGAATATGAGCAATAATTTTTTCATAAATGCTGTATAGATTCGTCGGGTAATATCAAAGTATATTAACGTATCAGTAATACATTTCCTTTTTTTATTGTTTCGCCACAGAGGTTCACAGATTTAATGTAATACACATATCCGCCAATATCAG
>CAYOLS010000299.1:0-3525 GCA_964404845.1 uncultured Ferruginibacter sp. | reverse complement strand
GGCGTTGGCTTCACTAAACCTTTTACTTGATTTTGATATGATAGAAAGAGGCGTTGAAATGGGAGCTCCCAAGTACATGGAATGGTACGGCGCTTTTGGTTTGCTGGTAACGATCGTTTGGTTGTACCTCGAAATTTTAAGATTGTTGAGCAAGCTCAGCAGCAGGAATTAAAATAAATTCTTAGTGATAAAAAAAGGTTTGCGCTATGCAAACCTTTTTTATTTCAATTTTAAATTTAGTTATGTATATGCAGCAGCTCGTTGAAAGATGGCTGCTCAATGGCAACGTCAGCAAACTCTCTCAGCACATCGTCTTTACTGCAAAAAGCAATACCCAAACCACTTTTCAATATCATACAAAGATCGTTGCGGCTATCGCCTACTGCAATGATATTTTTCATATCAATATTATACTGCCTGGCAATTGCCTGTACAGCATTGGTCTTACAGGTATTGTGCTGGCAAATGCTTGTTTCATTTTTAAAGAAGAATGAAGGAAGGTGCACTTCGCCGGTACAGACCCCATGAGAAAAGTTCATTTCATTGGCTAAAGAAAAATGAGCGCCGATCTTATTTTTTATATATTCGGTGATCACTGTATAACTATCGCTGACGATACCTACAATATAGCCACGCTTTTTCAGTTCGGTTACTACCATTTCTACATCTTCAATCAAAGGTAATGAGTCGGCCACACTAATAAATTCATCATAGCTGCGTCCTTTCAGCAGCAATGCAATTGATTTTGTCAGCATTACCGGGTCTCCTTCAAAATCCCTGCGTAATGCCAGTATTTCTTTTTCGAAGCCAAACCTGTAAGCGGCAGCATGAATGAATCTTCCCTGCAGGATGGTATCATCCATATCCAGTATGAGCATTTTATTCAGGTGATTAATGCTGTCTTTTACAGAAAAGCTTAACTGCTCTGTTATTTTTTCAAAGTCTGAAAGCTCATCCAGGTTTAAAGGCCTGTTATGCTCAATTGCTTTTTTTAAAATAGTGGCACTCACTTCTTTGCTCATTTTACCGATCTGGTTCAGTGGCCGGCTTTTGTTTTCAATATGACCTATATCAACCTGCACTATCCGGTTTCCTTTGCTGAAAAGATCGATGAGTATGGAAATATCAACACCGTAATCATTGGGTATCTGCAACTGTTCCAATACAGATTTCTTTCCCGCTATCATCCCGCTTAAAGGCTGGTTGAATAAGGAGAGCTCGGGAAAGAAAATACTGAGCAAAGGTTTTGCGACCAGCTCTGTAACTCTCCCTGCATTTCTGCTGAAACATGATTTTACAAAATCTGCTTCATCTTTTACAATAGGCAGAATCAACATCTCCAGCATTTTGGGCGGATAAGGATCAATGTCGCCGTCAATAAAAACAAGTATTTCATTTTTTGCAAGCAAAATGCCTTCTCTCATGGAAGCACCCTTTCCTAACCTGGTGCTGCCAAATACTTTTGCACCCGCTGCTTTTGCGATCGCTACGGTATCATCTACCGATTTATCATCGATCACAAGCACCTCCGATACATGATCGTTGTCAAAAGCATACTTAATAATGGATTCTATTGTTTCCTGCTCATTTAATGTGGGTATAATTACTGATACCATAATAATAATGAGTTTGTAACTACCTGGAGAATATCACAAGACAGGCAGTAAGGTTAATAAATGTTCCGAACGTGGAACTTAGACTTTATATAGCCCGGCTGATGCAGGCTGATGTGAACGAAGATAAGATTTAAAAAATAAAATGATTTTGTGTTTACGTTAAAAAGCAGTCCAGCCTTAAAATACATTTCAAAAAAATAATTTTAATACATAAGCCACAAATAAAAAAGAGAACAGCATAACTGTTCTCTTTTATTTTAATTTAAAAATATTTTTATTTACTCTCTTCCATCCAGTAAATTACCCAGGCCACCCAAAATGCTTCCTTCCTCTTTACGGTTGTACGTTCCATATTGCATAATGCGACCAGCCAGCCGGCTGATAGGTAAGGACTGCAGCCATACTTTGCCCGGGCCCTGCAATTTGGCAAAGAACAATCCTTCGCCACCAAACATGAAATTTTTAATACCTCTCACAAATTCAATGTCAAAATCAATACCTGCGGTGTAAGCAACCACGCAACCTGTATCTACTTTTAATATTTCGCCAGGTTGTAATTCTCTTTCCACCACGTAGCCGCCTGCATGTGCAAAGGCATAACCATCTCCTTCAATTTTTTGCATAATGAAGCCTTCGCCGCCGAATATGCCGGTACCAAGTCTACGCTGAAATTCTATACCAATACTCACACCTTTGGCCGCACATAAAAAAGCATCTTTTTGTGCAATTACTTTTCCGCCCAGTTGCTGCAGGTCGAGCACAATGATCTTACCTGTATATGGAGCCGCAAAGCTTACTCTTTTTTTGCCCTGGCCCATATTGGTAAATGCTGTCATGAACAGGCTTTCACCGGTGAGCAGTCGTTTGCCGGCACTTAGCAGCTTGCCCATAAAGCCGCCGCTCTGCTGCTGGCTGCCGTCACCAAAAATTGTTTGCATTTCCACCCCATGATCCATCATCATAAAGGCACCGCTTTCAGCTACGGCCGTTTCATTGGGATCCAGCTCGATCTCTACAAACTGCAGCTCTTCACCATAAATCTTAAAATCAATGTCATGATTTGTTCTCATATTATTTATCCGTTATAATTTAAATGAATATTATGCGTTATTGTAATTTAATTGTTATAAAAATTTTATACTTTATAAATTTAAAACATATGCATTTATGGGTGCAACTGCATCCAAATAAGCAAAACTATTATCTCCATTGAGTTACAAAAGAAATATTTTCGCCTTAAATTTAGCGCTAATAACCAAAACTTTAACTACCAGCAAATCTTCTTCTTTATGAGAAAAGTTTACCTGCTTCTCTGTGCCCTCCTTTTATCTGTATCGGGCCTTTTTGCACAACGGGAATTAAAAAATCCACTGATCAACAGCAAGGAAGTTATCACCAAAGGCGTGGCCTTACACCAGGAGAAAAAATACAAGGAAGCCGTGGCAGAATACCTGAAAGTACCTGCCAGTGATACCAACTATGCTACAGCCCTGCACGAGCTGATACTTAGCTATTATACAGACAGCAACTACGTGGAAGCAGAAAAATACAGCCATATCGGCCTCTCTATGTTCCCCGAAGAAAGATCAAAATGGTATGGTTTCCTGGCCAATGTGTACGATGATACCGAAAGGTCGGACCTGGCTTTGAGCACCTACGACAGCATATTGGTGCAAAATCCCAATAACTACCTGGTGTGGTTCAATAAAGGCATTACACTTTTCAGGCAGGAAAAATTTGATGCGGCGGCAGCAGATTTCAAAAAATGTGCGCTCATCAACCCTTATTATTCGTCTGTGCATTATTACCTCGGTAAACTGGCCATGCTGAAAGGGAATTTTGTTCCTGCTACTTTAAGCTTTGCAACAGCGCTCACCATTTCACCGGAAAGTCCTTACCAGGCTTATAT
>CAYOLS010000298.1:0-3540 GCA_964404845.1 uncultured Ferruginibacter sp. | reverse complement strand
TACATGCGCAGCTGCTTACCAAAAGCAAGCTGTTTTGCGGCGATCCTATTGCTTTCGGCGCTGATGCCAATACGCAGGTAAGCCCTGTTTCCCTGGCACATCCGGGCACACTGCCTGTAATGAATAAAGAAGTGATCGACCTGGCCGTTCGGTTAGGCATTGCTTTAAATTGCAGCATCACGCAGCACAACTATTTTGCCCGTAAAAATTATTTCTACCCCGATCTTCCGAAAGGATACCAGGTAAGTCAGCATACTGCGCCTATTTGCCGGGAAGGATACCTGGAAATAAAAACCGGGGACCTTGTTAAAAAAGTTCGGCTCAACCGCATTCATATGGAAGAAGATGCCGGTAAAAGCATTCACGACCTGGAAGCAGATTATACTTGCGTAGACCTGAACCGTGCGGGCACTCCATTGCTGGAGATCGTTACAGAACCCTGTATACACAGTTCCGAAGAGGCTTTTGCTTTTTTGACCGGGCTTCGCAAATTACTCCGCTGGATAAATGTTTGCGACGGTAATATGGAAGAAGGCAGCATGCGCTGCGATGCCAATATTTCCATCAGGCCTGTTGGGGAAACAAAGCTGGGTACAAGGGTGGAAGTAAAAAATCTCAACAGTATACGCAATGTAAAGCGTGCCATTGATACAGAAGTAGAAAGGCTGATCGGGATAGTGGAAAAAGGAGAGATCGTTCTTCAGCAAACAAGAAGCTTTGATGCAGACAAAGGAACCACTTTTGCTTTGCGCAGCAAGGAAGAAGCAGATGACTATCGCTATTTCCCCGAGCCCGACCTGCCTCCATTTTTTATTTCTGACAATCATATTGAAACGGTAAAAGCCACTATGCCTCTGCTTCCTGCAGCTACTGAACAGCTGTTCAAAGAACAATATGGCTTAAGCGATTATGATACTGCTGTTATCTGCAGCGACAGGGAAGACACTTTGTTTTACCAACAGCTGATAGAAGGCAATACCAACTATAAAGCTTCTGCCAACTGGATGTTAGGCCCGCTGAAAGCTTATTGCAACGAGAACAATATTGCGTTCCCTGATCTGCCATTAACAGCTGCACAATTGGCCGCTCTTATTAATTTTACAGAAACAGGCAAAGTGAGCTTTAATGTTGCCTCCACAAAAATATTACAGGCCATGCTCACTAACGGTTACGAAGAGCCGCAGTTACTGGCTGAGAAAATGAACCTGTTGCAGGAAAGTAATGAAGACGCTGTAGAGCAATGGGTAAAAGAAGCGCTGGCTTCTATGCCTGATAAGGTAAAAGAATACCAATCGGGCAAAAAAGGATTGATCGGTTTGTTTGCCGGCCAGGTAAAAAAACTGAGCAAGGGCAAGGCCGATATGCAGTTAGTAAATAAAATATTGGAACAACAATTAAACAAAGTATAGCTATGTATGTAAAACGTTTACTCGGAATTGTTGCAGTAAGCACGGTGTTGTTTTCATGCAACAATGAAGAAGAAAAAGGGAAATTCACTTTGAACGGTGATGTGAAGAACCTGCCGGACCAAAAAATTTACCTGGAGCAATTGTATTTCAGCGAGCAGGACCCCCAGGTGCTGGATACGGCTGAAGTAAAGTCGGGTAAATTCAGCCTGTCCACTGTTGCTACCGAAGAAGGGTTGTACCGCATCCGTTTTGAAAAAGCGAACAGCGGTTTTGTATTTATTAATGATAAACCTTCCATCAGCTTTAAGGCCGATATGAATGATGTAAGCCTGGATGGCCCTTCTTTTAACAGCCCGGCCAATGCCGCCTTAAAAGACCTGATCCTGAATATTGAAGCACAGCGCAAGAACCTGGTGGCCACCAGCCATGTTATTGACAGCCTTAAAAAAGTGAATGGGACTGATAGCGCACTCACTGCAGAAAATACAAAATTGGCAGGCATCAACAGTAACTTCAATAAATTCATCACAAAATATATTGATACCAGCTCACAGCCGATGGTTACCATGTTTGCACTTGGATATACCGAAGGCGTAGATCCTGCTATTTTAAAACCTGTAATTCCTAATCTTACCAAAAGATTCCCGGGCCACCAGGGCATTGCAGGCATTGTAAACCGTTTTAATGAAATGGTTGCCGAAATGGAAAACCCAAAACCAAATGCACAGGCTGCGCCTCCGGGTATAGGAGCTATGGCGCCGGATTTTACCATGAACGATACGGAAGGCAAGCCTTTTACCTTAAGTTCATTGAGAGGCAAATATGTATTGGTTGATTTCTGGGCAAGCTGGTGCGGCCCTTGCCGTGGTGAAAATCCTAACGTGGTAGCAGCTTACAACAAATACAAGAATAAGAATTTTACTATACTTGGTGTTTCTCTTGATGATGATAAAGCCAAATGGCTGGAGGCAATAAAGGCTGATAAACTAACATGGAAGCATGTATCAGACCTGCAATACTGGAAGAATGCCACAGTAGCATTGTATGGTTATGATGGCATTCCTTACAATGTGTTGCTGGACCCGCAGGGGAAAATTATCGCTACTTCTTTAAGAGAAAGCGCACTGCACAACAAACTGGCTGAAGTATTGAAATAAAAATAATAATAAAAAATGCGCTTCCGGACCGGACGCGCTTTTTTTATTATCATCAATCAGTTATTAAAGCTGTGAAATGCTTAAACCGACTTTTGCATAGTTAACACTTGCTTTGTAAGTGTCGTTGTCTTTCAATTGCAAGATCAACACTGCAGGGGTTGCTGAAGAAACTCCTGGGTTCAATACATTAACAGTAATGATGCCGAAGCTGCTATCTGCAGGAATCGTACCTGTACCAGAGAATGCTGTATAATGCGTTCCTGCAACAGCAGTAGAAGCAGCATCAACAGTATAAGTAAAGTTGGTAGGTGTTGATTTTTGTGGACCCACCAGGTTGACCCTTAAGTTAAAGCTACCTGATGTTCTTGTAATAGTAGGCTGCGTAGTTGGGGTAGCTGTTCCCTGTACCGGGATCCTTGTAAGAATAGGATAAGTTACCCCTACAGCATTGGCATTCCAAACTGCGCCATCAAATTCTACTTTTGAATCCTGGTAAAGAACAGGGTCGTTCTTTATGCAGGAGCTCAGGAAAAAAGCAGACAGTATAGTAATGGAAAAAAGTATTTTTTTCATAATTATTTAAATTTTCTTAGTATCCAAAATTTTGTTTCAAGTTAGTATTACCATCCACATCTGCCTGTAAGATCGGCGCAAGAATCCTCGCATCAGTAAATTGGATAACAATAGTAGAAGGAACAGATTTTACAATATCACGCCCCAGCCTTTTAATATCATGGAAACGCTGACCTTCAAAAGCAAATTCAATACGGCGTTGTCTCAATATTTCATTGTAAAGTGCTGTAGGAGTAAGTGCGTTATCTGCAGTTTCTTCAGCAGAACCTGCATAGTTAGCATACCTTCTTGATTTGATCACTTTAAGATCAGCCAACGCTGAAGCTGCGTTAAATACCGGTGAGCCGGGAGTAGCCAATGCTTCTGCCCTGTTCAAATATAATTCCGACATTCTGATAACA
>CAYOLS010000297.1:0-3552 GCA_964404845.1 uncultured Ferruginibacter sp. | reverse complement strand
CCTTGCTGAATAAGCTTTTGGGCGATGAACAATTATTAAAGGAAACAGGTTTAATATCTAAGGAATATGTGTACAGCAAGCGGGGCGCTACACAGCAGATCATGAATCATATTCAGAGGAACCGCCTTTTAACGAGCTGATCGAATTGTTTAACCACTTCATTCCTGTCGTCCCAGCCCAGTTTTAATTTCAATTCTCTCTTGATCCAGTATTCCGCTTCGGGATAAATAGAAAAACCATTGATGGTCTTTATGCTGCGTTCGTACATGGTATCATCGCCACGGAACAATTCATTTACAAATAAAAATTTATCGTTGATGCCGATGGCTTTTTTCAGGTCCCTGATAGGTGCTTCGCTCAATGAATCGAACAGTTCTGTTTTACTTTCCTTTAAGCGGTCGTTCAGCGAATCCTGGTTCCCCGATTTTACAGCATGATTTACTTCAGGTTTTGCAGGCTCCTGCGAGGTTGATTGCTGGTGTGTAAGTGTCGGGGTATCTTCGATGGGATCAAATAATACGGAAGGCTTGTTCTGTGCACCCATGCTGGCCTTTTCTTTGGCAGTGCGTTTGATCTCTTCCAGCTCAGCTTCTACTTCGGCTTCATCTACCTGTAAAATCTCTACAGTTCTTTCTTCGGGAGCTGCCGGTTTTTCTTCCTTAACAGCCGGAGCTGTATTTTGAGACGGGGCAATATGAACCGCCACAGGCGCATTTTCTTTTTTAGGCTGAATAAGTTTAAGATGCTCCAGCTCGGAACGCAGCATTTCTACCGTAGTAAGCAACTGGTCTGGGCCGGCATTTTGTGCCAGCTGTTCCTGTAGTTTATCTGTAAGGGTTTTCACCCGTTCCATATAAAAAATTTAGATATACAAACAATTTTATAATGCCTTCAAAAATTGTTTTGCCCTGTGGGTCAAAACCTTAATCTTTGCACGAACAGCATAAAGTTACTAACGTTATTTTAAAAATATTACCTAAATGTTTATTGAACCTAATTTAAAGGGTGAGCGGCGTGGATGGATAGAAGTGATCTGCGGTAGCATGTTCAGCGGTAAAACCGAGGAGTTGATCAGGAGATTGAAGCGGGTTAAGATCGCCAATTTAAAAGTAGAGATCTTTAAACCTGCGCTGGATACAAGGTATGATGAAGTAAAGATCGTAAGTCATGATACCAACAGCATTCACAGCACACCTGTAGAAAGTTCACAAAGCATTTTATTGCTCACCGAAGGGGTGGATGTAGTGGGCATTGATGAAGCACAGTTTTTTGATGCGGAAATAGGCATCGTTTGCGAACAGCTGGCCATGAAGGGCATCCGTGTAATTGTGGCGGGACTGGATATGGATTACCAGGGGAATCCTTTTGGACAAATGCCGGGATTATTAGCCAAAGCAGATTATATCACCAAGCTGCATGCTATTTGTGTGAAGTGTGGCAATATCGCCAATATCAGCTACCGTAAAACAGCACAGGAGGGACAACTATTGTTAGGTGAAAAAGATATTTATGAGCCGAGGTGCAGGCATTGTGCGCAGGAGAAATAGGAATAAAGTTGAATAATAAAGGCCATTCAAAATTGAACGGCCTTTATTATTCAGTGCATTTTTGGAAATTGCAAAAATATAGTATCGGCTATTTTGTAGCACTTTTTTTCATGTATTCAAAAAATGGAGTTATTTCTGGCATACTGAAATCTCTAAATAATGTTATTTTCCGGTTCTGCTTTACGGCATCAATTGTAACATTGTATTCTTTTATATACCTCGCTTCATTTAAAATTTCAATGTTAGTCAATTTCATTCCGTTCGCAGTATCCAGTCTTGGAGAAATACTATAATCAACAACAGGAAAAGAATCCGTGTACTCCAAATAATATGTTCCTTTTTGCGATGCGTCTGTTTTATTTTGAAAGGAATATGTCTTGTAGTGAGAGTTCTCCTTACAATAAGTTAATGAATCAATTAAGTGAAAGTCATTTTTGTCAAATACCGACCCCATAAATGGATGCATAGGCCAGAATTGTATAGTTAAAGAATCTGTAGGACATTGAAGAAAATATATATTGAGACTACTATCAGTAAAATACCCGATAGGACTTCCTTTTTGACAAATAAAATACTTAGTCCTCTCCTCCACTTTGTCTACCTCATAAATTGAGCTATCGGAGAGTTTAAAGATTTTATGAACATAGGGTATTTTATATAATACCAGATCTTGTTTATAAAAAATGAATGCCTTTTCAGTTTCATAACTTAATAATTTTCCATCATTAGTCATCCAGGGAAAGCTTCTTGATACCGTTATTGCAGTTATTGAATCATTTTCCAAGGATTTAACAGGTTGGGCTTTTATTTCACCGCCTATTGAAAAAAAATATAATAATAAAAAGCAAGTAAAAAAGCTTGTGAATTTCATAGTGGTAATTTTCGAAGCCAATTTGATAATGACTGTAATCAATTCTTTGTACTTCTTTTTTTCATAAACTCAAAAAAAGGAGCTATTTCTGGCATACTGAAATCTCTGAGTAATGTTATTTTCCGGTTCTGCTTTACGGCATCAATTGTAACATTGTATTCTTTTATATATCTCGACTCGTTTAAAATTTCGACGTTTGTTAACTTCATTCCTTTCACGGTATCTAGTTTAGAGGATAGGCTATAATTAATAGCAGGAAAATAATGAGCGTATTCTAATGAGTAAACCCCTTTTTGTAAAGTATCTACTTTATTTTGAAAAGAATAATTGCTATAATAATGTCCTTCTTGATTGTAATTTAATGAATCAATTGAACGTGTATAGTTTCTGTCGAATGATGAAGAATCTAACAATTGATGTATTGGCCAAAATTGTGAAATCACAGAATCTATAGAGCATTCCACAAAAAATAAATTAAGACTACTGTCAGTAAAGTATCCTGTAAAACGCCCTTTTTCACTAATTAAATACCTTGTTCTTTGTTCAATTTTGTCTATGTCATAAATCCCACTATCTGAAGGCTTATGAACGTAAAAATTATAAGGCACTTTATAAAGAATCAAATTTTTACTAAAAAAGATAGAAGCTCTTTGTGATTCATAGCCTACTATCTTTCCTTCATTAGTAAGTTGTGGGAAGTCCCTGGATACAGTAATTGCAATTACAGAATCATTTTCTAAAGATTTTGTTGGCTGAATTCTTCCACCGCACCCTATTGAAAAAAGACCTGATAGAAAAAGGTTAATAAAAAAAAATGTAAACTTCATATAGTATTATTGTGCAGTTAAATAAATATCGGAAATAGAACCGGATTTATTATCATATTCCCATCCAAAAGCACAAGGAATCTTAATTGCGACCGAATAACTTACTGCAGATTGAGCTCTTTTCTTATCAGATTCGATAATAGGAGGAGCTACATTTGCAGACATCACATAATTAAAACATATTGGTGCAGTTCCTTCCTTTGAAACATTTACAAAGTTGATCGACTCCCATTTCCAATAGTCCCTATCAGAATTTTTATAACTAATCCCGGAATAATTAGCAAACCAGGTAACTGCGTAAGCATTG
>CAYOLS010000296.1:0-3554 GCA_964404845.1 uncultured Ferruginibacter sp. | reverse complement strand
GATGGGAATGGCTCCCTATGGTGAGGCAAAATATGTAGATGCATTAAGAGACGTAATACATTTAAGACCGGACGGAACTTTCCGGCTAAATCTTTCTTATTTCAGGAAGGGTACAAGAGGGGTGATCTCTTATGGTGAAGATCATTTGCCGGTAGTAGCTCCCATGTACAGCCAGAAAATGGTAGATAAATTCGGGCCCTTGCGCAGTAAAGAAGAACCGCTGAGCCAATACCACAAAGACCTTGCAGCTTCTGTGCAGCACATGACGGAAGAACTGATCTTTCACATGCTTAACCACCTGCATAAAAAAACGGGCCTCACTTCTGTCTGTATCGCAGGAGGGGTGGCACAAAACAGCGTTGCCAATGGAAAGATCACCCGCAATACAGCATTTAAAGAAGTATATATCCCATCTGCAGGTCATGATGCAGGCATTTCCATGGGAGCCGCCTTGTGGGTACAGCACCAGGAATTAAAAATGGAAAGGACAGCGATCTGGTCTGCATATACTGGCAGTATTTTTGATAACAGTTCGATAAAAAATATAGTAACAGGCAAAGGTCTCGCTTTTACAGAAATGGAAGATGACCAGCTCTTTGACACTGTTGCTGAAGCTCTTGCAGGTGGCGCAGTGATCGGCTGGATGAATGGCCGGGCAGAATTTGGCCCAAGAGCATTGGGAGCCCGCTCCATTATTGCAGATCCAAGGAGGACAGATGCCAAAGAATTACTCAACAGTAAGATCAAGCGAAGAGAAAGTTTCCGGCCTTTTGCACCATCAGTATTAAAAGAATATGTAGCGGAATATTTTGAACTGGATGAGCCTGTGCCTTTTATGGAAAAAGTATTCCCTATCAAAAAAGAAAAGCAGGCCACCATACCCGCAGTAACGCATGTAGATGGAAGTGGCCGGCTGCAGACAGTTGATAAAAACATTTCTCCCCGCTACTACGGATTAATCGAAGCATTCAGGAAAAAAACCGGTGTGCCAATATTACTGAATACTTCTTTTAATGAGAATGAACCGATTGTCAACAGTCCTGAAGAAGCAATAGCCTGTTACCTGCGTACCAATATGGATATGCTGGTGATGGAAAACATTATACTAAGGAAAGAAAATAATCGTTAGGGAGTATTATAAATTCCCCAGTTACTGGAAAATTTATAATAAATAAAAAAAGTAGAAACCTTTCTTATTAAATATCGTCTGTTTGTTTAATATGTATGGGTGATACCATTGCTCACAGGCATTTTAAATACAATCATAATTAGTTTATTTTATCATCTATTGCTACTTTAGTAGTTAAGAATAATGGAGGCAGAGAAAAAAATATCGGACATATACTTACCTGTGAAGACAGATGGAACGCAAAAAGTTACCATCATTACTGTTACGTATAATTCTGCCGCCTATCTCCAGGATTGTATCAACTCTGTTCGTTCTCAAAATTATCCCAACATAGAATACATCATTGTAGATGGAAAATCCAGCGATGGTACCATGGGCATTGTAAGAAAAAACAATGAGGCCGTTGATTACTGGATCAGTGAAACGGATAAAGGGATGTACGATGCCATCAATAAAGGTATGGCAGTAGCTACCGGCGACATCATCGGTATTTTGAACAGCGACGATGTGCTTGACAATGAAAATGTGATCACAACCATTGTAAACTGTTTTGAAAAGCAAGGCGTAGATTCCATTTACGGGGATCTTGAATTTGTAGATCGCAATGACGTGAATAAAGTAATGCGTATCTGGAAAGGGCAGCCTTTCAAACGCAGCCGCTTCCGTTATGGCTGGATGCCCGCTCATCCTACTTTTTATATCAAAAGATCATTGGTAGAAAAATATGGTGCTTACGAGAACCACTATTACAGCGCCGCTGACTATGAATTCATGAGTCGCTACCTCTACCTGAATAGTGTATCTTCCTATTATATCCCCGAGCTGCTGGTGCGCATGCGTATGGGCGGACAAAGCAATGTGAACATCAAGCAACGCCTAAGGGCAAACAGGAGGGATTATCTTGCTATGAAAAAGAACAAAATACCATTTGCCTTTTTTGTAAGTATACTGAAACCATTGATAAAAGTGCACCAGTTCGTCGGCAAAAGTTTCGGCGTAAAATTGTTTTAAAGTTCATAGTTGATAGCTCATATCTCATCACTCATATCTCATCGTTCCTAACTTGTTCTCCGTCTTTAAAAAAAAACATTCCAGCGATTTTTTTCCTATCACTACAGATATGCACAGTCATATCCTCCCCGGGATAGATGACGGATCGCCTGATGTAGCAACTTCCGTTGAATTGGTAAAAGGCTTAGTGGAACTTGGTTTGAAGCGATCCATTGCAACGCCGCATGTCATTAGCGATATGTATCGTAACACTCCCGAAACGATCAATGCTGCAAGAGATATTTTAAGAGCTGAACTGGTCCGCCAACAGGTAGATTATACAGTAGATGCAGCAGCAGAATACATGATGGATGCTGTCTTTTTTGAAAAAATAGAAAAAGGAGAGCAACTGCTTTGCCTGAAAGACAATATCATCCTCACCGAATTTGGGTGGGGTGCCATGCCGGAAAATCCCAAACAAATGAGCTTTGCCATTCTTACTTCCGGTTATACACCTATATTGGCGCATCCTGAGCGGTACAATTATTTTCACAACAACCATAAGGCTTACCACTTGCTGAAGGAGCTTGGCTTTTTATTGCAGGTCAATTTATCATCGCTTACCGGTCACTATGGCCCCGGTGCGATGAAGGCGGCAAAATATATTATTAAAAATGATCTTTGCAGCTACCTGGGAACTGATCTTCATAACAGCAAGCATATGCAGTTGCTGCATGACGGAAGAAAAATTTTTGAAGCGCTTTTAAGTAATAAGGATTGGAACACCGAATTCAGCCCATGATCTTAACTGAAGAGGAATAATAATTTAAAAAAATACCCTTAATAATTAGATAGCCCTGGCAAAAGCCGGGGCTATCTAATTATTAAGAAAAAGAATAGTACGGTTATTACAGCGCTTTTATAGCAAGCATGGTAAACTACCGTTTATGCCGCCATGGATTCCAGTATTTCGTTCATAAAAGCGGCTATCTTTTCCAGCACAGGGCCGCCAATTTCGTCGTTGGCATTAATACCAATAAAAAAGGAAATGCCTTTTTGCGGATCATGCCATAAAAGTTATACCAGGCAGGCCATCGGCTGTATACCGGTTGATAATGCCTGTAAGATCGCCGCAGATAAAAATCCCTGCGTATTGCTGTACGCTTATGCAGCCCGGTTGTGTGGCAGGAGCATGATCTGCTTTTTTGCATTGCGCCAGTACAATGGCCATACTACAGGTAGATATGATTTGTCTGATCATGTCTTTTTCTTTTTTGATTAGAGTTTCTGGTAAACAGCTTTGAATATCAGGTCGCCATCTACAGCTGATTGGGTTCTTAATAATACCAGTTGTGTGGCGGTTTGTGATACTATTGTTACTTCAGCAGCATCGATCTTAATTTTATTGCCCCCCACATTCTCCCATGTACCCGTT
>CAYOLS010000295.1:0-3560 GCA_964404845.1 uncultured Ferruginibacter sp. | reverse complement strand
GCCCTGCAGGGATACTTTATATGATATGGGCGGACCGTCCAATAATTATGTTAACAGGTCCAACTATTTCTTTACCATCGATCCGCCCGGCGCCAATGCGGTATCTTTAAGATTCCTCAGCTTTAATTTTGAAGAGAATTGGGATTCTCTTTGGGTATTCAACGGACCTGATACGCTAAGCCCGAGGATCGGCAGCTTCAGCGGAACATCCCTGCCTCCTACCGTAGTGGCGACCAGCGGTGTAATGACGATCAAAGTATTTACAGACGGCGCTACCACAAGGCCAGGCTTTGCAGCTATATACAATTGCAGCCCGCAACTGGTGCGTACGGTAAGCTCGGGTAACTGGAATGATCCGCAAATATGGGAAACAGGTGCGGTGCCGCTTGCTTCGGATACGGCGTTGATAATGCCCACGCATACTATTACCGTCACGGGCACGCACAGCATTGGCAAAGTAGATGTATCGCCGACAGCAACCGTTACCATGGCGGATGCATCAGCTATTCTGAATATTGGCAATTAAGCCTTACTTTAGGCATGATAAATGCAATTATTATTAAAAAGAACACATGAGATACTTACTGATATCATTATTATTCCTTAGCTGCTGCGGTACTAAAAAGCAGCAGACAACTAATGCTACTGATCCATCCTCAGCCAATGTAAATACGGGTACTTCTGCAGGGAGTAGCAGCCAAACGGATACAGTTGTTAATCCCGGCCCACCGGCCGGCGCAAATACAGGTGGTAAGATCGCTTTGTATTTCGGCAGTATGGCCAGCGGGCCGATCGGCGATGATTTTTTAAAAGAATGGCTGGTGAATTTTAACCGGGATGAAAAAACAAGCATCACGGCAGACAAGTTCAGCGCCTGCGGCAAAGAAGGCGAATACATTATTGTAGTTTATAAAAACGGCTTTACGAACGCTAAAGAAAGTAAGTTCTCTTCAGGGCTTGAAAAACTGGTTACGGAAGAGGTGAAAAAAAGAAAAGCGGAAAATCCCAGCAGTGGTTCAGTTGAGATCAGGCAGAACCCGGTAGTGGAAGAATATAGCTTTTGCCGCCTGGGGTCAAAAAAATGGCTTTGATACGGATAACTAACCTGGTTGGTAAACAGGCATTTATATAAAAAACTGATCTACATTTTAATCCCCTAAATATTTGAAAAACAAATATTTAGGGGATTTTTATTTAGAAAAAGCAGGTAATATTACTTATGCATAACTGAAAAAACCGATATAAAAATTTTGCCGGAAATGTTTCAACCTGTATTTTTACCAAAGTTTAACAAGCTAACATAGGCCGTCCTACATACCAGGCCTCCTCCATTCTCCAATACTTCTGAAAGTTAATCATCATCCATTATTGCATTGAAGGGCTGATCATTTTTTCATCTCTGTAAATTAATTTTATGCAAGAAATTACTACTTTCAAAAGGAGCGGAGTATTGCGTGCCGTCCTTTTCGTAATGTTCGCTTTTATCTCTGCCTCTACCGTTTCCGCACAAAACTTTTGCCCGAACGAAGAGGTTTTCTTCACAGAAAATTTCGGTACCGGTACAGGTACTAACTCATCTCCTGATGTGATCAACGTAGTGCACTCTCCTATTACCCCGGGTGTGTGGCTAAACGATGGCTTTTACCGTATCATTGATAATGCACAGCAAAGGGGCGACTGGCACAATGCACCAGACCACACTGTAGGTGATGTAAATGGCAAAATGCTTGTTGTAAATGGTATTGCTGAAACTTTCTACACCAAAATAATTACCAATGGTGTTACAGGTTTCAATCCTGGTACTTATGGTGCCAACCTGTACCTGATGAACACACAGATCCTGGGCGCTTATAATTGCGGCGCTGAGCAGATCTTACCTACCATTACTTTTAAGGTAGAGTACAGCACTGCAGCTACCGGCAACAGCTGGGTAGCATTGCAAAGCACTACAGCCAATGCAGTTCCTCAAACACTTACTCCTGTATGGGTTTCTTTGGGCGGTGTGTTTAACCTGCCTGTTGCAGCTCAACGTTTCAGGCTGAGCCTGAGCGACGGTACTACTGCAGGTTGCGGTAACGACTTCGCTATTGATGATATTAAATTCGTAGGTTGCCCAGAAGGTGGTCCGCTCCCTGTTAAGTTCGCAGATATTTCTGCTACTCAAAAAGGAAGTGGTGTAACTGTTAACTGGAGTACAGCTGCAGAATACAACAACCAATACTTTATGGTTGAAAAAAGCACTGATGGTACCAACTGGACCAGCATGGCTAAAGTAAACGGTGCAGGCAACAGCAACACCGTTTCAAGGTACAATGCTTACGATGCCAAACCTGTAGCGGGTTACAACTATTACAGGGTTAAACAAGTGGATATCGATGGTAAATTCGATTTCTCTTCTATTGTAAAAGTGAAGATCAGCATTGAAAAAACAGGTGTTTCTGTACTGACCAATCCATTCGTGAATAACATTACAGTTGACTTCCTGAGCAACAATGCACAGTCTGTAAATGCAAGGCTGATGGATATTTCCGGCAAACTGATCGCTGTTGAAAAATGGCAGATCAGTAAAGGCAGCACCAGGGTTACGTTTGATAAAGTAGCTTCTCTCCAAAGAGGTATGTACATCCTGAATGTTACAGACATCAATGGCGAAGTGATCTACAACAACAAACTGATGAAACAATAATTAGTTAGTCAATAGTATAAACAGAAGCCTCCGCTAGCGGAGGCTTTTTTATTGCTTATTTTTTGCCGGGAAGACGTCTTTCCGCCTTCCCGGCAATTTTAGTTTTATTAAATCAGTCAAATCATGACAATCAGTGTGATCAGCGTTCCAAAGTCCTTCTCTATTTAAATATCTTATCAAAGAATACTTTCATTTCATTCCATGAAGCTGTATCTGCTGCTGCATTGTAAGCGATCGGCAGGTTGAATTTTTTACCTGTTTCTGTTGCACCCGGGTTGGTGAATGCGTGGGTAGCGCCTGCATAACTTTTAAACGTATAAGGAGCGCCAATAGAATCCAGTTTTTTACGAAACGCTGCTACCTGTGCAGGAGGCACAAAACTATCCGAATCGCCATGACAGATAAGGATATCGGCTTTTAAAAGTTCTTTGTTAACAGGTGCTGTTTCCAGGCCGCCGTGGAAACTTACCACACCTTTTAAAGCATCACCCAGCAAAGCCATATTTAATACCTGTGTGCCGCCAAAACAATAGCCGATGGCTGCTACCTTGCTGTTATCAGCGGATGGGTAAGACAAAGCCTTGCTCATCGCTGCATCAAATCTTGCTTTGGCCATGGCCGGGTCTTTGTAAAAAGGCGTTGCCAGTTCGCCGGCCAGCTTTGGATTGTCGGCCTGCATACCATTACCATACATGTCAACCGCAAAGGCAAAATAACCCGCTTCTGCCAGCTGCTTTACCCTGCTCTTTGTGTAATCATTCAAACCCCACCACTCCGGTACCACCAGCACCACCGGTCTTTTTTTATCACCGGAAGAATCCCAGGCTGCATACCCGATCATACTCACAGAATCCAGCTTATACTGTACTGTTTC
>CAYOLS010000294.1:0-3585 GCA_964404845.1 uncultured Ferruginibacter sp. | reverse complement strand
TTCTAATATTTAAGCAAACAGTCTCTGTCGTAAAGACCACGGAGGCAAAGAATGGCAATCAACCGCCGCGAAGTGTTGGAATTAAAACTTTCGAATAATTAAAAAATGGCACTAAGAAAATTTAAACCCATTACCGCTGGTACCCGCTGGAGAATTGGTAATGCGTATGCAGAAGTAACCACGAACGTACCTGAAAAGAGCCTGGTGGAAGCGAAACCAAGAACCGGTGGTCGTAACTCATCCGGTCACCTTTCCATGCGCTACAGGGGTGGTGGTCACAAAAAGAAATACAGGATCATCGACTTTAAAAGAAATAAGACAGGTGTTGCAACGGTTGAGTCTATCCAATATGATCCAAACCGTACAGCATTTATTGCCCTGCTGAATTATGCAGATGGTGAAAAACGTTATATCCTGGCTCCGCAAGGACTGCAGGTTGGTGCAACAGTAGAAAGTGGTGTTGATGTTGCCCCTGAAGTTGGTAATGCTCTTCCAATGAAGAATATGCCACTCGGTACGAACGTACACAACATTGAAATGCAGCCTGGTCAGGGTGGTAAACTGGCACGTAGTGCAGGTTCATCAGCACAATTGACCAACAAAGAAGAAAAATACGCTATCCTCAAAATGCCTTCTGGTGAATTGAGAAAAGTATTGATTAACTGCTGGGCTACAGTAGGTGTGGTGAGCAACAGCGACCACTTCCTGCAAAGCATGGGTAAAGCCGGCCGTAACAGGTGGAAGGGTATCAAACCAAGAAACCGTGGTGTGGCAATGAACCCTGTGGATCACCCGATGGGTGGTGGTGAAGGTAAAGCTTCAGGTGGTCAGCCTCGTTCAAGGAACGGTCAGTACTCAAGAGGTCTGAAAACAAGGACAAGAGGCAAAGGAAGTGATAAGCTGATCATCCAGCGTAAAAACGGAAGCAAACTGTCTAAATAAAAAATGAGTAAATGTACAGGTGTGAAAATGTGAAAATTTATTTCAGCCTGTATAATGAAGTAAAAATAAAATTTTGATAGTGGGAGTCATTTTCACATTTCCACAATTTCAAATTTTCAAATTTAAAACATGGCTCGTTCGATTAAAAAAGGTCCTTATATAGCCAGCCACCTGGAAAACAAAGTGGTAGCTATGAATGACGGTAAAAGCAAAAAAGGTGTAATTAAGACTTGGAGCCGCCGCTCTACTATTTCACCTGATTTTGTAGGCCACACATTCGCAGTACATAACGGTAACAAGTTTATCCCTGTTTATGTAACTGAATTTATGGTGGGTCATAAGCTGGGTGAATTTGCCCCAACCCGTCAGTTCAAAGGACACTCTAAAAAAGAAGGTTAATTAAGTCCCGGAATTCCGGAAAAAAGAATAATAAAATGGAAGCAGTAGCTAAACTGAGAAATTATCCTACATCGCCAAGAAAAATGCGCTTACTGGCCGACCTTATCCGTGGTCAGAAAGTGGAGAAAGTACTGGCTGAGCTGGAGCATAACCCTAAGCACCCGGCTGTTCCTCTTCGTAAACTGGTTTTAAGTGCTATCAGCAACTGGAAGCAGAAAAACGAAGGCGGTGACGAAAGCCAGCTGGTGGTGAAAACCATCTTCGTGGATGGCGCCAGGACATTGAAAAGAATGCGTCCCGCTCCGCAGGGCCGTGGTTACCGTGTGCGTAAGCGCAGCAACCATGTAACTGTGATTGTTGATACAAAAGAAAATAAAAACTAAACGAATTAATAAACCAATAACATGGGTCAAAAAGCAAATCCGATTGGTAACCGATTAGGCATCATCCGTGGATGGGAATCTAACTGGTACGGCAGTAAAAAAGATTATGCTGGCAAACTGATCGAGGATCACAAAATCAGGACATACCTGAATGCCCGTATAAACAAGGGTGGTATTTCCAAAATTGTTATTGAAAGAACGCTGGGCAAACTCATCGTTACTATTCATACATCCAAGCCGGGTATCATCATCGGTAAAGGTGGTGGAGAAGTGGACAGGATTAAAGAAGAGCTGAAGAAGCTGACTGGTAAAGATGATGTGCAGATCAACATCCTGGAGATCCGCCGTCCTGAACTGGATGCGATGATTGTAGGTGATACAATTGCCCGCCAGATCGAAAACCGTATCAACTTCAAAAGGGCTACCAAGATGGCGATTGCTTCTGCACTGCGTATGGGTGCTGAAGGTATCAAAATCAAACTGAGCGGCCGTCTTGCTGGTGCAGAGATTGCCCGTAGCGAAGAATTCAAACAAGGCCGTGTGCCCCTGCATACGTTCCGTATGGATATTGATTACGCTAACGTGTTTGCACAAACCGTTTATGGTAAAATTGGTATCAAAGTATGGATTTGTAAAGGCGAAGTATTGGCAAAGCGTGACCTGAACCCCAACTTCGTTGGTGGCAAGAGCGAACTGAGCGACAGAAGGGAGAGAAGAGATGATGACCGCGGAGGCCGCCGTGATGACAGAAGGGGTGGTGGTGACAGAAGAGGTGGTGGAAGAGACAGGAGAAACTAAAAAACACAAGCTACGAGCCACAAGCTACGAGCGATAGAAAACAGAAAATAAATTAAAAGCATAGAGCTCGGAGCTCGAAGCTAAAAGCTAAAAGCTTTTTCAAATGTTACAACCGAAAAGAACGAAGCACAGGAAAATGCAGAAGGGTCGCATGAAAGGCGATGCCAAACGAGGCGCAACTATATCCTTTGGTTCCTATGCACTGAAAGCATTAGACAGTCATTGGATTACTGACCGCCAGATTGAAGCTGCCCGTCAGGCACTGACCCGTGAAATGAAAAGGGAAGGTAATGTGTGGATTCGCATTTTCCCTGATAAACCAATTACCCGTAAGCCGCTTGAGGTAAGGATGGGTAAAGGTAAAGGTAACCTGGAGTTCTGGGCAGCAGTGGTAAAGCCAGGCCGTATCATATTTGAAATTGATGGTGTAAGCGAGCAGGTAGCCCGTGCCTCACTGGCCCTGGCTGCTGGTAAACTGCCAATCAAAACTAAATTTATCACACGCCGTGACCTGGTTACAGCGTAAGAATTAATAAATCGTAATACGATGTCAAAGAAAGTTGATTTTGTAAAAAGCATTCATGGTATGAATGAGCAGGACCTGAAGGCCCGCCTGGAGGAGGATAAACAAAGGCTTAAAAAGCTGGAGTTTGCCCACGCTATCTCTCCGCTGGAAAACCCGATGTCCATCCGTGGGCTTCGCCGGGAAATTGCCCGCCTGCAAACTGAATTGAAGTTAAAGCAACAACAAGCATAATAAAGCTGTAAAAATGGAAGCAAGAAATTTAAGAAAGACCAGGATAGGTACTGTAACAAGTAATAAAATGACTAAGACTATTACTGTTGCTGTAGAAAGAAAAGTAAAACACCCTATCTATGGTAAGTTCGTAAAAAAGACGACCAAATTCCATGCGCATGATGAAAAGAATGAGTGCAGCATTGGTGATGTGGTAAAAATTATGGAAACCCGTCCGCTGAGCAAAACAAAACGCTGGAGACTGGTGGAAGTGGTAGAAAAAGTTAAGTAAAATTAGCTACGTGTTATCAGCGTTAAGCTGCTAGC
>CAYOLS010000293.1:0-3595 GCA_964404845.1 uncultured Ferruginibacter sp. | reverse complement strand
CTGTTACCCCATTGAACTTGAAATTATTTATGGTATTGGTGAACGACATGTTCAGGCCCTGTGTCAAAGGAAATATAAGGTAGAGGATCACACCGATCAAAAACAGGGAAACCGGTTTGAAATATTTTTTCCGGACGCCCCTGCAAAATTCTGTTGATAGAAAACCCGGCCGGAACAACAGGAGCTTTACGCTCTTTAAAAACTTACTGTCTAAATGTGTTAAGAAATGGAAGGCTTCTTCAAAGAGATGTTTGAATGACTTGGAATGTTCATCGTACACTTTCTCACCGCAATTATTACAAAACTTCCCTGTAAAATGATTGCCGCAATTTTTGCAAACCTGTTCCTGCATTAAATCAGTAGATTAAAAGTTCATGGAAAGTATTTCTTCAATCAATGTTCTTTCATTGCTTAATCTTGGTACTTTGTGTTGCCCGCCCAGCTTGCCCTTGCTGCGGAGCCAGTTGGCAAAGCTGCCCTTTCGTAACATTTTCACCACCGGCATTCTCAGGGCAATATCCTTATGGCGCTTGGCTTCGTAATCGCTGTTCACGTTCTTTAATTCGGCATCCAGCGCTTCAGTAAATACCTGCATGCTCGATGGCTCTTTCTCAAATTCTACCAGCCATTCATGCGCCCCGTTGCTGTTTTCGCTGAAGTATAAAGGCGCTGCCGTATAATCGCTTACTATGGCACCCGTTTGTTGCGCCGCATAAGCGATCGCTTTATCGCTGTTGTCGATGATCACTTCTTCGCCAAAAGCATTCATATAATGTTTCAGTCTGCCGGATACTACAATGCGGTAAGGGTTGAGGGATGTAAACCGAACCGTATCTCCCACCAAATACCTCCACAATCCGCCGGTGGTGCTGATCACAATAGCATAATTCTTCCCCAGCTGCACTTCATTGAGGCCAACTGTTTTTGGATTGGCCGAGCCGTATTCTTCCACCGGCATGAATTCATAAAAGATCGCATGTTCGGTGAAAAGCGTCATGCCGTCATCATCCGGTTTTTCCTGCGCTGCAAAAAAACCTTCGCTGGCATTGTATACTTCTAAATAATTGATTGGTTTGCCGATTATTTTTTCAAACTGTTCCCTGTAGGGTACAAAAGAAACACCACCGTTCATGTATAATTCAAGGTTTGGCCAAACCTCTTTAATAGTAGTGGCATTTTTAATTTCCAGTATGCGTTTTAGCAGGATCAAAGTCCAGGTAGGAACGCCGGCAAGCGATGTTACATTTTCATTCGCAGTAGCCTGTGCCAGCTTTTCAATTTTATCTTCCCACTCATCCAGCAATGCAATACTTAATTCCGGTGTGCGCAGCCATTGTCCCCAGAAAGGTGAGTTTTGCATCAGTACAGCACTCAGGTCGCCATATTGCACTTCATCATTATAGCGGTTTATCTGGTGCGATCCTCCTACTACCAAGCCCTTCCCTGTCAGCAATTCGCTACCCGGAAAATTTTTATAGTAATTCGCCAATACATCTTTGTTGGCATGGTAATGATTGTCCTGCAGGCTCTCTTCACTTATTGGTATGAATTTGCTTTTGTCGCTGGTGGTGCCACTGCTTTTTGCAAACCAGTTGATCGGCGTATTCCACAATACGTTTTCCTCGCCATCCATCATGCGTTGTATGTATGGCTTTATATCATCATACTCATGAATGGGCACTGCCTTTTTAAAATCCTTTACAGTAAATAAGCGGGTGAAATTGTATTTTTTTCCAAAGCTCGTGTATTGTGCTGCTGTTACAAGATCCTGCAACACTCCCCGCTGCGTTGCTACAGGATTGCTCATCCAGTTTTCGATGCGCCAAAGACGCATGCGGGCTAATTTTGATATAGCGGGAGAAAGCAGCTTCATCTACTGGCAAGATAAAACAATACGCTGACTTAACATAGGGTTTAGACAGTTCCGCTCTTATAAATCGAAATGTCAGGCTGAGCTTGTCCAAGGCGGCTTATTCATCAGCCTACATCAGCTTCGACAAACTCAGCCTGGCAACATTTTTCATTTAATCCTTTTCATGATACTCCGAAGTAGTGCTGTGCGATATCATCTGCCAGCGCTGTGCTCTTTTGGCATATACTCTTATATAGTACAGGTGATAACGATCTGTTTTTTCCTTGTTGGTCTTGGCTACGGATAATTTGCCCTTTACGATCGCCACATCATTGTGCAGCTCTACTTTCACAGAATCATGTTTGCGTGAAATGAACAATCCTTTGCCGGCAGATCTTAGCCAGGGCACTTTTCCTTCCACTTTTCCTGAACCATGGCTGAACACAAAATCATCTGCATAGGCATTCTCCAATGCAGCTATATTTTTCTTTACCACATCATCATCTACCTGCTGGTTGAATGTTATTAAAAAAGAGCTGTCAGACTGTGCGATGCTACTGGCCGAAAAACAAAACGCAGCAATAAAAAGGGAGAGAAGTTTTTTCATAACCGAACATCATGTTTGTGGTAACAAATTACAAAACAATCCCTAAATTACTGTTATTAAACCATTACTATGTGTCAACACCAGGATAACGATGCAGAAAAAAAATCCTCGCTGTATCATGCACGCCGGAGCTTTCTAAAAAAATCATCTGCGCTCACAGCGCTCGCCTTTGCACCTGCTGTGGTGGTAAAGGCTTCGGAAAAAAATGCAGATGAAAAAATTGCTGCATTGTTCGAGCAAAAAAACATCAGCCTTGAAGTAAATGGAAAGGCCCACCAGCTTTCTGTAGAGCCACGCTCAACACTACTCGATGTGCTGCGGGAACAATTACATTTGACCGGTTCTAAAAAGGGCTGCGACTTTGGGCAATGCGGTGCCTGTACGGTGCATGTGGATGGAAAAAGAGTATTGAGTTGTCTCAGTCTTGCCGTAATGCAGCAGGGAAAAAAGATCACCACCATCGAAGGGTTACAAAACGGCGACCAGCTGCATCCTATGCAGGAAGCATTTATAAAACATGACGGGTTCCAGTGCGGCTATTGCACACCCGGCCAGATCATGAGCGCTGTGGCCTGCATCAACGAAGGGCATACGCACAGCGATGATGAAATAAGAGAATACATGAGTGGCAATATTTGCCGCTGCGGCGCTTATCCCAATATTGTAGATGCCATCAGGGAAGTGGCAAAAAAAGGAGGATCCAATGATTAATTTCGATTACATAAAAGCAGTTACGGAAATGAATGCTACCGGTGCCTGTAAAGATGCATCGGCGCAGTTCATTGCAGGTGGAACCAACCTGGTAGACCTGATGAAACGTGGTGTGACTAACCCCGAAAAGCTGGTGGACATTACCGGCCTGGCAATGAATGTCATTGAACAAAAAGGCAATACCATTACCATTGGTGCGCTTGCGCTCAACAGTGCTGTAGCAGAGCATGCGCTCATTGTTCAGCATTTTCCATTGCTTTCGCAGGCCCTGCGTGCCGGCGCTTCGCAGCAGATACGCAATATGGCAACCGTGGGTGGCAACATGATGCAAAGGACCCGCTGCGGTTATTTTTATGACCTTACCATGCCCTGCAATAAACGTACACCCGGTACGGGTTGTGGCGCTATGGAAGGTTACAACCGCA
>CAYOLS010000292.1:0-3647 GCA_964404845.1 uncultured Ferruginibacter sp. | reverse complement strand
TCATAAATTTCATCTACCAGGTGAATGCTGATACCGCTTTTTGTTTCCGCCGCCGCAATCACCGCTTCATGTACTTTGCTGCCATACATGCCCTTGCCGCCATAATTGGGTAAAAGTGCCGGGTGAATATTAATGATCCTTCCGGGCCACTCCTGTACAATTGCCGGCGGCACTTTCCATAAAAAGCCCGCCAGTATGATCCAGTCTATCTTTTTTGCCTTCAGCTCTTTTATATAGGTATCGCTGTTATTGAAAGAAGTTTTTTCGATCAGCAGGGTTTCAATGCCTGCATCTTTTGCAATTTGCAATACCCCTGCCCCCGGTTTATTACAAACTACCAGGGAAATTTTAATATTATAACTATTTTTAAAGTATTCTATGATCTTTTTGGCATTGCTCCCTGCACCGCTGGCAAAAATGGCGATGGAAGTGGTATCCTGCTTTTTCCTGCTTTTTCCGCCAAAGCGGGAGAATATTTTGGCAATATACTTTTTAAAGAAGCTGAACTGGCCCAGTGGGATGCTGATGATCAAAACACAAAGCGGCCAAATGATGGTCAGTACAATAATATAAAGTACGAACCACAGCACCCCTTTATCAAGCCCGGTAAGGTTCATGATCTTTTTGCCTATAAAGCCACAGGCGCTGCCTCCAAGGGCAAAAGTGGTGAGAATAAGGGCAAGCGACCAGCCATTTACCTTCCATTTACTTTGTAAATTTTGAAACATGCTGCAAAATTGCAGTAAAAAATCTGTAAAAAAACAGTGGAAATGATTGTCATGAAATTGTTAAAGAGGCAGTTACGGATGCATGACAATCGAACTTTAAAAACATGCACAATCGGCTGAAATCCAGTCTGGATAAGGGAAAAAAATTTTTAAAAAATGTTGATAGTTTGTGGGTTTCGTGCCTTATTTTTGCAGCCGAGCAAGGATATTTCTCCACTATTAGCCCCGATTACAACTGATATGAGTCGCTATAGAAAAATCATTAACAAATTATTTGCAAGTTTTCTTTTCGTTGCAATATTTTCTTTGAATAATAATGTACAGGCGCAGGACGGCGAGGCGTTGTTTAAATCCAAGTGTGCGAGCTGTCATAAAGTGGACAAAGACTTTACGGGGCCTGCGTTGCATGGCGTGTCCGGAAGGGTGCCGGATGCAGAGTGGATCTACAAATGGATCGCCAGCCCGGCTAAGATGATCGCTTCTGATCCTTACGCAAAACAATTGGCTGACAAATGGAAGCCGTCTGTGATGACTGCATTCCCTGAGCTTAAAAAAGAAGAAATTGATGCGATCATAGCATTTGTGGAAGCTCCGCCAAAAACAGTAGAAGCAGGCGGTCCGGGCGGCGGCGGCGCTACCGATGATTCCCACGCTTCTTTATGGTATGGTATTCTTACACTGATATTAGCGCTTGTTGCATTTATATTATTACAGGTTAACAGCAACCTTCGCAAGCTGAGCGATGATAAAGAAGGTGTTTTACGTGGCGAGCCTGTTCCTTTCTACCGCAATAAAACCTACCTGATGACGGGTATCTTATTACTCTTCACCCTTGGTGGTTATATGCTGGTAAACGGTGCAATCGGTTTGGGCCGTCACAAGAACTACCAGCCTGAACAACCAATTTTCTATTCTCATAAAGTACATGCCGGTGTTAACCAGATCAGTTGCCTGTACTGCCACGGCAGTGCGCAGGACAGCAAATATGCAGGTATTCCTTCTGTGAATGTTTGTATGAACTGCCACATGGCTATTAAAGAATATACCGGCGATAAGATCTTTAAAGAAGACGGTACAGAAGTGAATGGTACAGAAGAGATCCAGAAACTATACAAATACGCAGGATGGAATCCTGATACCAAACAATACCATCCTGATAACAACGGCGATGGTCAACCCGATGGCTCAAGGCCAATTGAATGGGTTAAAATTCACAATCTTCCCGACCACGTTTATTTCAACCACAGCCAGCACGTAAAAGTTGGTAAGCAACAGTGCCAGACCTGCCATGGTAACATCCAGGAAATGCCTGAAGTGTACCAGTTCCAGGACCTGAGCATGGGCTGGTGTATCAATTGCCACAGGGAGACAAAAGTTGACTTTAATGCAGACAGCACCGGCAATAAGTTCTACAGCATTTACGAGAAATTCCATAAGGATCTTAAGAACCATAAAATGGATAGCGTGACCGTACATGATATTGGTGGTACAGAATGTCAAAAATGTCACTATTAATTAGCCAATTAGCTGATTAGCCAATTTGGCAATGAACAAAGCATACGGGTCCATTGGCTAATTATCACATTATCGAATTATCAAATTATGAATAAAAAGTACTGGCAAAATTTCGGAGACCTTACTGATTCAGAACGTTTTCAGCAGGCATCTCAAAACGAATTTCAGGAAGAGTTGCTGCCGCTGGCAGACCTGGATGGCAAGGGCATTTTAGATGCCGCCACTCCACGAAGGGATTTTTTGAAATACCTGGGCTTTAGTACTGCCGCTGCTGCACTGGCAGCAAGCTGTAAAACGCCGGTAAAAAAATCGGTTCCTTACCTCAACAGGCCCGATGATGTTACTCCCGGTATCGCCAATTATTACGCATCTACTTATGTAAATGGCGGTGATGCTATTTCTGTTGTGGTTAAACAAAGAGATGGCCGTCCCATTAAAATAGAAGGTAACGAACTGTCAACCGTTACAAAAGGTGGTACCAGCGCACAATCACAGGCTTCTGTACTGGACCTGTACGATCCAACAAGACTGCGTCACCCTTTACAAAAAAGCGGCAACGATTTTAAAGAAGTTCCAAGCTTTGATACGTTTGATAAAATGATCGCCACTGCAGTTGCAGGCCTCGGCGGAAAATCAATTGTATTGCTTACTTCTACCGTTAACTCTCCAAGTACTTTACAGCTTATCAGCGAATTCATTGCCAAATATCCCGGCAGCCGCCACGTGCAGTACGATGCAGTGAGCAATAGCGGTATGCTGCAGGCAAACGAACTAAGCTATGGTAAAAGGGCCATTCCCTCTTATCATTTCGATAAGGCAAAAACTATTGTGAGCCTTGGCGCCGATTTCCTCGGTACCTGGGTAAGCCCTACTGAATTCAGCAAACAATATGCTGCCAACAGGAAGGTAACAAGCACCAAACCGGAACTGAGCCGTCATATTCATTTTGAAAGTATGATGAGCATGACCGGTAGTAACGCAGATGACCGTTATACACACAAACCATCACAAACCGGTGCAGTAGCATTGGCTTTGCTGGCTAAGCTGGGCGGCGCTGTTACAGCACCTTCTTTCACAGATAAAAAATTACAGGCTGGTATTGATAAAACTGCTGCTGTACTCAATGCAAGCAAAGGTGCAGCACTGGTGGTTTGCGGAAGCAACGATGTAAACGTACAGGTAGTGGTAAACGCTATCAACGAAGCCATCGGCGCCAACGGTACTACCATCAACTGGGGCAGCACTACCAACTCACGCAAAGGGATAGACGCAGAAATGACGCAGCTGGTAAATGATATGAACGCCGGCACTGTAGGCGGCCTGTTCATTTACGATTGTAACCCTGCTTATTCTTTCACTGATAGCAAAAAATTCATCGACGGCCTGGTCAAAGTACCTGTTACT
>CAYOLS010000291.1:0-3650 GCA_964404845.1 uncultured Ferruginibacter sp. | reverse complement strand
CCTTCTTAAATATGTAAATAAAGCCTGTAAGGAAAAGGCCTACAAACAGCACTACTGCCATAAAGCCTTCCCAGCCTAATTCACGGAAATTAACTGCGTATGGATAGAAAAAAATAACTTCTACATCAAATAAAACGAAGAGAATGGCCACGAGAAAGTATTTGATGGCCATGGGCTGACGGGCATTTCCCTGTTGTTCAATACCACTTTCAAAGTTTTCCAGCTTGTCTGCTGTCTTCCTTTTGGGACCTAAAAAATTAGAACCGACGATGATGGCGCCCACCAGTATAATTGCAAATATCAATTGCAATGCTATCGGGAAATAATTGGCTGCATCATTTACCTTACCGGCCTGTAAAAGAAAGAATTCCATAGAAATTGCCCTATAATTGGTTAGGTAGCAAAAATAAGGCAGCAACATTAATATACAATGCTTAAAATCATTATTGTCACACAAATGTTCGAAATAAGCCGGCAAACCTGTGTTTAAACAACGATCTTATTAAAATCGCATTAAAAAAGCCTGCTGAAGATCAGCAGGCTTACTATTTATTTAAGATATGTTCTTATTTGGTTCCCGTTGTTTTTGGCTTTGCCGCCGGTTTGGCCGGGGCCTTTGGATCGGTTGCCATCATGAACTCCTTGTTTGATTTAAGGGTTGCATCATCGGGAGCCAGGGCAATTGCCTTATCCACCCATTTCAATGCTTCTGCCTGGTTCTTGTTCACGTTGAACTCGTAGCCCATAAAATATTTATATGCTGTTATCAAACGTGGCTTCACATTCGGCTTGGTAAGATCTGCCTCACCGATCTCTATCACTTTTTTATAGAAAGGTGCTGCGAGGCCTTGTGCGCTGGTTGAATCAATCACCGCATTGGCATTTGCGAGCATATAGTAACCGAAAATATCCTGAGGATATTTATCAGCATACAGCTGGAAATATTTAATAGTAGAATCGTACTTACTTGCCTGGTAATAAGAGTAGCCGGCATTGTAGATGTCAACGTTCGTATAATTCTTTTTTACATCCAGTATTTTACTATACCATTGAGCCGCTTCATCAAACTTTTTCTGCGCTTCATATGCCTGTGCCAGTGATTTATAATAGCTGGCTTTGTTGGCATCCACGCTGTCCAGTGCCACCGCTTTGGTTACAAGTTCAGCTGCTTTTGCTTCATTGCCCGGGAACTTCAGCAATATCAGTGCATACCTTGAATAGTCTCCTGCACCGATCTGGTCTTCACTTGCACGCTTCAGGTATTCATCAAAACTTTGTTTTGCATTTGCAAGATATTCGTTTCCTTTTACAGAATCTTTTGCTTTAAAGCTCTGGTCGCTCAGCCTGTCTAATGCGTAGGCTTTAATACCATACACTTTTGCATAAGGAGTTGCACCCGCAGCCGATACGCATGCATCTACCTGTGTAATGGCTTCAGTAAATAAAGCCTGTGCATATTTCATTGAAGCCCTGTAATAGCATGCTTTGGGATCGTCATCGGAATTAGCCAGCAGTTTTTCCAGGTATTCTGCACTTCTTGAAACGTTTGTTTCATAATAGTATGCCCACAATGTTGCATATACCGGTGCATATTTAGGATCTTTAGCGATGGCATCGTTGTAATACTTCATGAACAATGCTTCCTGTGATGAACCTTGAGACTGGTAAACACTACCGGTCCTGTACAAAGCCCTTGCATAGTTAGGATCCAGTTCCAGTGCCTTTGCATAACTTTTCACTGCATCGCCACCCTGGCCTGCTTTACGGTAAGCATCACCGAGATTGGTCCATACATCCGGATCATTCATTTTTTTGATCTGGGTAGCCTGTGTCAGTTTCTGTATAGCGTATTGCGCATCCCCGTTTTTCATATCGGGATTGCCATTGGCATAACCAACTGCATTGAGTACTGCTACGTTCTTACCTTGCGATAGTGAAATAGCTGTTTCAAAACGGCTCCTTGCGTCCTGTGTTTTACCTTCCAGTAATTCCACATGTCCCATACCGGCTAATACAAGCGGGCTGTTAGGCGCTGCTGACAATTTAGATTGATAAACAGTTTTAGCACCGGCAACATTTTCAAGGCCGATCTCCGCCTGCCCCAGCCAATAAGTTGCTTCTTCATCACCTGAGGCCGCTAATTTCTGGAATATGTCTTTTGCACTTTTAAATCTTTCGTAATACATGAACTTCTTGCCATCCTGTAAGCTTTGTGCTACGGCAGAACCGGCAAAAAGCAAAGCAGCAATAAGAAATGTACCCACTGTAATTTTTCTGTTCATTTTTTCTATTTTGTAGTTTGACTGTTGCAATGTTATAAAAATTTATAAAGAACCGTTAAAGCATTCCTGTTATTTTTCAGGGATTTTTTCATTGAGCTTCAGGTTCCTGATGCCCAGTTCCATTATTGGCCCAAGATAGGCTCTGCGGAAGATAAGCTGGCCCCTTTCGTTTTTTAAGAAATTGACAAAACCCGAGCCCAGCCCGTGGTAATTTTCTTTGTTGATATAATACAAACCACGTACCAAAGGGTACCTTCTCGTTAAGATGCTGGCCTGCATTGGTTTTACAAATGGTGTACTGTCACATACAACGCATTCCACATAGGCCAGTTTTACTCTTTTTAACATCGCTACCTGCTCAGGTTCTTCAGGATTACCGATCCAGTTGATGCCTACCAAACCAATTGCATTAACATTATTGGCCACGTATTCCAGCACATCCTTGCTGGACCTGGCAGCTTTTACCACGCTGGTATCAAACTTAGCGCCTTTGAGTACAGAGTCTGTAATAAAACGAACAGTGCTCGTGGCATTAATGCCGTCGAACACCATTGTTTGTTCCCTGTTTATTTTACCCGAAAGCTGGTCCCTCAGACGTTGCATAGTGAACAGCGTATCGGCACTGGCAATATTCACTACAATAGCTACAGCATCTGTTGCCACTATATCGCAGGGTATATAGCGTAATGAATCGCTTAGGAATTTCTGCTCATCTTCCGATATGGGCCTGGTAATAATAACGGTTCTTGTGATCGTATCTTTCAGCAGGTCACGGATGCAATCTGCCTCAGGCTTATAATGAGCAATGATCTTGGCGTTTGGATAACTGGTCTCAAACATTTTTATCTGCTCCTCTATCACCGGTTTAAAAGATTCATCCACACTTATATGAATAGTACCCGAAGAAACAGAATCATTGGGGTCCTTGTTTTCCTGTGGCTTGCAGGAAGCCAGCAAAAAAAGAAACCCACCTAATAACAACCAAACTGTACCTGAAATCCTTTTCATCATCTTTCCCTGTAATAATTTTTCTTATATCCCCTGTATATCCTGAACAATCCGTAAACAATACATACAATACCGAATGCTTTCATGGCCGGGTTATTGAAATTTTGCTCCAGTCCGGTTTTGAATTTTTCAATAAAAGTCAAAAAAACACCCATGCCCAGCCATAGCACACCCATACCATAATCCATGATGCTTTTCATGCGGACATACCCTTTATCACGCCCACTTTGTTCATCTCTTTCAAATTCTTCCAGTGCCATATTTATTATTTTAGGGACGAGCAATTTACAACTTATTTGTCAAGCCTTTATTCCACCGCCATAAACTTTACAGGAATGGTATAATAAACGCTTACATTTT
>CAYOLS010000290.1:0-3658 GCA_964404845.1 uncultured Ferruginibacter sp. | reverse complement strand
GTGATGTAAAAACAAAAGATATTATCAAACTGGCAGAAAAATATTTCGGCTCTATTCCAAGAGGCCCTGAAGTAAAGCCAACTGTATTGCCTGCTGTGCAACTGGAAAAAAACCGTTATGCCAGCTATACCGATAATTATGCAAGGGTGCCACAGCTGAGGATCATTTATCCAACTGTTCCGGACTATCATGCGGATGCGCCTGCATTGAGTTGCCTGGCGGCGGTGATAGGGCAGGGAAGAAATTCTGTGCTTTACCAGACAATGGTAAAAACGCAGAAAGCAGTAAGCGCAGGCTCTTTTAACAGTACTGCAGAACTGGCGGGTGAATTTACTTTTTCAGTAGCACCTTTCCCGGGCAAATCTTTGTCGGAAATGGAACAACTGATCAACGAAGGCCTGGCCGAGTTTGAAAAAAGAGGCGTTACAGATGATGATATTGAAAAATTCAGGAGCCAGCAGGAAGCCCGTACCATCAACGGTCTTGCAAGTGTTTCAGGAAAAGTAAGCCAGCTGGCTGCATATCAAACTTACCTGGGCAATCCTAATTATATCGGCAAACAACTGGCAGCTTACCAGGCTGTAACCAAAGAAGATGTAATGCGTGTGTACAACAAATACATCAAAGGAAAGAACAGGCTGGTGGTAAGTGCATTGCCAAAAGGTAAAGAAGACCTGAAAGCAGGTGCAGACAATTATACTGTTGATGCTACAGGTTATAAAGCACCGGATTATGGGTATGCAGGATTGAAATATGTAAAAGCAAAAGACAATTTCGATCGTTCTAAAATTCCGGGCCAGGGACCAAACCCAGTGGTGAATGTACCTGCGTTCTGGAAAAAAACAACTGCTAACGGTATTAAAGTGATCGGTGCAAGGAATGCAGAAATCCCGACCGCTAATATCAATATTTATATTAAAGGCGGTAAGCTGATGGAAACATCGGACTTCAGCAAAGCAGGTATCTCTTCTTTGTTTGCTGCGATGATGAACGAGGATACAAAAAAATATACCAGCGAACAATTCGGCCTGGAGCTGGATAAACTGGGTAGTTCTATCAGCGTAGGTTCTTCAACAGATGCGATCGTATTCAGCGTACAATCGCTTACCAAGAACCTGGATAAAACAATGGCATTGCTGAAAGAGAGAATGTTCAACCCGCAGTTCAACGAAGATGACCTGGCCCGTATCAAAAAACAAAGGACAGAGGCCATCAACAACAGCCGTACTTCTGCAGCTGTTGTAGCAGGTAATGTATATGATGCATTGAACTATGGCAAGCAAAATATCTTCGGTATTCCTGACCAGGGCACAGTGGAAACGCTGAAAAATATTACACTGGCAGACATACAGGCTTATTACGATAAATACATCGGTTCGCAGGAAGCGGTGGTTGTAGTAGTGGGCGATGTTACGGAAAGCCAGGTAATGCCAAAGCTGGCGTTACTGGATGAGCTAAAAAATAAAGAAGTGACCTACCCTGCAAGGGTAGCCGGTCCTACTATCGCTAAAACAAAAATTTATTTGGTAGACATTCCGAATGCTGCTCAAACAGAGTTCAGGGTAGGAGGAGTGAATGGTTTGAAATATGATGCAACAGGGGAATACTACAGGAGCCAGCTGATGAACTACAACCTCGGCGCTTCCTTCAACAGCCGCCTCAACATCAACCTGCGTGAAGACAAAGGCTGGACCTACGGCGCCCGCAGTAATTTTGCAGCGGATAAATATACCGGCAACTGGACCTTTAGCAGCGGTATCCGTGCCGATGCTACTGATAGTGCGCTGAGAGAAGTGATCCGTGAAGTAAAAGGCTTCAGGGATGGTGGTATCAAACCGGAAGAAATTAAATTCATGCAAAATTCTATCGGCCAGGCCGATGCAAGGAATTATGAAACAGGCGGGCAGAAAGCTGCGTTCATCGGCAGGATCGTTCAGTATGATCTGCCGGAAGATTATATAAAAACACAGATCGGTATCCTGAACAGCATCAGCAAAGAAGAAATTGATGCCCTCGCAAAAAAATACCTGGATACAGAAAAAATGAACATTGTACTGGTGGGCGATAAAAAGAAAATTTTACCCGGCCTGCAAACAATGGGATACGAAATTGTGGAGTTGAATGCGGATGGAGATGTGGTGAAGTAAGACCAGCGACCACCGACGATTGACCACTGAAAAAGCTGTTGCAGAAATGCAGCAGCTTTTTTTATAAATAAGGAATAAGAAATGTAAAATAATAAAGTTGGGAGGCGTTTGGCTAAATGCTTCTTAAAGTTAATAAGCTATAATTCGTGTAATTAGTGCCTGAAATTCGTGTTATAAAATAAACAAAGAGATTAAAGAGAAAGGAGAACAAAGAGAAATAAGAAAGTCGGCTCACAGCTCGTAGCTAAAGGCTCATAGTTTGTATTCAATTCGTGTAATCTTTATAATAAACCTTCTTCGCTCAACCGCATCCTGTACGCATTCATCGCTGTTTTTCCCAGTTTTTTCAGCAAGCGGTAATTTACCACCAGGCCTACTGCTGCGCCGATCACCGGTATCAGCTGCGCCATTTTTGCCAGGTCAATATAATCCCTGTATTCCTGCTGAAAATTCCGCCAGTCAAATTCGTTGATATCTGCGGGAAGTTGCTGCGCCTGCTCCTTCCAGTTGCGCATTTGCATATACACTTTACTCCTGTATTGGGCACTGCTGAATGCCAGTTGAAAAATATGCAGCAGGTAAACCCTTTCCTTGTAATCTTCCGTATCAAAACCATATTTGGCCGCAATATCGTAGAGCATTTTTATTTTAATGCCGATCAGCAAAGGGAAGTCTGCAAAAGCCATCAATAGCCCACCTGCGCCGGTAATACCACCTTCTGCAGCAGCAGTTCTTTTATAGGTCTCTATTTTTTCCTGTATCACCGCTTCGGTCACCTCAAGGCTTTGTATTTTTTCGGGGTTGCCGCTGGTGAGTTCAGCGCCGAACAGCACGGCCCTTATCATTTGCTTGATAGCCGTAGTAATGGCCTCGTGCACTTTTTCCGGGATGATGTTGTTGATCTTCGTCTGTATCTTCTTCGACATTTTGTCCAGCAGGGAAGGATCCCGCTGCATCTCTTTTTGCCAGCGGAGTAATTCTGTTCTTGCTTTCTGATGATAAAATGCCTCTGTATGTGCGGTCATAATTATGCTATTGATCCATAAACTGCTTAACAGGTAAACAGGCAGGAAAACCGTACCAGTTTTTACTTCGTAGTTTTTACCGGCCTTGCTTACTGCTAACTGAACTTATTGTACTCTCCTTTGTTCTCCTTTCTCTTTAACCTCATTGCTATACCAGGAATTTCAGGCACTAATTACACCAATTATTTGGGTGAACTTCCCCATTTCTTACTCCTCCGCTTTATTCTCCCGCAGCAACAGGTCCATTATTTTTTTTCTTTCGCCGATGAGCAAAAGGGCAATAATGATCCTTGCGCCAGACAATACAAGGTCTGTAACAGGTGACCTCACATCTCCGAGGAGGCCGGATTCCTTCAGCTCAAAATAGTTATAGATAAGGCTGCAAAAAACAGGTATGTCGTAAATGAGTACATAACCCGCAGTAGCGATCAGCGCAATGGCCAATATGTTCCTTTTGGAAATGTTGACGCTCAGGTCAGTATCTGC
>CAYOLS010000289.1:1740-3667 GCA_964404845.1 uncultured Ferruginibacter sp. | reverse complement strand
ATCACCCAGCCATCCCTTAGCATGCAGGTGCAAAAGCTGGAAGAAGAGCTTGGCGTGCAGATCTTTGTACGTACCAATCCTGTTACCGTTACTGATACCGGCTGGATCGTAATTGAACAGGCCCGTAAAATACTGGCAGAAGCCGGCAGGATGCAGGAACTCATAGAACAGGAAAAAAATATTGTAGGAGGCGTGCTCAAGATCGGTATCATACCTACCCTGGCACCTTACCTGCTTCCCCTGTTCATACAATCTTTTATCAAAAAATTTCCCCAGGTACGGCTTAGTGTGCATGAGCTGATGACAGAAGATATTATCCGCCAGTTAAAAAATGGCTCGCTGGATGCGGGTATTATGGCAACGCCTTTAAAAATACCTGAATTAAAAGAAGATGTTTTGTTCCATGAAAGGTTTGTCGCTTATGTATCAAGAAAAGAAAAAATTTTCAATAAAAAATATTTACTACCCGATGATATTGATGTAAACAAAATGTGGCTGCTGGAAGAAGGGCATTGCCTGCGTACGCAGGTGATGAATCTTTGCGCTTTGCAAAAAGATGCTTCTATAGAAAAGCATTTTGATTATGCAGCAGGCAGCATTGAAACGCTGAAGCGGTTTGTAGAAAAAAATGATGGCATCACTTTACTACCCGAGCTGGCAACAATGGATATGAGTGCTGCAAAGAAAACAATGTTGCGTTATTTTAGGAATTCTACGCCTGTGCGGGAAATCAGTATTGTTACACTTAAAACGTTTACGAAGACAAGGCTGATAAATATTTTAAAAGGAAACATTGCGGAAAATCTGCCGGCACCATTAAAAAGTACAAGTGCAGCATCTGTAACCGTTTATTAATGTTTCAAAGGTTTAGGAAACCCTGTATACCCCAAATTTTAAAACATGGGAATTCTTTGGTTTTTTTTTTGAACTTCTGAAACTTTTTAAACCTTTGCAACCTACTTTAACTTAAACTGTACGCCAAAACTTATCAGCTCATTTTTAGCAGGAGAACATGCCCACCTGAAAGCGCAGCCTTAGGCGCACTACCATTTGTTGGGAAGCCGGGAATCTTTTTTGCATAAAAAAATGGGCCCGTGAGGCCCATTAATATTATACATTAGAATGCTTATTGCAATATGGAATCTATCTTGCTTAACTCGGCTTCTGAAAAACTTGTATTGCCTAATGCATCAATGCTATTCTGCAACTGGGCCAGTGAGCTGGCACCAACCAATACCGATGTTACTCTCTTATCTTTCAGCAACCATGCAATGGCCATCTGTGCCAGCGATTGATTGCGCTGCAAAGCTATTTCATTCAGCTGTTTTAATTGTGATAATAATTTTTCATCGATCGCATTTTGTTCAATAGCGCCATTGCCCAGCTTACGGGCAATGCGGGAATCGTTTGGAATGCCATTTAAATATTTATCGCTCAGCCGTCCCTGCGCCAGCGGCGAAAAAACAATGCTGCCCATTCCCTCTGCTTCTGTTACATCCAGCAAAGAGCTTTCGTCCTTGGTCGTTTTTTCTTCTACCCAGCGGTCGAGCATGGAGTAGCGTGGCTGGTGAATAATACAAGGTGTACCGAGTGAACGAAGTATATGCGCCGCCTGCCTCGTCTGGTCGGCATCGTAGCTGGATATGCCGGCATACAATGCTTTGCCGCTTCGTACAATGGCATCGAGTGCGCCCATGGTTTCTTCCATCGGTGTGTTGGGATCGGGACGATGCGAATAAAAAATATCTACATAATCCAGCCCCATTCTTTTAAGGCTTTGGTCGATGCTGGCAACCAGGTATTTTTTAGATCCCCATTCACCGTAAGGGCCGGGCCACATGTAGTAGCCAGCCTTGGTTGCTATCAGCAATTCATCCCTGTAAGCACCAAGACCATCTTTTAATATCTTACCAAAATTAAGTTCTGC
>CAYOLS010000289.1:0-1730 GCA_964404845.1 uncultured Ferruginibacter sp. | reverse complement strand
AATGCCCTTATCAAAAGCGCCGAGAATGATCTCTTTCATGCCGGTGAGCTCATTGGCATTGCCGAAATTGTGCCAGAGGCCGAGTGAAATGGCGGGTAGTAATAAACCGGTTTTACCGCAGCGGTTGTATTGCATGTTGGTGTACCTGTCGGAAGAAGCTGTGTACATAATATTGTCTGATATTAGGATGGTATAGAAATTACTTTAAAGATCGTATTTTAGGTTATGCAAATGAACGAAATAATCAGCGAAGAAAAAGTAACAGCTTTTAATAAGGTAATGACTGATAAAGGGCTAACTATCCTTTGTGCAGAAAGCATTACTGCGGGGTTGCTGGCGAGTACGATCGCATCTATACCGGGAGCTTCCGGTATTTTAAGAGGTAGCGTGGTTACGTACCAGGAAAGTTTTAAGAAAGATATTTTAGGTGTAGATCCTGGAATATTAGCAGCGCACAGTGCAGAATCGATTGAAACAACTTTTGCAATGGTGGAGGGTTTAAAGCGGATCGATACCGAAGAAAGAAAAAAACGCATGGATGCTGATAAAGATAAACCGGCAGATATCTATGTTGCGGTAACCGGCCTGGCTTCTTATTATAAAGACCATCCTAATAAAAAAGTATGGGGAGATATTTGTGTGGTGATCGACTATATGGGTAAATCAACACCCTATGAATATAATATAACTCCGCCGGCTACAGGAACAGACTATACAAAAAGGAATTTTATAAGAGAGAAAGCGGTGGAGTATATTTTAGACAGGATACTGGAGATTGTGAATGCTCCATAAATAGCAGCAGTAATGTTTTTAACCGCAAAGAAACACAGAGGAAGGCACGCACAGAGCGCAAAGAAATGCTCCGTGCCCTTTGCGTAAAACGTTGCGTTCTTTGCGGCTAACCCTACCTCATCTTCCCAAACCTTTCCTTCCCATGTACCACGTACACCGCATCAAAATACAGGAGTGTAAATTCGTAAAAGAAAATAAGGTCCTGCTGCGCTGCCGCCTGTGAAAGCAGCTGTGTATCGGGCTTGCCGGTTGCGGCAGACAACAGGATTTGCATATCATTCCGCATGTCATCAGCACCGAAGAAGCCAATGTATTCGTCTATTATTTTTATGGCAGCAGCTTTCCTGTCCGCTGCTCCTTTGGCATTGGCCAGCTCATGTTGCAGGCCTGACAGGATCTGCGGAAGCTGAACGGGTTTGTAAAATACCGGCTGTTCTTTAGGGAATAGTGGCATACATCAGTTTTTTAATGAATAGAACAATTATGTTGTGAAGCAGTATGTGCGGATGTATGTGGGTGAGCGGGCGGATTGAGTTGCTTCACTTGTACAATAAAGATAGATAATAAAAATAACTTACACGTCATTAATAGTAATTATTTTTTTAACTCACTTCGAGGGGAATATGGATAATATAAAAAATACTGCCCTATTACAAAAGATATCGCTTGTTTTAAAGGAATTGCGAAACAATGCCGGGCTTACCCAGGAACAGGTTTATAATGACATAAATATTCATATTGGCAGGCTGGAAACATCAAAAGCAAATGTTTCTGTGAGTACGATTGCTGCTATTTGTGAGTATTTTGAAATTTCGTTGGGTGAGTTTTTTAAGAGGGTGGAGAAAATAAAGTGAGACAACAACAATAATATAATAAAGCCGCTTGTAGTGAGCGGCTTTATTATTTACTATTAGTAAGATTTCCAAAAACTAATTTGA
>CAYOLS010000288.1:3154-3712 GCA_964404845.1 uncultured Ferruginibacter sp. | reverse complement strand
TCATCCTCGTTCTGTCCCGGAAATTAAGAAATTGAATAGGAAGCGAGCTGAAAGCGGGCCGCAGCAAAGTGCCGCCCCGGGGATACTCAATTTTACCGGGTTGCAGCACTTCCACAAAATTGCTGTCGAAGTTGATCTTTACAATATACCGCCTGAAAAAGCTGTAACCGATAATGCCGTCTATCTTTTCGCCATAAACGCTGGTAAGCACATCATAGTCGTTGATGTGAAAGTTGAGTTTGTTAAGATCAAGGCCGGGAAAATGGAGGGTTTTATCAAATACAAAATGCACTTTGCGTTTGCCACCGATGCCGGTAATGGTGGTATCTGTTTCACGGGATTCAATGCCATAGTCGGCACAGGTAGTGCTGTCCAGAGATATACCGCCGCTGCCCGTGTCTAAAATAAAATTAAAGCTGTCTTTAATATTTTCGAACGTGGCCCTTATTACCATAACGCCACCGCTGTACTGGTGAAAGGGAAACCGGGTAATGGTTTTAGGGTGTGTGTCTGTAACCAGCTCCTGCCCCCTGGCAAATGCCGGCAACAGGAAAATTA
>CAYOLS010000288.1:0-3054 GCA_964404845.1 uncultured Ferruginibacter sp. | reverse complement strand
TAGCGCATATTACCAAGCTGGAAAAAAGTACGCACCGGGAAGTATTGACGGCATTTGTGTGTCTGTAACCAGCTCCTGCCCCCTGGCAAATGCCGGCAACAGGAAAATTAACAGGAAGAATTTTTTTAATGGCATAAGCAAATAGTTATTACAACCAATGCACGTAATTTTGTTGTTCAAAATATACGGCAGGGTTGCTCCTGGCCTGTTCTTTTAATATTACCAGCATGAATATAAATGACCTTTACACCCGGGCACTCAATTTTGAGTTTCTTTCTGTTGAAGAAGGCGTGTTTTTGTTTGAAAACGCTGCACTGGCCGACCTGATGTATGTAGCCAATGAATTAAGAAAGAAGCAGGTGCCCCACGGAAAAGTGACCTGGCAGATAGATCGCAACGTAAATACGACCAATGTATGCCTTGCCAATTGTAAGTTCTGCAACTTTTACCGCATTCCTGGCCACGCCGAGGCCTACATCACAGATATTGATACTTACAAGAAGAAAATAGAAGAAACCATCCGTTATGGCGGTGACCAGTTATTGTTGCAGGGTGGTCACCACCCGGAACTGGGGCTTAGTTTTTACGTGGATCTTTTCAAAGAATTGAAATCGCTTTACCCCAATATCAAGCTGCATACCCTTGGCCCGCCGGAAATAGCGCATATTACCAAGCTGGAAAAAAGTACGCACCGGGAAGTATTGACGGCATTGAAGGAAGCGGGCATGGATAGCCTGCCGGGCGCAGGTGCAGAAATACTGACCGATAGGGTCCGCCGCCTGATCAGCAAAGGAAAATGCGGTGCGCAGGAATGGCTGGATATTATGCATGAAGCGCACAAGCTCAACATTACTACATCTGCCACCATGATGTTTGGTCATGTAGAGACCATCACTGAACGTTTTGAGCACCTGGTAAAAATAAGAGAGGTACAAAGCCGCAAACCTGCCGAAGCAAAGGGCTTCCTGGCATTTATTCCATGGACCTTCCAGGATGTGGATACCTTGCTTACAAGAATAAGAGGTGTACATAACCTAACAACGCCGGAAGAATACATGCGCATGATCGCACTGAGCCGCATTATGCTGCCGAATGTACTGAACATCCAGGCCAGCTGGTTAACGGTTGGTAAACAGGTAGCACAACTTTGCCTGAATGGTGGTGCCAACGATTTCGGCAGTATTATGATTGAAGAAAATGTAGTGAGCGCTGCAGGAGCGCCGCATCGCTTTACCAGCATAACTATACAGGATGCTATTAAAGAAGCAGGTTTTGAACCGCAGCTGCGCAACCAGCAATATGAGTGGAGGGAATTGCCGGTGATGGAGGAACAGGTAATTGATTATTAGAATGATCACCAAGAGACCAATGGTTTTCTCCGGTAATGAGTTTGTAAAAAGTCGCTATAAATAAAAGCTGCTTCAATATTGAAGCAGCTTTTATTTTATAAGACCAGCATTATTTTATAATGCTTATGCTTTTAGAGGTTTTTTTACCATCTGCCGATATTACCTGTACAAGGTAACTGCCTTTACTAAAATTACTTACAGAAATCCTTGTAACTGAACTTGCGCATTTCTGTTGCAATACCATACTTCCTTTTGCATCCAGTATTGCAATTCTTTCTCCTATAGCTGTTCCGCTAACTATTACATACTCTCCGGCGGGATTAGGATATACAGCGATCATTTTATTTTCGCTGTGCAGTACATTTTCAATTTTGCTGTATTCAAATTTTCCATCTATATCAACTTGTTTAAGACGGTAATAATTTATGCCGCTTAAAGCGACGCTATCTTCAAAATTATAATCAAGCCTGCTGTTGCTGCTGCCATTTACAGATTTGCTGTTTACAAAACCAACAGTACTCCAGGTGATCGAATTTGCACTGCGTTCTATTACAAAGCCTTTATTGTTTTGCTCCATAGAGGTAGCCCAGCTAAGTAAAGATTTATTGTTGCCGGACCTGGCAGCTGAAAAATGCAATAAGCTAACCGGCAAAGGTCCTCCGGTTGAAATAAGTATTATTTCGTTAGCAGTTGCTGTTCCGCCACTGCCATCGCTGATAACATAAGGGAACGTTACAGTACCGGTGTAGCCTGTGGTGGGTTTAAAAGTTATTAGGCCGCCTGCAGTTATACTCACGGTTCCGTTTGGTACAGTAATAGTTTGTGCAGTACCGGGTGTTAATGTTATTCCATTGATGCTGGTGATGGTTAAGGTATTTCCATCAGGATCGCTATCATTTACCAATGGACCAAGCGTAATGGGTGGGTCATTTTCCAGCATAGAATAGGTATCATTTACTGCTACGGGCGGGTTGTTCGTAGGACAAACTACCATAGAGGAAGCCGACTCTGCCGGCAAACCTGAAAAACCAGACACACTACCCGACACATACCATGCTGCAACAGTGCCGCCAGCCCAGGTACCACCGCTATTCTGAAAGTTTCCGTTTTCCACTTTTACCCTTATCCCTGAGCCTGTAACCGAAGCCTTGGATTGTAAGTTTCCATTTTTCAAATGAATACCGCTGTTGGCAAAATGCATTTCTGTTCCTGTTAATTCAAACTGGAAGCTTCCGTTATCAACATAAATGCAGCTGTTAACAGCGCAAACACTGGAAGTAGCTGTTGTAATCTGGAAGTTGCCATTCCATACATTGATACGGCCTCCATTTACAATAATGGTCGCATTGGAATTATCCGTTTGAATTTGCATTACATTAAAAATCCCCCCATTTTTAATTGTAATAGTTGAATTTGAGCTCGGTTTAAAATCCGTGTTATTGCCATAATATGTTATGTTATGAGTAATAAGAACAGCGTTACCTGTTCCGATATTGGCAGGAGGAACATTTCCGCCTAACCAGGTAGAAGATGAGCTCCAGGCACCGTTTGCAATTGACCTGTAATTGTATGAATCTGGTTCTGTACAAATTGCCTGGGAGGTTGCAGCATCTGAAACAAATAATAAGAGCATGAGACATGCAACACTTTTAAGTGAAGCAACCTCTTTTAAAAAATTCATTTTGTTTTTGAGTACAATATTTCT
>CAYOLS010000287.1:0-3740 GCA_964404845.1 uncultured Ferruginibacter sp. | reverse complement strand
CGCATTGCCCAAACAGAACATGTTATTTAAGGGATGCCGAGGGAAAAGATCCTACCAATGAAGAGATCGCTTTTTGTAAAAGATGTACCAGCTATTTGAAAAATAAAGGCTGGAAGTTATAATATCACTTGTATAATTTTTGCCGGTGCTCACTGAAAAATATTTTACGTTTTGTTTTTGACAGCAGCTTCATCGTTACTTCGCTTCCGTCTGCCGCATGTTCCTGCTGGTATACCTGGAAAAGCCGGCCGCTCTTTTTTCGCAGGTGATTGTAAAATATTGTAGAATAGGCCAGCACTTCATTGATGAGCTTTGTAATTTTTGCAGCAGGAATTTTTCCAACAATGCTATAAGGGTGGATACAGGCCCTGTACAGCGCTTCGTTCCTTATAATGTTACCCACGCCGGTAAAAATATTTTGATCCATCAGCACATCTGAGATCATTTTATCATCCTTTTCTTTTAATAGCTTTTTCACGTGAGCTTTATCAAACTTTTTGCTGAGTGTATCTGTACGCCAGTCATACAATTCATTTATTGACTTTGTTAGCTTGCTGGCTTTTACTACGTAGCCATTTATTTCTCCTTTGGCAAATTCCAGGTAAAAAGACCTGTTCACTTTTTTCCTTTCATCTACCAGCACATCACCAAACAAACCCAGGTGAACTTTTACTACCCCATTGCTGAAAACAAACAGCAGGTGCTTGCCCCAGGTCTTAATATTGATGAGTTTTTTACCCTTTATCCAGGCAGTGGGCATAGGTCCATAACCTCCTGCCTTTTTTACGATCTTTCCTTTAAATGGCAGGAGTTGGTCTTTAAGATGCAGTATGGACGGGCCTTCCGGCATTTGTTATATTTATTGACTGGTTATCATCAACAAATAGCGGTCCGCAATTTGTATTTCCCATTCAAATAAAAAGAATAGTATGTCAAATCAATCTACCGATCCCAAAAAAGACAAGAACGAAGATGCACCGATAAAACCCGAACCGGAAACATTGCACACTACCGATCCACAGGAGCACATGGAAGGACCCGTTTCTTCCATTATGCAGAATATCAAAGAAGCAGGTGAAAAGAACGACGAACAGGCGAAAGAACAAGCGGATAAAAAAAAGGATGAGAAGAAATAATTTATCCGCCTAAAAAATCCCGGAACCAATACCCGGAATCTTTGATGGTACGCAGCTGTGTTTCATGATCCACATGCACGAGGCCAAATCTTGCTTTGTAGCCTTCTGCCCATTCAAAATTATCCATCAGCGTCCATGCAAAATAGCCGCCGATATTGATGCCGTTATGTTTTGCTTTATACAACGCTGCAATATGGTCTTTAAAATAGTCAATGCGCTGCGCATCATGCACACGGGAGTTTTTTAATTCGTCTTTGAATGCTGCGCCATTCTCTGTAACAATGATCTGCTTTACGGAACCATATTTCCAAAAACGGCGGATGATGCGGTAAAAACTGTCTGCATTCATTTCCCAACCCATGGCCGTATAAGGCACTTTACGGTATTGGGCTTTTACCTCGCTCGCCTGCACCACCGGGATAATGGAATTGTGTTTTACCACCAGCGGAAAATAATTTTGCAGGCCGATGAAATCAAAATCGAAATGCATACGGTCGGTATATTTCCATGCTTTGTTCACTATCTCCAGTTGTTCCAGCAGCTTAAAGTTTTCCCTTGGGTAACCTTTTCCCAAAGCAGGTTCAATAAACAGGCGGTTCATCAGTATATCCATACGATGAGCGGCTTTTACATCTTCCAGCTTATCGGTGTATGGAATAATTTCTGAGCAGGAAAAGCTGGTACCTATATTGGCTCCTTTCACCAGCGAGCGAATGATCCTGCCGCCATCAGCCTGCGCCAGCACAGCATGGTGTACGGAGGGTAAAAAATTTTTCAACCCTGTTTTGCCGGGCGCATGTTTACCCAGCATATAACCCAGGCTGGTAAACGCCATGGGTTCATTTAAAATGATCCAGTTTTTCACCCTGTCGCCAAAAGCCTCTGCGCAAACGGTGGCAAACTTCGCAAACCAGTTCAGTATTTTATAGCTTGTCCAGCCGCCTTCTTTTTCCAGCGACTGCGGCAGGTCCCAATGATACAAAGTAACAAACGGAACAATATCCAGCTTTAAACATTCATCGATCACTTCATTATAAAACCGCACGCCTTCTTTGTTTACTTTTCCTGTACCTTCCGGCAGAATGCGGCTCCATGAAATAGAAAAACGGAATACATTAAAGCCCAGCGCTTTCACCAGCAGCAGGTCTTCTTTGTAGCGGTAATAAAAATCACAGGCCGTCGTTGGCTTTGCGCCTGCCTTGATCTTACCCGTGCGTTTGGAAAAATTATCCCATACCGAAGCGGTTCGTCCATCTGTAAAAGCAGCACCTTCATTTTGTGCAGCAGCAGTTACCACACCCCACAAAAAATCCTTTCCGAAATCTTTTGCCGCCGGCATTGAAAATTCATTTACCATATCTGGACAAAGCTGGTAAAAATTACACCGCAGCAATATTAAATAAAAGTTAAGCGTCCATAAATTGAATAGCCGTGGGCTTAAGCCCACGGCTATTCAATTTATGCTCTTCGCAACAATCTTCTCCATAATCACCCCCTTCGGGGGGCTTGGGGTTTCTTACCAACCCAACACCCACGCAAATATCAATGGCGCTACAATGGTAGCATCGCTCTCAACAATAAATTTAGGCGTATGGATGTCCAGCTTGCCCCAGGTAATTTTTTCATTCGGCACCGCACCACTGTACGAACCAAAGGAAGTTGTTGAATCACTGATCTGGCAGAAATAGCTCCAGAAAGGAACATCATGCCATTCCAGGTCCTGGTACATCATCGGTACTACACAGATAGGGAAATCACCCGCAATACCGCCACCTATCTGGAAGAAACCAACACCTTTACCACCTGAATTGTTCCTGTACCAGTCAGCCAGCCACACCATGTATTCAATACCGCTTTTTACGGTATCCGCTTTCAGTTCTCCTTTAATAACATAGCTCGCAAAAATGTTACCCGTGGTACTGTCTTCCCAACCCGGGCAAACAATAGGAATATTTTTTTGTGCCGCAGCTACGATCCAGCTGTTCTTCGGATCAATTTCATAATACTGTTCCAGCTCACCACTCAATACTGTTTTGTATAAAAACTCATGCGGAAAATAACGTTCTCCTTTTGCTTCTGCATCATTCCATTGTTTTACCAGGTGTTTTTGCAGGCGGCGGAAAGCTTCTTCTTCCGGTATGCAGGTATCCGTTACACGGTTGTAATGGTTTTCCAGCAGGTCCCACTCATCCTGTGGCGTAAGGTCCCTGTAGTTCGGCACACGCTTGTATTTGGTATGAGCTACAAGGTTCATTACATCTTCTTCCAGGTTGGCCCCTGTACAGCTGATGATGGCCACTTTGTCCTGGCGGATCATTTCAGCAAGGCTCAACCCCAGCTCAGCAGTGCTCATAGCGCCCGCAAGGGTCACCATCATTTTACCACCTTCTTCCAGGTGTGTTACATATCCTTTGGCCGCATCCATTAATGCTGCTGCATTAAAGTGGCGGTAATGATGCTCTATAAAATTTGAAACGGGTCCTTTGCTCATATCGTAAAATTTTTAGGGGGCAAAAATACATTTTTTTGTGACGGGCATTATAACTTTCTTCGGCATCGTTGTGTCACTCACTTGTGCGGCAATACTGCATTCATCCATTTATT
>CAYOLS010000286.1:0-3770 GCA_964404845.1 uncultured Ferruginibacter sp. | reverse complement strand
TGGCAAGGCTTGCGGGATTGAAAGTACCTGAAATTGTTTTTGCGAACCTCGATGAAGCATTCGGCAGAACAGAACCTGATGAAGAAATACAGGACCTGCTGAAAGCCAGTACAGGATTGAACCTGGCCTTGCATTATTTATCTGGTTCTGTAAGCTTTGATGCGGCGGTAACACAACCGGATCCTGTGCTGGCTTCCAAAATTGTATGGCTGGATGCATTGATATTTAACGTAGACAGAACGGCCCGCAACACAAACATGCTGTTGTGGAATAAAGAACTGTGGCTGATCGATCATGGTGCTGCATTTTATTTCCATCATAGCTGGGATAACAGGGAAGAGTATATAGAAAAACCTTTTGTGCAGATAAAGGATCATGTGCTGTTACCTTTTGCAAAAGATATTGCTGCTGCGGATGAATACATGAAAAAAATATTTACCCCGGATGCTATTGCAGCGATTGTAAACCTGCTGCCTGATGAATGGCTGGTATGGGATGAAGCCATGAATCCGCAGCAGGTGAAAGATGCTTACATCGATTTTTTAAACAGGCGTATTGCCCATTCTTCTATATTCGTAAAACAGATAATTGATGCAGCAAAATAAACTATACGAATATGCAGTGATACGCATTGTGCCGAGGGTGGAACGGGAAGAGTTCATCAACGCAGGCATTGTATTGTTCTGCAAAAAAGAAAAATACCTGAAGTGCAAATACGAGTTGCATGAAGAAAAGCTGCTGTGCATGTATCCTAAAGCTGATATTGAATTTATCAGGCAAAACCTGCAGTCGTTTGAAAATATTGCATTGGGGAAAAAGAGTGAGAGTGTTATTGCTACGCTGGATCAGCCGGAACGTTTCCGCTGGCTGACTGCTACAAGGAGTACGGTGATACAGGCGAGCAAAGTGCACCCTGGTCTATGTTTTAATGAAGATGAGACTTTGGAAAAATTGTTTAAAGAATATGTAGGTTAATTACACGAATTTTTTTTTTCGATGAATAAAATAATTCGTGTAACTCGATAAAATTCATGTAATCACAATCCATCGAATAATCCACCCTGCACCGTATTCACCGGCATGTTCCGGAATTCAAATCTTTTTGCGATCTGGTATTTCATTTCACCAACAGGTCTTTTTAATAACAACATTGCATCTGCAATAAACCTGCCGGTAAATTGTTTGTGACTGTACTCCAGCCATGCTTTTTCATATTGCCAGGGCTGTAGCTTGCGGGCAATGGTTAGGTGTGGTTCCATGATGAAATGCGGCTTGTTATCATTATTCAGCTTCATCAGCAATTGCGCTTCGGAACGGATGGTCCTGAGCAGCTCCTGTATCGGCACTTTGGAAGTAACATTGATATAAATGGTATGCGCCGGGAAGCTGCCGTAATCTTTCAGCTCAATTTTTATAGGATGATAGCCCATGCTGATATTGTTGAGGCGATTGACAATACGCTCTTCCCTCATTTCATACTGCAAAAAATTCACCAGTGTAAGATGTGGCTTGCCGTACAATGCAGAAGAAGCTTTGTAATCATCGTAAAACTGCTGCTTTACTTTTTGAATTTTATCTCTTAATGCCTCATGGGGAGTCAATACCAGTAAATATTCATACACCCGGTAGCCGGGCAATGTGGTTCCTGTTAATAACATCTTTTTCATTATTTAGAATTTAAAGCTAAATAAATTAGCAATAATAAGCTAAAATATTTAGTTAAATTATTATTACTGTCATATAGCTTGTATGTCAACAGGAATGCCTGAAATGATGGAGGGTAGTGAATGTGCGTTAAATGTGAAGAATACCGCAAAGGCGCTAAGACGCAAAGCACAAGGCCTGGCGCTGTTTAGCGTCTTTGTGTCTTAGTGGTAAAAGATTTATGCAGTTTTCTTTTTTTCCTTCGGCCCCACCAAATGTAAAACCCGGTGACAGGCAGACTTGCAGCAATAAGACTGGCAAAAAAAGCTAGTATTTTTCCGGGCAGGCCAAGTACGGCGCCAACATGAATATCATAGTTCATACGGGCAATTTTATCTGCAATAACAGCGTCTTTGTATTTGCCTGCATAAGTGCCGGTTGCGGGCAACTCTTTGCCGGTGTATTGATCGTAGTGGTAATAATCGGTGTTGTAATAAGTGCCGGGACGATGGTTGATATAACCTTCCAGCGCACCATCTTTCTCTAACGGAAATGCGATGCCTACTTTTTCATTGTCTTTTCTCTGCTTCATCAGGTCCTGCCAGATGACATCGGCAACTTTAGCAGAAGGATCGATCCTGGTTGTATCAGAATGGGGGTGCTCATGCACGGGCATTGTTTTTCCTGCGGAAGTAGCCCAGTAAACAGATCTCGCCCACCAGTCGAATCCCCACACAAGGCCTGTGATAGCTAAAAAAATAGCGATCCATGTCATGTAAAAACCCAACACATTGTGCAGGTCATAATTTTTGCGCCGCCATTTGGTAGTAGGTTTCCATTTAAAGCGGAAACGCTGGTTGGCTGCAGCTTTGTTTTTAGGCCACCATAAAATAAGGCCACTGATCATCATGAACAAAAAAATAAGCGTAGCACTTGCAACAATGGGACGACCGATGGCTTCGGGCAACCATAAATAAAAATGCCCGTCAACGATGGTGCGGAAAAAATCTTTGTTCATGTTCTTTACTTTTTGAACATGACCGTTATAAGGATTGACCAATACCTGTTTATAATTGCTGTCGTCGTAATAGAAACCAAGCGCAGCATCGGTTTTTGTCAAATACTCAATGCTGTTGAGCTTTTTACCTTCCAGGTATTTTTCTGCTGAGTCTTTTAAAACAGTAGGAGGCAGAAAAGGTTTTTCTTCTGCTTTTACATAACGGTAAGGTTCTGTCACGCTTCTTACCTCCAGCTCAAAAGCAAGGATGCAACCGGTGATGCCGAGGAAACAAACGATGATGCCAGATGAAAGGCCTAACCATAAATGTAATTTGCCTGCTATTTTTTTTAAGCTCATAAAGATTCAATGTTCCGGTCGGACGGAGGCCGTCAGACCTTATTTTTAACATGAATGCCAGGCTGAACTTATTGAAGGGATGAAAGTTATTTTCACCTGGCTTCGACAAGTTCAGCCTGACAGAATTATTGTTGAAGCAGTTTTTCCTGCTTATTCTTTAAAACTTATAAGCGATCTGCAAACGCACATTGCGTGGCGCTTCTGCCTGCCAGTAGTAAGCATTCAGCCATGAGTAGAATGAACCGCTGTATAAATATTTGTCTAAAATGTTGAACACATTGGCACTCACTCTTATTTTATGATTGTCCCACGAAATGCCGCCATCCAGTTTAAAATAATCCGGCAGCTTTTGCGGAGCCGCTTCCCATTCTGTTTTCCTGTTGCCGAGGAAGCTAAAACCGCCAGCGAAACCAAGATTTCTTAAAGGCCCGTCCTGCAAGGTGTAGCTTAACCATGCATTGGCAGTGTGGGTGGAATAACCGGGAACGATATCACCTACTTTATAATCCGTAAGCCCATCTGCTACTTTTGTGATCTTAGCTTCGGTGTACGCATAGTTGGCTGTCAAAGTCAGGCCCGGGGCCAGTTTGCCACGCAGGTCAAATTCTACACCATGCGCAACTTTTTGTCCCAGTACAATGCTTTGCCCTACGGTTCCGTTCGGATCTGCCGTCAGTTCATTTTCTTTTAATATCCTGTAAGCAGCTACGGTAGTATTCCAGGTACCATTGCCCCAGTCTTTTTTCAAACCTATTTCCTGGTTGTTACC
>CAYOLS010000285.1:0-3780 GCA_964404845.1 uncultured Ferruginibacter sp. | reverse complement strand
TTGATAGTAACATCCACTGTTTGCTGCCAGTATTGTTTTTGCTGGGCAGTAACAGCGGTATAAGAAAGAAGCAGTAAAATACAGGGCAGTAGTTTTTTCAAAACATCACAGTTTCTTCAAAAATAACGATTAATGTGTTTTGAAAGTGCAGGCATTACTTGCCTTTGCCGTCGAGGATGATCTGGAGTGTATGGATCATGATCTTGAAGTCGAGCGCAAGGCTTACATTCTCCACGTACAGGAGGTCGTAAGGCATTCGTTGTACCATTTCTTCCACCGAGGAAGCATAACCGAATTTGACCATTCCCCAACTCGTGAGGCCAGGTTTTACCTTGAACAAATATTTATATTCGGGGTTGTGTGCTACGAGTTGGTCTACATAAAATTTCCTTTCGGGCCTTGGTCCTACCAGGCTCATTTCGCCTTTTAAAATATTCCAGAGCTGCGGCAGCTCATCCAATCGCCATTTGCGCATAATACGTCCCCAGCCGGTGATCCTTTTATCATCTTCGCTGCTTAATTGCGGGCCGTTTGCTTCTGCATTCACGATCATCGACCGCAGCTTATACATGGTAAATGGTTTGCCCTTGTAACCAATTCTTTCCTGTTTAAAAAATACAGGGCCACGGGAAGAAAACAAGAGACGGACGATGGTATATAAGAACAAGGGTGATAAAATGATGATGCCGGCAACAGCAACAAGAATATCTATGAAGCGTTTTACATTTTGCTGCCATGCAGGCAACAACCCTGAGTGCAGGTCAATGAGCGGGGTGCCCAGTACGTTATTGGTTTGTATGGAGCCGCTGATGATATCTACTGTATCGGGGGTGATCTTAATGTTCACTTCTTTATCGCTCAGGTTCCGTAAAATAGTGGTGATAAGATCTCTTTCATTTTTTTCTACTGCAATGATCACTTCTTCCGTCTTTTCTTTTTCAAGAATGGAAGCCAGTTGCTCAATTCCGGAATACAACTGAATACCGGCCGGAATTGGAATAGCCAGCTGGCCATTGGTATTGATAAAAGCATTGATGTTATATCCTTTTACGGCATTTACTTCATTGAAGTTCTCAAGCAGCTCTGTGGCTTTCTTTCCTGAACCAACCAGCAGCACATTGAATGTTACTTTTTTGTTTCTCAGCTGCCGCCTGATGATTCGTAGAAAGATAAAACGGCTGATGAGCGTGCAGATAAATACAGGACCTAACAAACTAAAGAATTCCAGGTAATAGATCATGTTGTTCGACTGCGGGTTCTTCAAAATAAAAAAGAAGAGTAATCCCAAACATCCAATTATGCTGACCACCGTAGTGCGGGCCAGTTCTGTAAAGCCTGACTTGTGGTAAATATCATTGTAAGCACCGCTCATGAAGTGGAGTGTGAGCCAGCCAATAGTATAGAGAAAAAGGCCGATGTAAAAACCGGCAGGAACTTCAAAATCGTAATTATAAATAACCGTGCGGAGATAATAAAAACATAACCAGGTAATGATGGCCACAACAATATCTGCTATAATGAACCAACTGATATGTATGCGTGGCTGTTTCAATACTGATAATAAAATAACTTATTGGTTAACGTTGACGGCTGTTGATCTTTTCCAGTATCTGGTGCGCCACTTCCATTGCCCTGAAACCGTCGATAACGGTCACCGGCGTCTCTTCGTTGTCAATAATGGCTTTGGTAAACGCCTGCAGTTCCATTAAAATAGCATTACCGTCCTGTACAACAGGATTGGCGACTGCAATTGTTTTCTTGCCATTGTTTGTCTCAATATCGAAAGTAAAAACTGCTTTATCGCCCGGTGAATCTATCTTGATCACTTCTGCTTTTTTCTCGAGGAAATCAATGCCTATATAAGCATCTTTCTGGAACAGCCTGATCTTGCGCATTTTTTTCATGGAGATGCGGCTGCTGGTAAGATTGGCTACGCAACCATTGTCGAATTCTATGCGAACGTTGGCAATATCAGGCGTATCGCTCATCACCGCCACACCATTGGCAGAGATATAGCTTACATTGCTTTTTACAATGTGAAGAATGATGTCGATGTCGTGGATCATCAGGTCGAGGATAACGCTTACATCCGTGCCTCTCGGGTTGAATTGCGCCAGGCGATGCACTTCTATGAACATCGGGTCAAGGTCTTTTTCCTGCAATGCCAGGAACGCAGGATTGAAACGCTCTACATGTCCCACCTGGAATTTTAAATTGGATTCTTTGGCAAGCTTTACCAATGCCCTTGCTTCATCCATGGTATTGGCCAGAGGCTTTTCTACAAACACATGTTTACCTTTTTTGAGCGCCATTTCGCAAAGCTCAAAATGGTAAGGGGTAGGGGCTACAATGTCAACGGCGTCACATACATCCATCAGTGCTGCTGCATCTTTAAATCTTTTTAATTGGTATTTTTCCTGTACAGGCAGGGCATTTTTATCATCGGGATCATAAAATCCTGCAAGGGTAACATCGTTGATCTCTTTCCAGTTGTTCAAATGGAATTTACCCAAATGACCCACGCCGAAAACTCCTATCCTGAGCATATGATTGTATTAACAGTTAGTAATGCGGGAAGCTTGACAGCATCAGGCTTCTTCCCAAAAGCCCATTTTGCCGAACTTGGCAATGCGTTGCTCTACTCTTGTTTCTGCAGGAACCTGTTTCAATTCCTGTAAAGTAGGCAGCAGGTAATTTTTCAGCAATTCAGCTGCCTGGTCGTAATCCCAGTGAGCGCCACCTAAAGGTTCCGGAATTACATCATCTACTAAACCAAAGTTGAGCATATCGGTACCGGTTAAACGAAGTTGCTCTGCTGCTATTTCTTTTTTGTCCCAGCTGCGCCATAGAATACTGCTGCAGCTTTCAGGAGAGATAACCGTATACCAGGTATTTTCCATCATCACTACTTTATCACCCACGCCAATGCCCAAAGCACCGCCGCTGGCACCTTCGCCGATGATAACACATATTACCGGCACTTTAAGGCTGATCATTTCGTAAATATTTCTTGCGATCGCTTCGCCCTGGCCTCTTTCTTCTGCCTCCAGGCCGGGATAAGCACCGGGGGTATCTATTAATGTAATAATTGGTTTGTTGAATTTTTCTGCCAGCTTCATCAGGCGGAGTGCCTTGCGGTAACCTTCGGGGTTGGCCATACCAAAATTGCGGAGCTGTCTTGTTTTTGTATTGTTGCCTTTTTGCTGGCCGATGATCATTACTGTTTCATCGCCTAATTGAGCAAAACCACCTACCATTGCTTTATCATCCTTTACGTTCCTGTCGCCATGCAGCTCAATGAAATTGCTGCACATCTTCTCTATATATTTAAGGGTGTAAGGCCTGTCGGGGTGGCGGCTGAGCTGAACTCTTTGCCAGGGAGTGAGGTTGTCGGTGAGTTCTTTTTTAGTTTCAAGTATCCGGGTTTCCAGTCCTTGTATATAGCTGCTGTTATCTACTTTTGATTTTTCCTGCGAGATCTTTGCTTGTTCAATCTGGTCGTACAGGTCTTTTATTGGCTTTTCAAAATCAAGGAACTGCCTGTTTTGTAACTGTGGCATATGTTGAATTATAATTAATTATAAAATAATGCTGCAAGATATTTGTAAAAATAGCGGATACAATTTTTTTTAAAAAGTTTTTGTTTGTGCCAAAATATTTCCCTTATCTTTGCCGTCCGAAAAACGGGATAAGACTTTGGTTTTAACCCGGATTTCCCGGAAGGATTGGTAGTTCAGTTGGTTAGAATGCCGCCCTGTCACGGCGGAGGTCGCGGGTTCG
>CAYOLS010000284.1:0-3781 GCA_964404845.1 uncultured Ferruginibacter sp. | reverse complement strand
TTTTCCCGGGAGTTGCTGAAATGCCTGCGCAGCACTGTCTGGCTGTGCAAATACAGGAACATTGCACAAGAGCAGATACAAAACAATAGAGAGTATATGGGGGCGCATACTCATAAGCTGGTTAAGGTTGGTCAGGTTTTGTACGATCGGGTAATCTGTAGGAAAAATATAATTCTGTTATTGCACAGCCAACAATTTTTAAATATTTATTTATTTATTAACTGTTGCTTTACAAATTTCTTATGCTTTTGCAGGTTTATGCAACCGCAATTCGTAAAATCAATAAAATTATTGGGGTAAATGTTATAAAATAATGACTACACCTTTTTTAATTTCGCTGCTTGTAATTTTCGATTTTTATTATCTCATCACAAAAATCATATTCAGCAGTTACATTACTGCTGATGATGATGAGCTTTTTTCCAAGTTGCATCGTAATGAGTTGACGATACAAAGCAATACCTTCTGCATCGAGGTTGGTAGTAGGTTCATCAAGCAGTAACACGGGTGTTTGGCTGAAGAAAGCCTGCGCCAGTTTTAATCTTTGCTTCATGCCGCTGCTGAAATAACGGATCTGCTTATGCGCAGCATTTTGCAACTGAACAGCAGCAAGCATTTCAGGGATGGTAATAGTGAGTGGTTTGAATGCTGCATGAAACTGTAATAATTCGGTTGCAGTCATTTCTTCTATCAGCTCAAGATAAGGAGCAGCAAGTGCAATATGCTGGTAAGGCTGTTCAATATTTTTTTCTTCTTCAGCAGTATAAATAATTTTTCCTTCGCTGTGTGTAGTAGCGCCCGCAAGCACCTGCAGTAAAGTAGATTTACCGGAACCATTTGGGCCGGTGATGGCATAGCTGTGACCAGGTAAAAAATCGAGAGAGCAGGAGCGGAATATCCAGTCCCGGTTAAAACGTTTGCCTGCATTTTGCAAACTAATTTTCATCCATATCTGCTTTGCTGAAAACTTTTACGATGCCTCTTTTGCTTTCTTTGATAAAAGAGAGGATCATATTTCTTTCCGGGGAATCGGGTAGGTCTTTTTCAATGTATTCCAATGCCTGCGAAGTATTATAACCTTTGTTGTACAGGTTGCGGTATATTTCCAGTATTTGGTTGATAGCATCCGAACTAAAACCCCTTCTCTGCAAGCCAACAGAATTTACACCTGCATAGCTGATAGGACTACGGCCTGCTTTCATAAACGGAGGCACATCTTTATTAATAACCGTATGCCCGAACACATAACAATGTGCACCAATGCGGCTGAACTGCGGCGCTCCTGCCATACCACCAATAATGGCCCAGTCGCCTACTTCCACATGCCCTGCCAGCTGAACACTGTTAGATAAAATAACATGATCACCGAGTATGCAATCATGCGCTACATGAGAATATGCCATCAGCAGGCAATTGCTGCCGATCACTGTTTTCCATTTGTCCTGTGTACCGCGGTTGATCGTTACACACTCACGAATGGTTGTATTATCGCCTATTTCTACAGTGGTTTTTTCACCGATGAATTTGAGATCCTGCGGAATAGCGCCCAATACTGCTCCCGGGAAAATGATGCAGTTCTTACCAATAGTAGTTCCGCTCATGATCACCGCCCCGCTCATAATATGCGTGCCTTCCCCAATGCGCACATCTTCATGTATCACTGCAAAAGGATCAACTTTTACATTGCTTCCCAAAACGGCTTCGGGACTAATGTGTGCCAGGGGACTTATCATATCTGTTCTTTGGGTCTTTTTACAATTTGGGCGACCAGTACGGCTTCGGTCACCAGTTTATCTCCTATAAATATAGTGCCTTTCATTTCACAAATACCACGGCGGATAGGTGCCAGCAGTTCCATTTTTAAAATAAGGGTGTCACCGGGCACTACTTTCTGTTTGAACTTACAGTTCTCGATCTTTAAAAAATAAGTATCGTATTGGTCTTCCGTATTGCGTGGAATGGCAAGGATACCACCCGCCTGTGCCAGGGCTTCTACCTGTAAAACACCAGGCATTACGCAGTTACCAGGAAAATGCCCCTGGAAAAATGGTTCGTTGTAAGTAACATTTTTTATTGCGATCACATGCTTGTCTGTAAGCTCCATTATTTTATCTACCAATAAAAATGGATAACGATGTGGCAGCGTTTTTTCTATCTGGTGAATATCATACAAAGGTGTCTGGTTCACATCATACTTGGGAACATCCTGTTTGCCTTTATATTTTTTGATATGCTCTTTTATTTTTTTAGCAAACTTTACATTGCTGGCGTGGCCGGGCCTGCTGGCAATGATATGTGCTTTGAAAGGATAACCTACCAGTGCCAGGTCTCCCACTACATCCAACAGTTTGTGACGGGCTGGCTCATTCGGATAACGCAGCTGAAGGTTATTTAAAATACCTTCATCACTCACTTTCACATCTGTTTTGTTGAAGACTTTGGAGATGCGGGCTACCTGGTCATCCGTTACAGGCCTGTCTACAACTACAATAGCATTGTTGATATCGCCGCCTTTAATAAGATTGTGCTGTACCAATGCTTCCAGTTCATGGAAAAAAGCAAAGGTTCTGCTGCTGGCAATCTCATCATTGAACTGTGCAATGCTTTTTATATCGGCATGCTGTGTGCCAAGCACGGGCGAATTAAAATCTATGAGTGTATTGATGCGGTACTCATGAAACGGCAATGCAACCATTTCTACCTTTTTATCTTCATCAATAAAGCTGATATTATGTTGTATCTCGTAAAAAACTTTTATAGCATCCTGCTTCTGCGTGCCTGTTTTTTTGAGGGCCTGCACAAAAGGTTCGCTGCTGCCATCAAGGATCGGCACTTCTTCCCCGTCAATTTCTATCAGCACATTGTCTATTTCCATACCTACCAGTGCTGCCATTAAATGCTCAATGGTGCTTACCCTGGCGCCGTTCACTTCCAGTGTAGTACTGCGGTTGGTTTCCACCACGTTGTCTACATCCGCCTTGATAATTGTTTTTTCGGGGAGGTCAACCCTTTGAAAGTTGATGCCGGTATTGGGTTCAGCTGGCTTTAGCCGCATGGTTACCGCCTGGCCGGTATGAATACCTGCGCCGGAAATGGTAAGCTCTTCCTTAATAGTATGCTGAAAAACCGGTTCTGTTCCGTTCGTTAGATCCATAGCTGCAAAAGTAGGAAAACGGTTCCAAGGTTCAAAAGTTCAAGGTTCAAAGTTTTGGATAGTTTGGAACGCTGATGACGCTGATTGTCATGATCTTTCATGATTTTTTGCCAGGAAGACGGTAAGGCTTCGAGCTGCTGTTTACAAGAATCCGTGAAGATCATGAAAATCTGCGTTCTATATCTCCTCCTGGCCTGCCTTTAGCAGTTTGATAAGCTTTTCCAGTTCTGAAAGCCTTTTTTCCAGCTCCGGCAGCTTGCGGCTAAGGGCCTGGCTGCGAAGCGCCTGGGTATAATCGTGTGCGGGGGAACCGGTAACGACCGTATTGGGGATTTTGATGCTTTTGCTTACACCGCTCTGTGCGTTGATCTTGGTGCCATCTGCAATCTGCAGGTGACCTACAATGCCTGCCTGCCCACCGATCATTACATTGTTACCCACTTTGGTGCTGCCGCTTACACCGGCCTGTGCTGCAATTACAGAGTTATTGCCCACTTCTACATTGTGTGCCACCTGTATCAGGTTGTCCAGCTTGGCGCCGGCACGGATGATGGTGCTGCCGATGGTAGCCCTGTCAATAGTAGCATTTGCGCCTATTTCCACGTTGTCTTCAATAACTACATTGCC
>CAYOLS010000283.1:0-3794 GCA_964404845.1 uncultured Ferruginibacter sp. | reverse complement strand
TGAAGTAGTATCAGGTACAACCTTAGTTTCCTGTTTTAAGTTTGATTGTCTGCAACTCGCTAGAATCGAAAATATCAGTATATAATTTATTTGTCTCATCATTTTTTAAAACTGCTCGCTAACTCAAAGTTTATAACTTTGGTAAAGCTTGTAACGTTATATTTTCTACCTCACTCCCTCATTCACCTTCACAAAATCCCCCACCAGGTAACTCAGCAACCTTCCCGTCTTCTCGTCCCTTGTTCCATCTGCCAGGTGGCTGGCGCCTTCGCATAAATGCAGGTATGCTACTTTAGAATCTGTAGCAGTAAAATTGATATACTGCCTTGCCTGCAGGCTGGTAATGCCGCTTGGTGTGTATGCGCTGCTGAGGGTGTATTCAATTGCATCCAGGTCGAGCTCGATGCCGGTATAAGTATCTTCCGTAAAACCGGTGGCATGGGATATGGCCTGGATAAAATTCTGGCGCTCGTGTATAAAAATATCTTCGTAAGTGCTGTATTGAATAAAGGGATTGCTGTGCAGGTCGCTCAGCACATTTTGTGATACATAACTTTCATGCAGGCCGATGATGGCATACTTGCCCATAAAGCCATCCGTCTCCGCATAACGGAAAGCATTGCCGCTGTGGCGACCTTCCGTGTTCTTGTAATCTGCATGCGCATCCAGGTTGATGCAGTTGATCTGCGCCAGCGGTGTCAGCTCTGCCTTGTGCAGACCTTTGCTGACACCTTTAATGATCGGGTAAGAATTGTTGTGACCACCACCGATCACAATTGGTATCTTTTTAGCCGCAGCTATTACTTTTAAAATATCTTCTACTTCCCCATCAATAATATTCACTGCATGACGGTAAGCCATGATGAGCTCATCGGGTCCATAAGCATTGTTCTCTATCAGGTATTTCAGGTCGCCGAAATCAAAATGACCGAGCAGGAGGATATTTTCTCCTGTCATAAAATCGTTGCTCTGTGTATTTAGAAAATCATTTAAAAAAGGCAGCCAGCTTGTATCTGCGCCACCGAGGCCATAGTTGGCTTTTACACCGATGTCTTCGGGAATACCGAGCAGCACATACCTGGCATCGGATTGCAGCAGGGATTCGGGCCAGCCCGCCTCGCCTTTCAGGTATTGAATGCGTTCGCCCAGGCGGGTCTCGAACTTCCGCACTTTGGTAAGGGAGAGAATATCTTTCTTATTATAGAACTTGAAATGCTTCATGTTGTTAAGGTAGGGAATTGTTGGGAGATATGAAATATCAGCTATAAGATATGAACTATGAGATATGAGTGATGAGTTGTGCGTTACGAGTTGCGGGTTAGCAGTTCAACGCAGAACCCGCAACTCCTAACAAATTTCAACTTTAAACCTTGAACGCTTGAACCTTTAAACCTTCCTTTGCAACGGGTTGCACATTATATGATAAACGGAGCTTATTTATTGATTCTTCGTTTATCTTTGGTGCTACCTAAAATTAACATCCCATGAGGCTATTTATTAAAGCTTGTCTAACCTTTGTCCTATCCTTTTTTGCTGCTGCGGGCTTTGCCCAGCCCGGAGCCGATTATAATATCAACCTGCATTCCGGCAAATTTGTACCGGAACAAAATATAAAAGGCATTTCCAAAAATGCAGCAGTATTCACTGACAGTAAATTTCAAAACAAATATTACATAGCGATACAGTTCAGTAAGCTGCCGACAGACAATGAAAAGCAGTTGCTAAAGAACAACGGCATCGTACTGATGGACTATCTCCCCGCAAATGCTTACCTGGCAGCAGTTTCAGCTGATTTCAATACAGCTGTACTTCAATCAGTTCCTGCGAGGGCGGTCTTCCAGCTCAGGGGCGCTCATAAAACAGTACCTGCATTTATGCAGGGAAAATTCCCGGAGCATGCCATTAAAAGCAACGGCACGGTTGACCTGGTCATTACTACCTACGAGCACTTTTCACTTGCAGAAGTGAATGCATCTTTTACTGCTGTTGGTGCGCAGGTGCTGGAAGAAGCGCCTGTATTTAAAAATTTTACAGTAAGGATCCCGCAGGAAAGGTTTCAAGACTTGTTAAAACTTCCTTTTATCCTTTGGGTAGAAGCGATCGATGCACCTAATAAAGCAGAAAACCTGCTGGGTCGCACGCTCCACCGGGTAAATGTACTGAATGACGGGGTTAGAAATTTAAAAGGGAACGGTGTGAACGTGGGCATCTGGGACGAAAGCGCCGTAGATGATCACCTTGATTTTACACCGGTGCCTAACAGGTTATTTGTACAGGAACCAGGCACACCCTCATCACACAGTACGCATTGCGGCGGCACGATTGCTGGCGGCGGTCTCATCAATCCCAAAGCAAGGGGCATGGCGCCAAAATCAAAATTGTACTCCTGGAATTTTAATGGAAATATTCAAACAGAAATGGCTGCAGGCATTCCTGCTTTCGGGTTGTCGGTGAGCAGCCACTCTTACGGGAGCACGCAGACATGCGGCATTGCAGGCGCCGGTGTTGCCTATTCGAGTACGAGCCGCAATACAGATATCAACCTGAACAATTTCCCCAATCACCTGCATGTACATTCTGCGGGCAATTCACAAACGGCCTGCACCGGCGGCTGGAGCACCATTACAGGCAGCGGTAAAACTGCGAAGAACAATATCCTGGTGGCGAATATCACTACAACGGAAGGTATCAATGGCACGAGCAGCTTCGGCCCTATTGCAGACGGAAGGGTGAAACCTGAGATCAGTTCTTTTGGTACAAATGTTCTATCTACCTACCCCAACAACCAGTACGGTACTATTTCCGGTACATCCATGGCAACGCCGGGTGTAGCTGGTTCTGTTGCATTATTGGTAGAAAGATACCGCCAGTTGAACGGCAATGCGGAACCTGTTTCTGCTCTCATAAAAAATACGATCCTCAATACAGCACAAGACCTTGGCACTGCCGGCCCTGATTATAAATTTGGCTTCGGTCGCCTGAATGCGCTGGCAGCTGTAAGAATACTGGAACAAAACAGGTATGCGATCAATACACTCAGCACGGGTGCTGTCAATGATGTAAGCATCAACGTACCTGCGGGTGCAGCAAAGCTGAGAGTGATGATCACCTGGAATGATCCTGCGGCTTTGGCCAATGCCAACCCTGCGCTGGTAAACAACCTTGACCTAACTGTTATCAATGGTGCTACCACTACATTGCCATGGATATTAGACCCGGTGAATCCTGCGAATGCAGCAGTGAGAGCCGTAGACAATGTGAGCAATATTGAACAGGTAACGATCGACAACCCGCCTTCAGGCGCTTATACATTGAGGGTAACGGGTGCGGCCATCCCATCCGGCCCGCAGCAATACACGCTTACCTGGAGTATCGACCAGCCTTATATTGAAGTGATCTTCCCGAACGGTGGCGAATCATTGAGCCCGGGTGCTTCGGAAACAATTACCTGGGATAATGCGGGCATCACATCCCCACAAACCGTGGAATATTCTGTTGACAATGGCGCTAACTGGACGATCATTTCCTCTACTGTTTCTCCCAACACTACAAGGTTGGCCTGGACAGTACCAAATGCGAATACTTCTACTGCACTGGTAAGGGTTAGCAATGGGGCGCTGACCGATGCGAGTGATGCCAACTTTAAAATACTCGGTATTCCGGGTTCTTTATCTGTAACGCCGTCTTCCTGCGGTGCAGGCGAGCTGGCTTTCAGCTGGAGCCCTGTAACCAATGCTACGCATTACGATCTTTTAAGGCTGGATGAAAGCACGGGAGATTATGTAGTGGCGGGC
>CAYOLS010000282.1:0-3797 GCA_964404845.1 uncultured Ferruginibacter sp. | reverse complement strand
AGATTTACTTGTAAATCAGTAGATTTGAAGACTTTATTATTCTGTCATAAATAAAACCTCCAAAATGAAAAAATTGCTCTCCCTGATGCTTCTCACAGCAGGGGTAATTCAGTCGCAGGCCCAGGTAGAATTTACTGCACTCAGCTTTTCCGATAAGTATCCCAAACAAAATCAAAAGGTCAATTTTGTTTATAATAAAAAGTATTCTCCTCTGGTAAAGGAAGAAGGTGTGGATGTAGTTGTATATGAATTCACCAGCAAGGGACTAAGAGTAGAAGAGCCGATGCTGACCAAAAAAGGCGATCTCTACAGCGGTTCATTTACAGTTGATAGCAATACCAATGCAGTGCTGTTTGGTTTTTCTTATAAAGAAGAAAAAGACAACAACGGTAAGAGCGGGTACATTGTTCCCATCTATGATGCAAAAAATAAAATTGTTCCCGGCTATTATGCTGCCGCCAGCAACATTCATAATGGGTACGGTGAATACCTGACAGGTATGCCCAACAGCAAGGAAAAAGCATGGGCAGTGCTGGAAGATGCTGTCAAAGCTGATCCGTCGTTAAAAAAAGACAACAGTTTTATTAACGCCTATGTAGGTGGGATCGGCGCTAACAAAAAAGAAGAGGCTGCAACACTGATCCCGGCGACATTGGATGAATATGAAAAAAAGGGGAACCTTACTGAATCGGATTACAACTTCCTTAGTTTCTGGCAGGGCAGGCAAAAGAACAAAGAAAAAGCGGATGCTTTGACTGCAGCAATGAAAGCGGCTTATCCAAACGGTGAATGGGTGAAAAATGAAGCAGCAGCAGCTTTCAATAAAGAAAAGGATGTTGCTAAAAAACAACAGCTCCTCAATGATTTTATTGCGAAATATCCTGAAACAAAAGAAACAAAACAAAGGGTAGATTTTATGAGGCAGCAACTGGCGACAAGTTATGCGGCTGCCAAAGACTATAGTAGCTATTATAAAGTGTTAAGTACGATGGACCCTGCCATGCAGGCGTCACTGAACAATAACCTGTCATGGGAAATGGCCGAAAAAGATGAAAACCTGGAAGAAGCAAAAAAAATGAGCTGGCAGGCTACCAGCTACGCTCAAAAAGAAGTGAAAACACCTTCTGGCCCCAAACCGGAAACTATGACCAAAAAGAACTGGGATGAAGGGCGCAACAGGAGTTTTGCTATGTACGGTGATACCTATGCTTTTATTTTATACAAGCTCGGCGACTATAAGAATGGCTACACTTTTGCAAAAGAGGCAGCAGACATCAATAAAATGAAAGATCCTGAATACAATGAACGTTATGCAATGCTGGCAGAAAAAGTGTTGACCACCGCTGAAACGAAAAAACTGGTAGAAGGTATGGTGGAAGAAGGTGTTGCAAGCTCTAAAACAAAAGATATTCTCAAAGCTATCTATGTAAAAGAAAAGGGCTCTGAAGGAGGATACGATAAATACATTTCGGCACTGGAAGAAACTGCCAACAACAGAAAAAAAGCGGAGATCGCAAAAAGCATCATCAAAGAAAAAGCGCCAGCTTTCAACCTGAAAGATTTTGATGGCAATGAAGTGAGCCTTGCTTCTTTAAAAGGTAAAGTAGTAGTAGTGGATTTCTGGGCAACCTGGTGCGGTCCTTGTATCGCTTCTATGCCTGGCATGAACAAAGCGCTTACCAAATACAAAGACAACCCGAATGTAAAATTCCTGTTTGTGGACACTTGGGAAAATGTGGATGACAAACTGAAGAATGCCAAAGATTTTATGGAAAAGAAAAAATATCCTTTCCATGTATTGATGGATAATAAAGATGAAGTGGTTAGCTCTTTCGGCGTAAGTGGTATTCCTACTAAATTTATTCTGGATAAGGAAGGGAATATCCGCTTTAAATCTGTTGGCTTTAATGGCAACGATGATGCGCTGGTATTTGAATTAAGCACTATGATTGAAATGGCAGGAATGTAGTAGCGTAACCTTTGCAAAGTTTTAAACTTTGCCAAAAGTTTGTTCTCTTTTAATAATTTTAGTGGCCCGTATTTGCGGGCCATTATTTTTTAAAACATCGTTATGGAATTTGGAAAAGTATCCGATCCCGGTAAGGTAGATTTTACCCTGCCCAAAGATGCGCCTGAAACAAAAGCACTTCTGGAAAAACATAAAAAAGACAAGCCGTTTGAGGTATACGTTGGTTGCGCCAAATGGAATAAGAAAGACCTGAAAGGATTTTATCCACCCAAAACAAAGGATGAGCTGCAATATTATTCTTCCCAGTTCAACTCGATTGAGCTGAATGCAACTTTTTATGGAATGCCTACACCTGCGCAAGTAACGCAATGGAAAGAAAAAACACCGAAAGGCTTTAAGTTTTTCCCGAAGATCACCAACACGGTCACGCACTTCAAAAGACTGCTGGATGTAAAAGAACCGCTGGAAGAATATTGTAATGCTGTGGCCAATTTTGAGAACAAGCTGGGCATGGTATTCATGCAGCTGCATGATAATTTTAAACCAAAGGATTTTGATCGCTTAAAAGCAACGCTGGAAAATTTCCCCAAAGGCATTCCTCTGGCAGTGGAAGTACGGAACGAAGAATGGTTCTCTGATAAAAAGAACCTGGATGCACTGGCGTCGGTACTGGAAAAGAAAAAAATGGCCAACATCATTGTGGATACTGCAGGCCGCAGGGATATGTTGCACATGCGCCTCACAGGGCCAGAAGCTTTTGTGCGGTATGTTGGAGCCAATCATCCTACAGATATAGATCGACTGGATGAATGGATCGTTCGCATTAAAAAATGGAGAAAAGAAGGCTTGCAGAAACTGTATTTTTTTGTGCACCAGAATATCGAAGAAGCATCGCCTTTACTGGCTACGCATTTTATAAAAGAGTTGAACAAGGCGTTTAAGCTGGAATTGCATGTGCCGGAAAAAGGAGAGAGCGGTCAGGGAAGATTATTCTAGCTGGTTGCAGCGCCAGTTAGAGTAATGAGCAATAAAAAAACCGGGCGTACGCCCGGTTTTTTTATTAGTATAAAGATTACTGCTTGACAATTTTTTTAATAATAATTTCTTCTCCCGCCTGTATTTTTACATGATATATACCTTTTACTAGCTTAGAGACATCCATGGATAACCTATTGCCGTTGAATGGTTGTGTTAGTAATAGTTGACCAAGCTCATTGTATAGGTAAACCTGCTTTTGTTTAACTGGTAAGGCTGTTACAATGTTCACTAACTGTCCGGCAGGATTGGGGTATATCTCCACCTTATTGTCATTGTTATTAATCATGGGCTTAAGGTCGTCTATGCCCCCATTCACTGCAGCACGGCTAATGGCAGAACAGTTGGTAGAAGAAAGTGCTGCTATTCCTACAAGGCCGGAACCGAGATCAGTATTGCCTTCACCAATTGGTGGGCAGCTTGTGGGAGTATAGAATGGATAGCCGGGATAATAATAAAAAGTATTATTCTGCCAGCGGGTCCTTCTGCCTATACCCATGAAATTGCTATACTGTTTATTGCTGGATACTGCAGAAACAAAAGTAGAATTTTTGATAAGCACTTTGTCTGCATCGGTACTGCAGGACGGTATCACCGGGTTGATATAAAAGGAGGGATTATAAAAATTCATAAAAGTACAGCCATCCATTTGGGTACGAGTACCATTTTCCAATGCAAGCAAAACTGATGCATACATTTGAGTACCCAGGTAACAGTCAGAAAAAAAACAGTCATTATATTTCACCGCATCAGCGTCATTGTTTGCTGCTGCATAGTGCAGCACTTCTCCAAA
>CAYOLS010000281.1:0-3823 GCA_964404845.1 uncultured Ferruginibacter sp. | reverse complement strand
ATGCCGGCCTGTTGTCGGAAGCTTTTTGAGGGCGCACCGGCTTTACAGGCAGACCGGTGTTTTCATTGCTTATATAAGACTGAATTTTTACAGGCTGCGCCAGGTCTTTTACCGCAGTGATCTTGTCTTTTCCTCTAAATTCCCAGCGACGATTGGTGGTATCAAGAAAATAAAGATTGTGAAGATCACTTTTATTACTGCCTGATAAATGAATGACAGGCGCTGCATTTTTGTTGACAAACACTGCCTTGTTATCCTGGTAGGCAGTTATTTCGCACATGCCGGAAGATTCAAAATTGTATCTCCTGCCGGCTGAATCATAATTCATCGGTATGCCCGAAACGAAAAAATCAAGCGGATCTGAAAACTCCCGGTAAAAAATACTGGTTGTTCCTTTCAGGATATTGCCCTGTTCATCAGTAAATGCAGATGGTGGAAAATAAAGGATAGAGCCAGTATGATGAAAAATGGTGTCACCCTTTTCTGCATCCACGCTGTATTCGGTAAAAGGTACATCAATGGCGGGCAGGGGTGGATTCACAAAAGGCTGATGACTGCCTGTTGCAGTGTCTTGAATGGCAGCAACAGTCCCCGTTTTTTCAAAAAGAGATGACCTGGATGTGATGAGTAGAACGGTAATGATGCATACAATAATGATGGCTGCTGTTCTTACCAGTCTCCTCAATCTTATTTTCCTGGCTGCTGCTGCAAATTCAGCTTTGATGCCTGCATCTGTAATTGAAGTCATGATCAGTTGCTGGATGTGTAATTCCTGTTGGAGTTCTTTATCCGTCTCCAGTTTTTGTTCAAATGAAAGGCGTTCCTCCGCCGTCATTTCATTTTGCAGGTAACTGTTTATAAGGATCGTATTGTTATTCATGAGTTGTGCTGTTTGAAAGCGTTAGGTAATGTTCTTTGGCTTTTTGTATGCAACGGTATTTCTGGTTCTTGGCTGTTTTTTCATCGCTGAAGGAAAGTGCTGCGGCTATTTCTTTAAAGCTTAGCTTTTTAAAATAGAAGGAGATGAGCAGGGTCCTGCATTTTTCGCCGAGCAGCTCAAATGCTTTGCCAGCCAGCGACAGGCCCGGTTCTTCGGTTGTTATTATATCCGGAATATCGCCTGTGTATTCTCCCGCAGGTAATTTCTTCCTTCTTCTCAATTCATTCAGCCAGCAATTTTTTACAATGGCCAGTAAATAGGACCTTAACCGGGTGGTGAGCCGGAAGCCCGGTGTATGTACATTTTTATAGAGCACTACCAGTGCATCCTGGAAAATATCCTGTGCATCGTCTGCAGTACCGTTGTTGGCCAGCACATATTTTTTTGCCGCAGGTAATACATTGTACAGGCCTTTGAGTGCAGAGGAATATTTGTTGTTTTGTAAATGTTCGATGATCTCGTTATCGGTCATATAAATAGTGTGTTATAATATCTAATACCGGGAATGTGAAAAGGTCATCAAAATAAAGCTGATTTTTTTTGAAAAATAAAATAGCCCCAAGTGGGGCTATTATAAATTATTGACCGATCCTGCAAAGACCGCTTATTCTCCCGGCGCTTTAAACACTTTTTCATCTGCCGAAGGGCCGTATATGGAAGGTACGGCAATATCATTCATGCGCATATACACTGTGAGTTGCCCACGGTGATGCACCCAATGATTAATGCTGGAGCTGATGGAATTTTTTTGGAAGTGCTGAACAAGACCTCTTCGCCGTTCTTTAAACTAAAAGTACCTTCCAGCTCATCAGCGGAAGTGTTTTCTAAAATATCAATGGCTTTCTGAAAGCTATCTTCAAAGTGATCCAGCAAAGCTGCTGTATCAGACAGTTCAAAATGTTGGTAAGTAGCAAAATTTACTTCGCCGTCTTTTACGGTTAGGTATATCCATAGCGGGATTTCTGCTACCAGCAAGCTGAGATAGCCCATTTCCATGCTCTTGGGATGTGGCTTGTATTTGTAAGTGCTTTCGGGTATCCGCTCCAGGCATTTCCTGGTAGCAGTATATTCATCTTTCATTTCCTGTGCAAAAGCGGCGGCTACAAAATTGTTATTCATAACAGTTTTTTGTAGTCAACATCAAATAAAGTGCCTTTATTCGTACAGGCTAAGGCGGTTGCTGAGTTCCTTTATCTTTTGCTGCATCGCATCCATCTTGCCCAATAAATGACTGATCGTTTCCAGCCCTTCAATATTGATATCCATTTCATAATGGAGGCGGCTGAATTTTTCCACGTTGGTTATTTCAGAAAAGGGAATGTACAGTACATCAGCTTCTTCCATCAGCTCGATAAGCCCGCTTTGCTGGAGCGACCGTAGAAAAGTGATCTCAACATGCTGGTGAGCACAAAATTCTGTTGCAATGATCAGATCTGTATTTTTCATGACCGTTGATTTAATGATTTAAGCTGGCTGAATAATGTTTTTTCTTCTTCAGACAGGTTTGTCGGCAGCGTTACCTGGTAGGTAACAAACAGGTCGCCTGTTTTTCCTTCCTGTTTATAAACCGGGAAACCTTTGCCTTTCAGCCGGATACGGGTGCCATTCTGTGTTTCCGGCGCTACCTTGAGCTTTACTTTGCCCGATAGGGTGTCCAGCATTGTTTCACCACCCAATACAGCGGTGTACAGGTCAATGGAAACATTACTGTAGAGATCGTTGCCCGATCGCTTAAAAACGGGGTGAGCACCGATATGGAAGGTAATATACAGATCGCCCGCAGGACCGCCGTTTACCCCGGGTGCTCCATAACCTTTGAGCCTGATCACCTGCCCATCCTCTACACCTGCAGGAATAGTGATCCGTACATTTTTACCATTAATGGTTATTATCCTGGGATGGGTGGTCATGGCTTCCGTAAGAGTCAGTTCCAGTGATGCGTTGTAGTCCTGCCCACGAAAGCCGGAAGAAGACCTGCTTCGCTGGCTGCCGAACATGGATTCAAAGAAGCTCGAAAAATCAGTGCCATCTTCATTTTCAAAGTTGGGATCATACTGGTAAGTCCTCCGGCTGCTTTCATTTTGTTGCTGTTCAAACTGGTCGGCATGTTTCCAGTCTTTGCCATACTTATCGTATTTCTTTCTTTTTTCAGGATCACTCAGTACTTCGTTGGCTTCATTGATCTGCTGAAATTTCCTGTGTGCTTCCTTATCATCAGGATTGAGATCAGGATGCATTTTCCTCGCAAGTTTCCGGTAAGCTTTTTTAATATCATCTTCCGATGCATTTTTTTCCACACCTAAAACTTTATAATAATCTATGAACTCCATGCCGGTTTGTTTTGTAACATTCAACAATCAGTTTGCCAATATGACAAAAATATAATACAAATACAAGTGTTTGTCGCATATAAAATTACGAACAGTGGCCATATAAGCAACAATCTGAGGAAGCGGGTACACAAAAATAGAGTATACTTTAAGTTGTACCGCAGTAAAAGTTTTGGCATAATATTCCTGCTCTTTTCTTTATTAAAACACCTAAAACTTATATTATGACTACAATGACAGAAGAATTGGTGGAGGTGCTGAATGACCTCATCAAGATCAACAACGATCGTATTGAAGGCTATGAAAGAGCAGCGGAAGAATCAAAGGATATAGATGTAACGCTGAAAGCTGTGTTCAATAAAATGGCGGATGAAAGCCGCAAAAATGTTTCGGAATTAACAGTACATGTTAACAGCCTTGGGGGCGAGACAGAAACAGGGACCACAGCTATGGGAAAAATATACAGGGCATGGATGGATGTGAAAGCAGCCATTACAGGAAAAGACAGGCATGCTATCCTGGCCAGCTGCGAATATGGTGAAGACCAGGCGCA
>CAYOLS010000280.1:0-3835 GCA_964404845.1 uncultured Ferruginibacter sp. | reverse complement strand
AGAATAGTCCCTGTAAGTGCCCGGCTTTTTGTTCAGGAAATTTTCTTTGCTATAATATTTCCCGCCAGGAGTAAAATAATTTTTTAAAAAATCTCCCAGCGCTTCCGGCGAATCGGTGCCATAAGTATAACTGCTATCGTAAAACGGGTAACGGTCTGCAAGACCTGAAGTATGCGTAGCAATCTGTCTCAGCGTTATTTTTTCGCCGGGAAAATTTGGGTTCAAAACTTTAAAGGGGAGATAAGCATTGATGTCTTCATCCAGCGACAGCTTTTTTTCTTCTACCAGTTTCATCATGCAAACGCCGGTGAAAGTTTTGCTGACAGAAGCTATATTCATAATGGTATTGGGAGTAAAAGGAATATTGTTTGTTTTATCAGCCAGGCCATAGCCCTTTGTCCAAACCATTTTTCCATTCACAATAAGTGCTGCACCCATGCCAACGGTACCGGAAGCTTCCATTTTATTTTGAATAAAGCTGTCCAGCTGAACAGGCGACAATACTGCAGGCTTTACCTGCCCATAGGTTGCCTGGATAATAAAACAATATAAGAAGCCCAAAAATGCCCTGGCCGATACATTCATTTGATACTATTTATTTTAAGCGATCTATTGGCAAATTTAAAAGCAAGCCAAAGACTTATTTAGGTAATTTGCCTGCTGAAACAGGTAAAAAAACTTTATTTCCTTTTAATAACGGGTAAAATATGCAGGAACTGGATAATTATGACAGGCAGTTATTGAAGCAACTTCAAATCAATAACAGGATAACAGCAGAAGAACTGGGCCGGATGGTGCAACTAAGCACCAGCGCAGTTCAGCGCCGCTTAAAAAGATTAAGAGATGAAAAGATCATTGAAGCGGATGTTTCTATTATTTCTCCTACCGTTGCAGGGGCCGCCGTTACCTGCGTTGTGGATGTAACATTATACCTGGGCAACTCTACGGTTATAGAAGCATTTAAAACGCTCATGAATGAGGCGCCCGAAGTAATGCAATGTTATTATGTAACCGGCACTTACGATTTTGTAATTATTGTAAACACCAGGGACATGAAGCATTATGAAGATTTTTCAAAAAAATTTTTAATGGACAACAGCAGCGTAAAGCAGTTTTATACGCATGTGGTGATGGATAAAGTAAAAGTTGGTTACCACATCAGTATTTAAAATGGTACGGTCACAATTTTAATTTTCTTCTTCCAAACCTTCCCAGGGTGTTTGCCTGTCCACCACCCTGTTATAAGTTTCCATATCAATTTCATTTTCGCTTTTTGCGATCACAACGGTGGCTACTGTATTGCCGATGAAATTAATGATGGCCCTTCCTTCGCTCATAAAACGATCAACGCCTATCAGCAATGCAAGCCCTTCCACCGGGATCACTTTCAATGCCGTTAATGTAGAAGTAAGCACCAGGAACCCGCTGCCGGTAACACCTGCAGCACCTTTGCTGGTGAGCAGTAAAATACCAATAACGGTGAGTTGCTGGCCAATGGTCAGATCAATATTAAACACCTGTGCTAAAAAAATAATGCTCATACTCAGGTAGATCGTGGTACCATCCAGGTTAAAGCTATAACCCGTAGGTATTACCAATCCTACTACTTCTTTCTGGCAACCCGCTGCTGTTAGCTTTTGCATTACGGATGGCAGCACTGCTTCGCTGCTGCTGGCGCCCAGTACCAGTAAGATCTCCTCTTTAATATAGCCGAGGAGCTTCCAGAGATTGATCTTGTAAAAACGGCAGATAAGGTACAGCACAACAAACACAAACAAAAACCCTGTGATATAAAATGTGAGCAGTAGTTTGCCTAATAAAGCAAGGGAACCAAAACCAAATTTGCCAATAGTATAAGCCATACCGCCGAAAGCCCCGATAGGACTCAGTTTCATGATAAGCTTCAGCACATTAAAAAGTGCGGTATTTATTTTTTCGAATGTATTCAGCAAACTTTTCCCGCTATCGCCCATCATTTTTAAACCGATGGCAAATAAAATGCTGAAAAACAATACCTGCAGAATATCGCCCTTTGCAAAAGCGTCTACCACATTGGATGGAATGATATGTGTAAAAAATTCTGCCCAGTTAAAATCATGCGCCTGCCTGGTAAATTCATTTACCCTGGCGTCAGCGGTATGTGCCACGTATTGCACACCGGCACCGGGTTTAACGATGTTGGCAGTTACCAGGCCAATTACCAGTGCGAGCGTGGTCACCACTTCAAAATAGATAAGCGCTTTTAAACCAACCCGCCCTACTTTCTTCATATCGCCTGCACTGGCGATGCCATGCACAATGGTAAAAAAGATCACGGGCGCTATCACCATTTTGATCATGCTGATGAACGCTTCGCTGATGAGTTTTGCCGTAGGATGGAACGCAGGAAACTGCCAGCCAACAATTACGCCCAGCACTATCCCTATCAGAACCTGTATATAAAGTACCTTAAGATATTTCATTGAAAAATTTATTGGAAGAGCTTTTCCTTAATGGCATTTGCTACCAGTTCATTCCCCTTCGCATTCAAATGTACCTTATCTGTGGTTAAAATTCCTTTTTCTGCATTGCCGGTATTATGCGTTTTTTCATATGCTGTAAATGCTTGCCGCAGGTCAACCAGTGCACAGCTGTAGGTTGCAGCCAGTTTTTTTACAACCGCTGAATAGGCTTCCAGGTCTGCATCCTGAGGATTGGTCCCGTCACTTTTTTCGCCTATCACCGAAGGGCTGCAAAGCAATACTTTTATTTTTTTCTGCTGCAGTTTTTTGATCATGGCCTCGTAAAACTTCTCGTAGGTAGTGATATGCGTACCTATGCCGGAGGTTTTATGCCACACATCATTGATGCCTACATAGATCAGCACATGTGTTGGCTTTTTAGCGAGCACATCCTCTTCCAGTCTTAAATAAAGATCATACACTTTATTGCCTCCGATGCCAGCACCTATAAGTTCATAACTTTTGCTCCAGCCATTTTCCTGCACATAATTTTTCAGCAGGTCAATGTACCCGCCTTTGTTCACACCCATTTGCGTAATGGAATCCCCGAAGAAAACTATCTTCTTTTTTGTTTGTACATGCATAGCTGTGCCGGTGATAAGAACGGCCAGCAGAAAAACAGGTATGATCCTTTTCATAATATTAAATGGCTTGTGGTACAGGCACTGCAATAGTCTGGAGCCTGTGGTATACTTCCATACAGGCCCGGCTATTGTGGTAAGGGCATTTCCAGAAGCCTGCTTTTTCTTTTTGCAGTATGTTTCCAGCTTCATCAATTCCCCAATACCATTCGCCGTGTTTTTTATCAATCAAGTTGTTTTGAATAAAAGAAAAACTGTTCACTGACAAGTCAAAAAACTGCGGGTTGCCACTCAGTTCATATGCATTGAGATAGCCAACCATTGCCTCGGCCTGCGGCCACCAGTGTTTTTCTTTAATAAGATGGGAGTCTTCTTTTTCATACCACATGCCACCGTCGTCATCCAATCCCTTTTTGGAAGCATTGGCCATAATGATGGCGATATCTTTCCAGTAAAATTTTAATTCCTCATCTTCCAGCACCTGCGCTGCTTCATACAATAGCCAGGATGCTTCTATATCATGTCCATAAGAAACAATAGAAGATCTCGGCTCCCATGTTTCACTGAAAAACAATTGTTGTGCAAATGTTTTCCTGTCGATGATATGCTCATCAAACAGCTGCAACAATTGCCGGATAGCTTTTGCGAGCTTTTCATTTTTCCATACCCGGTATAAATTACTGTAGGCTTCCAGCACATGCAAATGGGTGTTCATCGACTTTTTTTCATTGGCATCTTTTTCGCTCAAACGCA
>CAYOLS010000279.1:0-3861 GCA_964404845.1 uncultured Ferruginibacter sp. | reverse complement strand
AACAACAAAGCCATCAGGCAAACAGTAGAATACCAATACCAGACAGATGATATAGGATTAGTAACCAAGAGAGTTTTAAATATATATATGCAACCTGGTAATACTTTGACACAAACAGATACCACTGCTTATACTTATTACGGAAGATAATTTTAATTTTCAGAATACATGAAAGCATTTTTATTTTCAGCAACTATATCTATACTCTGTATTGTAACGCTATATGCACAAACTAAAGCATGAGTGTTGGTATCAGCGGTTTTGAAAAATAATATCAACCTTAAATCATTTATAAAAATATGAAAATGCAATACCCCGCCAGGTTGATAATACAGCTTTTGTTTTGCTGCAATGCGGTATGGGCACAAGTTCCAGATGACTCACCCGCGGCAAGAGATGCAGCTATAGCAAGGCTGAAAAAAGTTACAGCTTATACCCCCTGCGATGATGCATCCACCATGACGAGGGCATTTGGCACCACCTGTAATAGCCGTGAGTTTGCTGCGCCACCCATTTTGGCTGCGCCCAAAATTCAATGGGAAATAAACCCCGGCTGGTGGAGTGTGTGGACACCGTTTGTTACTGCCAGCTATGTGCTTACCGGTAGCTGCAACAACGAGACCAATGCAGGCTTATCTATCATTGATAAAAAAACAGGCAAAGTAATTTGGCGCATCAGCAATATTTGTGCAGTAGGCAACAGGCGTGGATCTATGGGTGCTATTCAGTTTTTTGAATTACCCGATAACGAAGTATTGATGCTATATGACCGTGAAGACGGCGGGCTTGCAGATTATTATGTTATAAGTTTAAAAACAGGAAAAATTGTACGCTCTTTAAATATGGCAAAGCCCCGTGCCCCACTTAGAAACTATGGTAATGTATTTACTGTCGTAACACAATCTACCAAAAACGGGTATAGCATTTTAAGCGGCTTAAACAATAGTCTTGATAAAGTGCTTTGGGAAAATACCGGCTTTAGACTGGCGATGCCCGATAAATTAGATCCACATTACCAACCCACATTCAGCGCCGGCGCCTCAGAAGACGGTTTGCTATTTTTATCTGCAAGAAGCAAAGACCAAACCGATCCTCCCACCAGGGAATTGCATGCCATTGATTTAAAAACAGGAAAAACGCTCTGGCGGCATACTGAACAGCCTGTTACAGAAAAGAATAGCAAAATAGCTTATAGATCGGATGATGGCATACCGATGATCATAGACCATAAAGTAATTATTAAAGTGCAGGGTTTGAGTGGCGCTGTAAACCCGGGCAATTATCCCTACGGTGAAGGATTAAGAGCGCTGGATAAAGAAACAGGAAAAATTTTATGGACCACGAAAGTGTATCCTAAACAAGAAATTATAAACAGGGTAGGCGCTGGTAATATTATTGTAACAGAAGTACAAACGGGCAAGGATAAAGAAATATGGGGCTATCGTACAAAAGACGGAACCATTGCCTGGAAAAGAAAACTGGCCGTCACTGAAGGTTTACTGTGTGCATCGGGCGGTGCATTTTATGTAGGCGAAAGAACAGTGGATGATAACAACAAATGGAAAGATACCAGGCTGCAGGGATTTGATGGTGAAACGGGAACCTTATTATGGACAACAAGCCTGCCCGAAAGATTGTTTCAATACGATGTAAATACACCCTGGAATATTGAGTCGCCACGGGGTGGTTATCCAGTATGGACCATTGACAGGGACGGTGCTATTTACGGCGTAACCTTAAAGGGTGCTTATAAAATGAAGTAGCACAAAAAATCATCTTTTTAAACGATTGCTTTCGATCCTGCCATAATTCAACTTTACACTATAAAATTTTACAAAATGAAAAAAATAATTACCGCCGTTTTTTTATTGGTATCAATGTTACAGGTAAAAGCGCAGGAAGTTTTTGGCAAAGCAGAATTTACTGTACCTACAGGCTGGCAAATAACCAGGACAACTGAATTCATAACATTAGAGAAGTCGCCGAAAAAAGGAGTTGTATGTAAAATCATTATTTCGGCCACCGAAAATCCTGCGGTAACCACTGAGGCGGAGTATCTGCGATACCGCAACTTGCACGGCGGTACGGGCATTAATTATCAAAATAAAAGAGGAGCGGTAACAAAATACGAAGCCAATGGGTTAACCAGTTTCTTTTCAAAGGGCACTACCAAACAACAAATGGCTCCCGTACAAAGCTATTTTTACTCCCTGAGTAATGGAAAGCAAACATTGTACTACCAGTTGCTTACCAATAACAACACCTGCATCAGCGAGTTCAACCAGTTTATGGCATCGCTAACAATGGAGTTGGAAGAAGAAAGTTCGGGGCAAACGAATGCAAGGGCAAAAAAAGCAGCTCCCGCTGCTCCTGCAGCACCTGCACCTATGATGTGATCATCTCTACACATAAAATAGCCCATACATAACTTATGAAACAAAACAAGATGCTTGTTGTTTGGTACTGTATGCTTATAAGCAGCATATCCATTGCACAAAAAAATACATTTGATGTGGTGAGTTATACTGCGCCCAAAGGTTGGCAGCAACAACAAAATGATGGCGGTATACAGTTATCAGTTAGTGATACAAAAACAGGCGCTTACGCCATTGCGCTGGTTACTAAAGCAACCAACAGCCAGGAAACCGCCAATGAAAATTTTAATGCTGACTGGAACAGGCTGATAAAAGCCGCTGTGCAGGTAAGCGATGCACCTGCTATGCAAGCCCCCGCAAGCGAAAATGGGTGGGATATAATTTCGGGCACAGCCAATTATACCGATGGCAACCAAAAAGGTTTAGCTACATTGCTTACAGCAACAGGCGGCGGGCAAATGGTAAGCGTGGTATTGATGACCAACACACAGCAGTATGAAAAAGCATTGCTGTCATTTATTAATTCGCTTGAATTAATGAAGCCATCGCAAAATAATAACAGCAACTCCGCTGCTGCTAATAACAGTTCAGGCATTGTGGGCTTATGGGTTGATTATACAATTGAAACCAGTGGTTACTCTAATGGATTTCCAACACCATCGGGCGGTTACTTTAGAAAGGAATATGCATTTTATAATGATGGCACTTATTTATTCCGCATGAAGAATTGGGCGGTATTTGTAAAAGAAATACAATACGTGTATGAAAGCGGCAACTGGAAATTAAATGGCAATAAATTGACCATTACGCCCAGGCAAGGTAAAGGTGGATGGTGGAACAAAGCGAAGAGTAACAGGACCAGCGAATGGGGAAGCCTGGCAAAAACAGGCTCCTGGAAAATGGAATCAGTAACTTATACGGTAGATCTTAATTATTATATCGGCGGATATGAAAAGAAGATAACCCTGCAATCAAATACCCAAACAGAAAGAGAAGGAAAACAGGGAAATAATAAGATCATTCTTAGCTACCGGGCAGTGGGCGAATCTCTCATTGATAACCCACCCGGGATAAAAACGGGTTTTGAAAATAAAAAACTTACTAACTCAGTAACTACAAATAAAGCGGATACCCAACCTCCCACAGCTAATACAACAACAAAAAATACTTCTCTTAACAGTAATATAAATCCCCTGCTTGCGGGTAAAATATGGCAGGCACAATCACTTGAAAAACACGGAGCCTCTTACGGAAGTATGAGCGGATTTCATACAGGTGGATTTTGGTTGTACCAATACAAATTCAATATAGATGGCACTTACAAATTTTTGTATAGTGCAGCATCGGCAGTAGCAACCAACCCTGTAAATATATTGCAATATGAAACGGGCACTTACACTGTAAACAATAATAGCATAACCATAAATCCTGTAAGCGGTGCTAATGAAGAATGGAGCGTAGGTAAAATTAATAATGGTATGAGTGC
>CAYOLS010000278.1:0-3862 GCA_964404845.1 uncultured Ferruginibacter sp. | reverse complement strand
ATATCCCATACATCGCCAAAAGAATGGTCTTTGTCGGGGATCAGGTTTACAAGAGAATGATAGGCAAGCCTGCCGTTGGGACCGGGGGAGAAATAACCCAGCTCATCCTGCCCGCCTACATATATCTTATTGTCGTTGCCCAGCTCTACGGAGCGTACGATCGTTCTGTTGGGCAGGGGATATATTTTCCAGTATCTGCCGTCGAAGCTTAGCAAGCCCTCATTGTTGGCAAAATAAATAATGCCGTTCCTGTCCTGGGCACAATCCCAGTTCTGGAGGCCTCCACCGTACGCCTGTTTGGAGTAGTTGATCACATCGGGTAAACCAATGGTATTCTGGCTGCGTGAACACAGCGGTAACAATATCAGGAACAGCAGTTTTTTAAACATGGAAGCAGGCGATTGAAAGTGAAAGTAACAAAAAATTAACTGATGTAGTATTGTTGTATATTAATTCTATTGAAAATCAATAACTTAAATTTTTTGATGTAGTAATGATGTGGTTAAAAATAAACCTTTTGTAGGTGTGGTTGTTAACTTTAATGCATCGATTTCTCATTTCTTAAAACCAAAACGATTGCTGTATGAAATTAAAACTTGCATCATTGTGTGCTGTATTCCTACTTTGCAGCATTTTTAACCAGGCTTTTTCGCAAAACTTACAGGTAACGGGTAAGGTCACCAAAAAATCTACGGGTGAAGCGCTTGCCGGGGCCTCTGTAGTAGTACGGGGCGGCGGGGTAGCCACCCGCACCGATGAAAATGGTAATTATTCCCTTTCCATTCCGCAGCGGGCAGCCACCATCGTGGTGAGCTATTCGGGCATGGTGCTATCCGAGCGCAGGGTTACCCAGTCCGGGGAGCAGAATTTTGCCCTGGAGGAAGACGTGAACGTTCTTTCCGATGTGGTAATAGTTGGGTATGGTACCCAAAAGATCACCAAGGTATCGGGCGCTATCAGTACCGTAAAGGGTTCTGATGTAGAAAAGCTGAAGCCATTAAGGGCAGATGCAGCCTTGCAGGGGCTCGCTGCAGGTGTGAATGTGATCCAGAACGGTTCACCGGGCGCAGCTCCTACTATCCAGATCAGGGGTATTCCTTCTATCAGCGGTACAGATCCTTTGGTAATCATTGATGGTGTTCAGCAATCACTGGTAGATTTTAACTCTATCAGCCCATCAGATATAGAATCAATCAACGTATTAAAAGATGCGGCCACCACGGCTATTTTTGGTGTGAAGGGTGGTAATGGTGTGATAGTGGTTACCACCAAGGGCGGCCGCAAAAATCAAAAAACAGAATTTACCATCAATGCCAATTATGGCATACAGCAGGTGCAGCGCAAGATCGGCGTGCTGAATGCTACCGAGTATGGCGCTATGATCAATGAAGGCAGCACCGTATCGGGTGGTAATGTGATCTTCCCGGATCTTTCGCTACTTGGTAAAGGAACCAACTGGCAGGATGAGATATTTGAAACAGCGCCTGTTCAGATGTACAGTATCGGTGCAAGAGGTGGTTCCGATAAACTTACTTATTTCCTTTCTGCCGCTTACCAAAACCAGGGTGGTATTGTAGGTGGTTATGATAAATCGAGGTTCAACAGGGGAACATTTACAGCCAACCTGAATTTCGATCTTACTTCCAGGTTAAAATTCATTTTGAATGCAACTGGAGTAATGCTTGATTCAAAAGGCATACAGGAAAACTCCTTCAACAGTATCATCGGCAGTGCGCTGAACTTTGATCCTACATTGGAGATATATAACAATGTTCCAAACACTGTGGGTACTTACAGCTTCAGCAATCTTTTGTTGTCTGAAATTTTTAACCCACTCACCAAGCTGGAAAATACCTACAATAAAAGCAACGGTAATAAATTGTATGGTAAGTTTGAGTTGCAGTACAAAGTGATCAAAGGTCTTACATTGACCTCTCGTTTTGGTTATACCAAATACAATGGCAATGGCAGGAGCTTTACACCATTAGTATTCTATGGCCCGCTCAATGTGGAGAACACCATGAATGCAGATGGTTCTACTGTTACAGGTAAGTTCAACAGCGTATCGCATAATCTCGATAACAATTTCAACTTTACATGGGAAACATTCGGTAACTACAATTTCAAAATAGCCAACGACCATAATTTTGAAACAGTATTGGGTGGTTCTCTTTATAAATTATCCGGCAACGGCGCCAGCGCAACCCGCCAGGATGTGCCTTTCAACTCATGGGAGTTTGCCAACTTTGCCGCAGCAACCGGCGCTAATACAGCTGCCAATCCAAATGCATCTAACGGAAGCTACTACCGTTACTTCAGGAAAAATGCCTCTGTATTCGGTCGTGTGAACTACGATTACAAAGACAGGTATCTTGCTTCCTTCTCTGCAAGGAGAGATGGTTCCTATGCATTTGGTGCTGACAACAAGTTCGCTAATTTCTACGCCGGTTCATTAGGCTGGGTAGTATCAAAAGAAGATTTCTTTAATTCAAAAGTGATCGACTTCTTAAAAATAAGAGGTAGCTATGGTACGGTAGGTAATGAAAATACAGGCCCGCAATCTGCCAACATCGTTACAGGCGGTCCAAGCTATGGTCCTACACAAAACAGCAATGGTTATACTTTTGGTGGTGTATTCTTCCCCGGCTCAACTTTAGGTTCTGCAGTTAATACTGCGCTGGCATGGGAAGAACAAAAACAATTAAGCGTTGGTTTTGATATCGCAGTGCTGAAGAACAAACTTTCTTTCAGCGCTGATTATTTCCGCAAAGAAGTAAAAGGCCAGCTGTTCACGCCGAGCATTCCTTTTTATCTTGGCACCATTCCTCCGCCTGCGGCCAATATAGGTTCTACAAGATCGAGCGGTGTTGATCTCAGCTTAACCTATGCTGATCATTTCACCAAAGACCTGCGTATCAATACAACACTCACATTTACTACCAGCAAAAACCTGGTAACTGCTACCAACACAGATGGTACGGCAAAAGTTACAGGTGGCAGTTATTTCAACGGTCAGTCGCAAACAGTAACAGTGTATGAAAAAGGCCAGTCACCCGGTTATTTCTACGGTTATAAAACTGCAGGCTTATTCCAGAATGTAGCGGAAATAGCGGCTGCACCAACGCAAAATAACGCTAGCCCTGGCGATATCCGCTTTGTAGATATCAATGGCGATGGCCAGATCAATACTGCAGATCAAACCAAGATCGGCGATCCTTTCCCTGATTTTGTAATGGGCTGGAACCTCGGTCTTTCTTATAAATCAATCGACCTGAGCGTATTTACCTATGCTTCTGTTGGTAATGATATTTACAGGGCATACGAAAGAAATGCCAACTACACCAATAAGTTCAGGAGCATACTGGGCAGGTGGACAGGCGAAGGGTCTACCAACGACGCACGCTATCCAAGGTACAGCTTTGTAGACGGTAACAACAACAGCAGGGTGAGCGACAGGTTTGTAGAAGACGGTTCTTTTGTTAAGATCAAAGACATACAGCTGGGTTATGCGCTTCCTTCTTCTCTTGTTAAAAGAGTATTTAAAAGTGTAAGAATATATGCACAGGTACGCAATGCTTTCACCTTCACAAAATATTCAGGATACGATCCTGAGATCGGCGGAGGCATTATGGAAACAGGTATCGACAGAGGTGCTTATCCACAGGCACGTACTTATGCTGTTGGTTTAGACATCAAATTATAAATCAAAAAAAATATTCGAAATGAAAAAACATATTTATATAAAAGCAATGAGCCTGCTGCTGGTGCTGGCAACGCTCAATTCCTGTAAAAAATGGGTGGAGTATGATCCGCATGATGATTACCTTGTAACAGACCTGGATTACCTGAAGTCAGAATCTGA
>CAYOLS010000277.1:0-3863 GCA_964404845.1 uncultured Ferruginibacter sp. | reverse complement strand
GAAAATACGCTGGCAGTGAGCTAAATTAACAAAAAATATTATTCGATAAAAAAAATAATATCAATAAAGTGGTGTCTCAATTTGAAAAAGCTGCCAGGCTGAGCTTTTATTTTCAGAATTGATTATTTGGTAAGCTCGGTCAGCGCCTTTCCAACATTACCGCTTGGCATCTGTATGTTCAGCAGGGCGGCTATAGTTGGTGCAATATCTGTCATATACACTTCCCTGTTCGTTTCCCCCGGCTTGATGTTCCAGCCGAACCATAATAAAGGAATATGCGCATCATAAGGATTCCAGGCGCCATGCGTAGTGCCTTTTGAACCATGATCGAAGTAATTGGGTTTTACCGTGAATTGTATATCGCCGGAACGCTGCGGGTTATACCCGTTGGACATCATTCTTTTCTGCGTTTCATTCATGGTAGTTCCGGATAATTTATCCAGTTCAAAAGCATATACCACGAAAGGATATTTTTTCAGCAGCGATACGATCGAAGCTTTAATTGCAGCAACATCTTTACCGCTTTTTTCCAGCAACGCATGATCTAAATAGAATTGATAATTGTAGCTCTTTTTAACAGCGCCTTTTACACCATATATGCTGTCAATAGCAGCATTTACTTCTTTCATCATGGTATAATCATCAAACAATCCGCCCGGCAGGTTGTGCTCTTTTAAAAAACCGGGAACATGTGCAGCTGCATGGTCTGCCGTTAAAAAGAATAAATAATTTCCTTTGCCCAGGCGAAGGTCAAGCCATTTTAAAAATTCCCCCAAATCCTTATCCAGCCTTGCATACGTATCTTCTATTTCCAAAGAATTAGGCCCGAAGTTATGGCCGATATAATCTGTAGAAGAAATGCTCAATGCTAAAAAATCCGTGGCTGTTCCGGTTCCCAGCCTTTCATTTTCAATGGCAGCTTTCGCAAAGTCAAAGCTGTAGGTCATACCATAAGGTGTATACTTGAATGCCGAAAATTTAGTTACGGTAGGTGCTGATATTTTATGCGGAAAGCTCACGGTTTTTTCTCCCTTTATCGCAGTTTCATAGTTGTTCTCATCATTGTCCGACTGTATATAGCTGCCTTTTTCTTTCAGCAGGTCCCAGTCTGTGGACATATATTTTTTAACAAGGTCCTTGCTGTTAAAATCCTTTACCCATGCCGGCAGTTCATTCATGTAGTAAGTGCTGCTGATGAATTTTCCAACGGATTCATCATACCAGTAAGCAGCATTGGCGCTGTGGCCTGCGGGCAGTATCGCTCCCCTGTCCTTCAGTGAAATACCGATCACTTTGCTTTTAAAATTATTGCTCAGCCGCAGCTCATCTGTCACTGTGGTCGTCCACATATTTCTCGGACTCATTTTTCCTGCGGTTGAATTACTGCCCACGGTGTTCACTGTAGAATCACCGGCGCAATACATTCCTTTATCGATGTTTTTTTCAAACCAGTCGTTCCCTACAATGCCATGTATGGACGGAACGCTGCCGGTGTACACACAGGTATGCCCTGCTGCCGTGTAAGTAGGAGTATAAGGTATCAGCGTATTTGGTGCTGATATTTTATGCGGAAAGCTCACGGTTTTTTCTCCCTTTATCGCAGTTTCATAGTTGTTCTCATCATTGTCCGACTGTATATAGCTGCCTTTTTCTTTCAGCAGGTCCCAGTCTGTGGACATATATTTTTTAACAAGGTCCTTGCTGTTAAAATCCTTTACCCATGCCGGCAGTTCATTCATGTAGTAAGTGCTGCTGATGAATTTTCCAACGGATTCATCATACCAGTAAGCAGCATTGGCGCTGTGGCCTGCGGGCAGTATCGCTCCCCTGTCCTTCAGTGAAATACCGATCACTTTGCTTTTAAAATTATTGCTCAGCCGCAGCTCATCTGTCACTGTGGTCGTCCACATATTTCTCGGACTCATTTTTCCTGCGGTTGAATTACTGCCCACGGTGTTCACTGTAGAATCACCGGCGCAATACATTCCTTTATCGATGTTTTTTTCAAACCAGTCGTTCCCTACAATGCCATGTATGGACGGAACGCTGCCGGTGTACACACAGGTATGCCCTGCTGCCGTGTAAGTAGGAGTATAAGGTATCAGCGTATTTTCAAAACTGTAACCCTGCGATAAAATTCTTTTGAAACCATCGGGCCCGTACAATCTTTCAAACCTGTACAGGTAATCCCAGCGCATCTGGTCTATCACAATGCCTACAACCAGCTTAGGTTTTTGCGTGGCAGTATTGGGTCTTGGCTGGGCAATGGCAGACATTGCCGTTACAAAAAATAGTGAGAAGGCAAGCGCTGAGTTTTTCATCATCTTCTGTAAAATTTTTGCAAAGATAAATGATAGAGACAGTCAGGCATTCAACCGCCAATGTTATGCAACTGTTAGCTAATTGCTCCCAAAACCTTAATTTTGCGCCAATTTACAGGCATTCCTGCCTTATATATTTTAAATAAAAGATATACAATATGGATGTTTTTGAAAAACTGGTGAAAGACGGCGGCCCTATTGGCCAGCATATGGACAGGGCTCATGGCTATTTTGCTTTCCCCAAACTGGAAGGAGAACTGGGACCACGTATGAAATTTCGTGGCAAGGAAATGATCGTTTGGAGTTTGAATAATTACCTCGGTTTGGTGAACCATCCCGAAGTACGAAAAATAGATACGGAAGCTGCCGCCATGTATGGCATGGGCAACCCGATGGGTGCAAGGATGATGAGCGGCAACACAGAAAAACATGATGAGCTGGAAAGAGTGATCAGCAAATTTGTGAGCAGGGAAGATACCATGCTCCTCAACTTTGGCTACCAGGGCATCATGAGCTGTATTGATGCATTGGTAAACAGGAGAGATGTAATTGTATACGATGCAGAATCTCATGCATGTATCGTAGATGGTGTTCGTTTACACATGGGGCACCGCTATGCATTCAAACACAATGATATTGAAGACTGCGAAAAACAATTGCAGCGTGCTACTGAAATGGCGGCCAAAAACGGCGGTGGTATTTTAGTGATCACCGAAGGTGTTTTTGGAATGGATGGCGAACAAGGCATACTGAAAGAAATTGTGGAGCTGAAGAAAAAATACGAGTTCCGTATTTTAATTGATGATGCACATGGCTTTGGCTACATGGGCCCGACCGGTGGTGGTGCAGACGAGGCACAAGGCTGCCAGGCTGGTATCGACCTGTACTTTTCTACATTCGTAAAAAGCATGGGCAGCATCGGCGCTTTTATCAGCGGACCAAAAAATGTTTTGAAATACCTGCGTTACAATGTACGCTCACAAATATTTGCAAAGAGCCTCCCTTTACTGATCGTAGAAGGAATGCTGAAGCGCATGGAAATGACCATCAACATGCCTGAACTGCGGGAAAAATTATGGGCCAATGTGGATCGCCTGCAAAATGGTTTAAAAGAAAGAGGATTTGATATCGGCAATACCAATTCACCTGTAACACCTGTGTATATGAAAGGTGATGTACCTGAAGCTACACAGATGGTGATGGACCTGAGAGAGAATTATCATATCTTCTGCAGCATCGTAGTGTATCCTGTTATTCCTAAAGGAGATATCATTTATCGCCTGATACCTACGGCAGCACACAGCTTTGAAGACATTGACGAAACATTGAAAGCGTTTGAAGAAACCAAGAAGAAACTGGATGCGGGCCTGTATAAAGCAGCAGACATCCCTGATATGGCTGAAACAAAATAAATTATATAAATCCCGCCGCTGGCGGGATTTATTTTTACCGCCGTTTTTATTTCTTAACCACAAAACTCTGTGTAAGTATTAACCCGAAATCGTTGTACTGGAAAGTACCCTGCATACTGGTGAAGGCAGC
>CAYOLS010000276.1:0-3868 GCA_964404845.1 uncultured Ferruginibacter sp. | reverse complement strand
ACTGCCACAAGGTGCCTATTTGTCCAATGCAAAAATGCACCTCAAATGGAAAAGCGAAGAAATGCAAATGAGTGTAGATGATTTTACGCTCAAAGGAAAACACAATCAATATAACAGTATGGCAGCAAGTATGGCGGCAACAGCGATTGATATCAGGAAGGAAAAGATCAGGGAGGCCCTGCAAACATTTGAGAGCCTCGAGCACAGGATGGAGCCAGCGGGCACTGTAAGAGGTGTGAGCTTTATCAACGACAGCAAGGCAACCAATGTGAACAGCACCTGGTATGCACTCGAAAGCATGAACAACCCGGTGATATTGATACTTGGTGGTGTTGACAAAGGCAATGACTACAACCTGCTGAAAGAGCTGGTAAAGGAAAAAGTAAAAGCAATTGTATGTATGGGACTTGATAACAGGAAGATACATGAAGCATTCGGCGACACTGTTTCCCTGATGGTGAATACAGAAAATGCAGAAGATGCAGTGAAAGCAGCTTTTCATTTTGCCAATAAAGGAGATGTGGTATTGTTAAGCCCTGCCTGTGCAAGCTTTGACCTGTTTAAGAATTATGAAGACAGGGGCAACCAGTTCAAGCAAGCGGTTAAAGACTTGTAGGGTTGGTACCGCAGGTCAGACCCGGTTATAAACCGCAGGCAGCGGTAAAAAAAATAAACAAACAAGCCAGATGGCTAAATGGAAAGAAATATTTGGTAAAGCTTTAGGAACCACTCAAACAGAGGAAGGTAACAGTATTGCTGTGCCCTTTAAAAGATTGGGAACGGTGGACAACCTGGTGCAGAAAACCAAAGGCGACAGGGTGATATGGGCCATTGTTATTCTATTAACGCTGGCAAGCCTGTTGTTAGTATACAGCAGCACAGGTTCTTTGGCATACAGGATGAGCAAGAGCAATGAAAGTTATTTGTTCAAGCAATTTGCTTTCATCATTCTCGGGTTGATCATTATTTATTTTGCGCATCGCATCAATTATACTTTGTATTCAAGGGTAGCGAAGATTCTCTTTCTTATATCGATCCCACTCTTGTTGTATACGCTGTTCTTTGGTGTGCAGCTCAATGCAGGCAGTCGCTGGATAAAATTACCGGTGATCAACATGACCTTCCAGACATCTGATCTTGCCAAGCTTGCGCTGTTCATGTACATGAGCCGCATGCTCAGCCGCAAACAGCAGGTGATCAAGGATTTTAAGAAAGGTTTCCTGCCGATCATTATACCCGTGGCACTTATTTGTATCCTGATCGCACCAGCCAACCTGTCAACTGCGGTACTGATCGGGGGAACAAGTTTGCTGTTGATGTTTATTGGCAGAGTGAGTCTGAAACATATCGGGTTAACCATTGCCATCGCAGCGATCCCGGTTGTTCTACTGGTTGCTGTTGCAGTTTCTACCTACGATAAGGAAGCAGGCGAATCAAAAAAGCTGCCCGCTATTTTATCATCCGGCCGTATTCCAACATGGATCAGTCGTATTCAAACCTTTGTATATAGCAGCAAAGAAGACGACGGTGAAAAAACATACCAGATCAACCAGGCAAAAATTGCAATTGCAAATGGCGGTTTGTTAGGTGAAGGTCCCGGCAACAGTCATGCAAGGAATTATTTGCCACACAGCTACAGTGATTTTATTTATGCCATCATCATAGAAGAGTATGGGCTGTTGGGAGGTGCAGCGATATTATTTATTTATCTCTTGTTCCTGTTACGATGTATTCGCATTTACCGCAAATGTCCTTATGCCTTTGGGGCATTTTTGGCGTTGGCGCTGAGTTTTATGCTCGTGATACAAGCCATTGCCAATATGGGTGTGAATGTGAACCTGTTCCCCAACACCGGTGTTACGCTACCGTTGGTAAGTATGGGCGGTAGCAGTTTTTTATTTACCTGTTTGTCGATAGGAATTATATTAAGTGTTGCAAGGAACGTGGAGCAGCAGGAAGGCAAACTCCAACCGGAAATTGTAAAAGAAGTAAAAGAAGGATAGAATGGCAATGAGAATTATTATAGCAGGTGGAGGAACAGGAGGGCATATTTTTCCGGCGATCGCCATTGCCAACGCAATAAAAAAGATGGAGCCGCAGGCAGAGATCCTTTTTGTTGGAGCTAAAGGAAAAATGGAAATGGAAAAAGTACCGCAGGCCGGGTACGAAATAAAGGGGTTGGACATCGCAGGATTCAATCGTAGTTCTTTGATAAAAAATATTGGCTTGCCTTTCAAGCTTATCAAAAGTTTTTTCCAGGTATCGGGTATCATTAAAAATTTTAAACCTGATGCGGTGATCGGCGTGGGAGGTTATTCCAGCTTCCCGGTATTACGATACGCACAAAGCAAAAGCATTCCCACTTTCATACACGAGAGTAATTCTTTTGCAGGCAAAAGCAATATCATGCTTGGGAAAAAAGCAACAAAGGTTTTTACTGCTACAGATGGCATGGAGAAATTTTTTCCTGCCAATAAAATCATAGTAAGCGGAAACCCGGTAAGGCAATCTATCGTCAATAGCAATGTCAGTAAAGAAGATGCATTAAAAGCATTTGGATTGAGTGCCGGTAAAAAGACAGTGTTGAGTATTGGTGGAAGCCTAGGCGCCAAAAGCATCAATGAAGCCATTGATAAACACCTGGAAGCTTTTGGAGAAAATGACCTCCAGCTCATCTGGCAAACAGGGAAGCCTTACAAAGAAAAAGGTACGGAGCGGGCGAAAGGACATTCAAATGTTTTTGTAAATGATTTTATCACCAAAATGGAAGAAGCCTATGCAGCTGCCGACCTGGTGATAAGCCGGAGCGGTGCCATGGCTATTGCAGAGCTTTGTGTTGTGAAGAAACCGGTGGTATTCGTGCCTTATCCACATGCGGCAGAAGACCATCAAACCGTAAATGCAAAAACTTTGGTAAATAAACATACAGCTAAAATGATAACCGATGCCGATGCGTTACAAAAGTTGGTCCCGTCGGTTCTGGAACTGGCAAAGAACGAAGCAGAGCAGGAGGAATTGAAAAATAATATCGGTCAGCTGGGTGTGACGAATGCGGATGAAGTGATAGCAGTGGAGATTATCAGGACGATAGCAAATAGACCATAACTGGGTCTGAAAGGTTGAAGATTATAAAAGCTTTTGAAAATATTTACTGGTCTATGGACTATCCGTCTATCGGCCATGGACTAAACAATGACGAAGGAAAAAACAATATTGCAACACAACGGTAAACCATTAGAATCGGTGTACTTTCTCGGCATTGGCGGTATCGGCATGAGCGCACTGGCAAGGTATTATAACAGCAAGCAGGTAAAAGTGAGCGGCTATGATAAAACACCCACTCCTTTAACCAATTTGTTGCAGGAAGAAGGTATTGCGGTTCACTTTGAAGATAATGTTGAGCTGTTGGATAAGAACGCAGGTTTTGTAGTGTATACACCGGCTATACCAAAGGATCACAAGGAGCTGAATTTTTATAAAGAGAATGGATATGAGCTGAGAAAGAGAAGTGAAGTACTCGGCAGCATCACCAGGGATAATTTCAACATCTGTGTGGCGGGTACGCATGGTAAAACAACGACCAGTACCATGATCGCACATTTGCTGAGGGATACCGGTTATGGCTGTAATGCTTTCCTGGGTGGAATTGCAGCTAATTATAACACCAATTTCTGGAGCAGCGATAAAAATGTGTGTGTGGCAGAAGCTGATGAATACGACAGGAGTTTTTTGCAGCTAAGCCCGGATATAGCCATCATTACTGCAATGGATGCCGATCACCTGGATATATATGGTGATGAAAAAACAATGCAGGATGCTTTTATACAATTCACCGGAAAAATTAAAAGCGGTGGATGGTTGATTAGCA
>CAYOLS010000275.1:0-3887 GCA_964404845.1 uncultured Ferruginibacter sp. | reverse complement strand
GAAGTATCCATAGCGTTCGCCCCATACCCGCCAGCAATGCGCCATACGATGCGCTACCTGTTTAACCGTTGTTTCCCTGCCGGTGCTGCCATCTTCTTTAGGCACACCTGCTTTGCGGAAATATTTTTGTGCTAAAATATCTGTGGCTATCTGGCTCCATTGTTTTGGAACTTCCACATTATCCATTTGAAAAACAACCTCGCCGGAAGGATTCTTTATTACCGATGTGCGGTAATCGTATTCAAACATATCGTATGGGCTGATCCCTTCTTTGGTAAATTGGCGGTCGAAGCTAAGTGCCTTAACAGCAGGTTGTTTTTTTGTTGCCATAGTAAAGTAAAATTTTGTTAGTAAGGAATAAGGGTTTCAGGAAACCGTGGATGCCGAAAGTATGTTTTGTACCCCGATTTAAAAGCGTGTAAATATTAACAGATGTGAACAAACATTGTGCAAAAATTCAGAGCCGTCTACCTGCTTCAGTTTGAAGGGTTTTGCACTTTTTGTGGATATAATAAATTTTTTTTCGCCGTTAAATAGTTGTAAATGGATCAGGGAAATGTCATTGCAGGGTCGTGTAGACTTGCGGCTATTATTAAACTTCTGTTATTTTTGAGTAATTATGAAAGTTGTGATACAAAGAGTAAGTTCTGCATCGGTTACGATCGATGCTGTTGTGAGATCATCTATACAACATGGACTATTGGTATTAGTTGGTATTGAAGATGCAGATGATGAAAATGATATTGAATGGCTGAGCAATAAGATAGTCAACCTGAGGATATTTGATGATGAAAATCACGTGCCTAATATTTCTGTAAAGGATAATGGTGGAGATATTTTGTTGGTGAGTCAATTCACCTTGCATGCTTCTACTAAAAAAGGGAACAGGCCGGGCTATATCAAAGCGAGCAAGCCGGATGTGGCGATACCATTGTATGAAAAGATGATAATGCAGTTGGAGAAGTATCTTGGTAGGAAAATATTTACAGGAACTTTTGGAGCAGATATGAAAGTATCGTTGTTGAATGATGGGCCGGTGACGATAGTGATTGATACGAAAAATAAGGAGTAAGATTTTTAATGGTACAATTTTTTGATTACACGAATTTGAGCGAATTACACGAATTATATTTTTCACCGAAGAATCCTTTTGTATGCGAGAGATTTTTCGCCGAAATTGATCAATAGAGCAAGCTTTTTATCTGCAACAGCCAGGTAGCTTAATGTCTGCGCTGTGTGCGTATCGATCAGGGTAGTGCAGGATTTTACTTCGACGACAATGGAATCGTATAAAATAAAGTCTGCGTAATAAGGATGATATAATCTCTTCCCTTTATAAAATACTTCATACTTTTTTTCTCTTTCAAAAGGAATTTGCTTTTCAATGAAATCCATTTCCATCGCATCCTTATAATTTACTTCCTTTAACCCCATACCAAGTACACGATGTACCTCCATACAGATGCCTATTATTTCATAAGATTCTTTTTTGAAAAGAATATCAGTCATAGCTTACGGGATTAATATAGAAATCTACATAATAATTCGTGTAATTCGCTCAAATTCGTGTAATAAAAGAAACAATTCATGACGATTCAGGAAGCCCAACAACAAATCGACAATTGGATCAACACCACCGGCGTCCGTTACTTCAACGAACTCACCAACCTTGGCATACTCATGGAAGAAGTAGGAGAGCTCAGCCGCATCATGGTACGCAAATACGGCGAACAATCTTTTAAAGAATCCGATAAAGGAAAGGACCTGGGAGATGAAATGGCCGATGTGCTCTGGGTATTGATGTGCCTTGCCAACCAAACCGGCGTTGACCTGGCCGAAGCATTACAGAAAAACTTTGAAAAGAAAAATACCAGGGATTCGGAAAGGCACCGGCAGAATGATAAACTAAAATAGAACGATCCATTTATCTTTGCGCCATGTTATCATCTACATTCGGTTACAATAAAAATAAGGTCATACAGGCATTGCGTTATCATTTCATCAGCCGCAGGGAAATTAAACTGTTAATGATCCTGGTGAATGTATTTGCCATCGGTTCTGCAGCACTTTTCTTTTTTAAGCAGATCAATCCGCTGGCTTTTCTGATCAGCTCATTACTTTGGTTTGCACTCATGATCATGTTCTGGTACTTATTGCCCAGGCTTATTTATAAAAGAGAGAAAACCTTTAAAGGCAGCTTCAGGGTAAGTGTAAATGAAAACGGTTTTGGTATTGAGAACGACAGGGGCAATCGCAGCTGGCAATGGTCGGCATTTTCCGAATGGATGGAAAGCCCTCATTTCTTTCACCTGTATTTTAACCCAAGGTCATTTTTCATTATTCCCAAAGAGGCGTTCGATGGCGATGATGAACATACCGCCCGCAGGATCATTTCAGGTAATATCAAAAAAGCTTAGATCCTTTTTTCCATAATATGGTGGGGAAGGTTGATCTCTATAAAAGGATCGCCCTTTACCTTGTAGCCAAATTTTTCGTAGAAGCCAATGGCCGTATCCCTGGCGTGCATGATTATAGACCGGTAGCCCCGGTCACGGGAGATATTTTCTGCAAAACTCATGATGGAAGCCCCGATACCTTTGCCCTGGAGGTTGTTTTTGACTGCCATCTGTCTTAGCTGAAGCGTTTGGTTATCTATTTTCTTCAGCATACAGCAGCCCAGCATGTCCTCTTCTTCAAATGCTGCGATCAAAATATGGTCTTTTTCCATTTCCAGCTCTTCGGGGGTAAAACTCAGCCCCAGCGGTTCACGTAAGATGCTGTACCGCAGCGCTATCATCTGCTTATATTCTTTACTGCCGTGATCAATTTGCTTTAATCCCATCTTATTAATTTATCCGTTATAATTGTTGCTGATGTTGTTACGGGTGCAGAGAATACAATATACGTCAATTTTTTTACTGCCGTATTAACCCAAAACAGAAATTTTTAGCACCTTTTAAATGAGCGTATTGTTATATATGAATGAATTTACAGGCACAGTTGATTCATTTTCAGCTGTAAAAATGAATTTTTTACTTATGTAGTATTTGTTTGTATTTAGATCAAAAAGTATATTTTTGCAGCTGTATAAACTAAATTTTACTATCATGTCAGACGTTGCAACAAGAGTAAAAAAAATTATTGTTGACAAATTAGGTGTTGATGAAGCTGAAGTTACCAACGAAGCATCTTTCACCAATGATTTAGGTGCCGATAGCCTCGACACTGTTGAACTAATTATGGAATTTGAAAAAGAATTTAATATTTCTATTCCTGATGAACAGGCTGAAACCATCACTACTGTAGGCCAGGCTGTATCTTACTTGGAAGAAAACGCTAAGTAATTAACTTTCTCCGCCTTCCGGCATTCAGCCGTGCAGGCATTTAAACTATCACAGGTAAATTGTATGTCTTTAAAAAGAGTTGTCGTTACCGGATTGGGCGCCATTACACCATTGGGTAAAACTGTTCAGGAATACTGGCAAGGTTTAGAAAATGGGGTAAGCGGCTGCGATATTATTCAGCAATTTGACATTTCAAAGTTCAAGACACAATTTGCCTGTGAAGTTAAAAACTTCGATCCCACTGTATATATCGACAGGAAAGAAGCCCGTAAAATGGACCGCTACTGCCAGTTTGCGATCGTTGCAAGCGATGAAGCAGTGAAAGATGCCGACATAAATGCAGAAAACGTTGATCCTGACAGGGTAGGCGTGATCTTCGCCAGTGGCATCGGTGGGCTTATCACCTTCCAGGAAGAAGTGACCAATTTTGCGTCAGGTGATGGAACGCCCCGTTTCAACCCCTTCTTTATTCCTAAAATGATACTGGATATTGCCGCAGGGCATATCTCCATGCGCCATGGTTTCCGTGGTCCCAACTTTGCT
>CAYOLS010000274.1:179-3896 GCA_964404845.1 uncultured Ferruginibacter sp. | reverse complement strand
AGCTGCATTTTCACATTTGTGATAAGTAGATTTTACAGCAAAAAGATATTCTGCTTTATGATTGTCGTGCAGGTGATACTCTTCCGATAATGATATGGAAGCGCCGGATGCAGGCTTCTCTTCGGTATTGTTACCAAAGGGGTTTGAAGTATCTTCTTCATCAGAAGAAGAAGAATCGTTGGCAGTAATGCCTTGCTTCGCCATTTCGTCCTGGAACGACACGACAAAAGGAGTGCTGACGGTAAGCCACAGCAAGGTAAGCATCATAAACAATGATGATACTTTGTGCAACAGGCTATATGTTTTTTTACTCCTTGTCATTTTAAACTGCTGCAAATTTAGTAAATATGAAATGGTTTGCCAAACCGTTCAACACTGCCAGGGCGAATTTTCTCTTACAGAAAATAAAAATTCAGCTGTTTGCAGCAGGCTCCTGCACTGGTTACCAGCAATCGCAAGCGAATTGTCTGCCCTGTGTCAAATTTTCATTTTACAATAAATTAACAGAATGGGAAAAAATCCCCGTTTAGCGTCATCGTATGTAAATCAATACAATAAAGAATCAAATAGCGCCTTGATTATTTCACAGTTTGTTCTTAAAAACTGGTATTCTTTTTTCAGTATATAACATACTATAAACCTCAAAAAAAGACAAAGATGAAAAACACATTCAGAACCAGTGTTGCTGCCCTGTTCATCTCTTCTTTTTTCCTGTTGAGCTGCGGAAGCACAGCACACATCGAAAAAGATGAAAACGTAAACTTCAGCCAGTATAAAACTTATGCCTGGGAAGACAGGAAGGATATTAAGAGAGACAGGAGCAATCAATTGGTAGAAGACCAGATCAAGGAAGCCGTGAATGACCAGCTTCAGAAAAACACGGGATGGAGGCAGGTAAGCAATAATCCTGACCTGATATTGAGTTATGACCTGATGGTAGAGAAAAGTGTGAGCCGCAGGTCTGATGCAGTGTATTCCAACCCGCAGGTACGTACGTTTTACAATCCTTACAGCAGGCGATTTGTAAATATTTATTATCCCTCAAGATTTCTTGGATATGATAATTATGATGTACCTGCTAATGAAGGAACAGTTAGTATTACCATGACGGATACTAAAACTGATAAAACGGTATGGCAGGGTTGGAACACCGATAATATCGACAGCCGTAAATTCAAATCAAGCGAAGCGAAGACAGCTGTTAAGTCCATCTTCAAAAAATTTGACCTGGCTAAAAATTAACCAGAACCCGGCAGTTGCCGGGTTCTTTACTTTTAAAAATTGTTTTAAAGCCCGCAAACAGCGGGCTTTTTCTTTGCTTTTTGGTATTGCTGATAACCGTTTGCTCCTTAGATCTTTCCTCCTTACGCTAATCCGCATGTAATTGGTAAACTGCTATGCAGGAACTTTGCAGCCGGATTAAAAAATAAGCAGCTCCGATAGTACCACCGGCCGAAATGAATCGTGAAGGATAGCTAAGGGCAAACTACACACCGGATTGGCTTGAAAATCATAGGACGGATTTCATACAATCCCTTGTTTCTTAAACAGGGGATTTTTTTAATTCAAGTTTATTGATAGTGCGGTAATTTAAAAGCACTGTCAGTGCTGGCATTTCGATCAAATAAGAGCTTCAAGTAAACATCACTTTTATTTTGTAAACAATTTTATCCTTTCTGCCGGTGTTGCTGTAAAATATTGACGAAGAAAATTATGCTGTTCTGCTGTTCTTTTTTCCAGCGCTGCAATTCGCTGGCGAATGATCCCGGGGTCGTATTGAAAGTTCTCAGAAATTTTTCCCATCTGCTTTAATTTATCTTCTGCGTCTGTAAGCAGCGACGTTACAGGCTGCAGCATTGCATTGATGGCTGCATCTGTCTTTGCCGGCATGAACTGCTGGTTGCGGTATTGCACAAATTCGTTAAAATAGCCATTGGCCTTGTTAAGCAGGCTTACAGCTGCATTGTACAGTTCCTCATCTTTTTCACCGGCAATAACGGCAATATTCATCCTGTTAAAGCTCTGCCAGTTCTTCGTCATAATGTTTTGATTGCCGGCGCTTTTGATCCTTCTTTCTGTTGCCAATAGTTGTTGCAGGCTGTCCAGTTGCAAATAGGCGTTGACAGAATCCTTGTACATGAATTTTGTACCGCCTGTTTTATAATGCTGCGGGTGTTCCAGCAATTGCCACATTGGATCGAAAGGAATATGGGTTTGTATAAAATCTGCCGGCAGCTGCATATAATATTTTTCAGCACCGGATTGGGCATCCCAGGTGGGATCGCATAAGAACCATTCACCTTTTTGCTGCACTGCCACCCAACTGTGGCTATTGTCTTTGTTCTTATCTGCGTAAGAAGGATAACCATGCACTACATAGGCAGGAATGTTCAGCCTCCCGGCAATGTCTGCCAGCAACGATGCATAGTTTTCGCACACGCCTTTTCGTCTTCTTAATGTTGCGGAAATTTTGGCAGCATGATCTGCGCTCCAGTTAAAATACATTGCGCTGTCCTTGTCGTATTGAATATTAGCAGTTATCCAGCTGTACAATGTCTTTAACCGGTCGGAGGGCTCATCATAACTGCTTTGTAAATATTCAGCAAACCTGGCTGCCGACCCCGTAACAGAATCGGGAATATCCTGGCCCTTTGCTGGTTGCAAACACAGAACGAGCAGTATTGCAGGCAGGAGCTTCACCCTTTAAAATTAGGCAATGAAAGGAAAAGAAAGGGTTAAAATGAATTTGGAAAAGGATGTGCAGGTAGTCACCAAAGCGCCAAAAACAGGATTTTTCCTGAATTAATACCATGTTTTTCCTATGCTACCAAAATCTATCTTTTTATAAGTTTACTTATCATTTGTATTAAAGAATTCTGGAATGCTGGTTTACGACTAAGGCCCGTGCAATGCGGGCCTTTCTTTATACAATAAGTCAGGGAAATTTTATAACCATTAAGTAATAATCTTTCCGGATGTTTGCCATACAAAAGCCCGCTATATGATCAGCCCCGAAGCAACCAGGCAATCTTTCCGCAACGCATTTCCATCGGCAGCGGCGCCGTTGATCGTCAGGTCGCCGGGCAGGGTCAACATCATTGGTGAGCATACCGATTACAATAATGGCTTTGTATTGCCTGCTGCTATTGATAAAGCGGCCTGGCTTGCCATTGCGCCGAGAAATGATAACAAGATCCAGCTATTCGCTAAAGACCTCAACGAAAATTATGCTACCAGTTTAGAAAACCTTGGCGACAGTATCGGCAAAGGCTGGCCTTCTTACATCACAGGCGCTGTGGCACAATTTCAAAAGGCAAATATTCCGCTGAGTGGCTTTGATGCTTTACTGACGAGTGATATTCCTGTCGGCGCAGGTGTATCATCCTCTGCCGCCATTGAATGTGCTACCGTGTTTGCGCTGGATCATTTATCCGGGTCAGGATTAAGCAGGGAAACGATGGCAGGTATGGCGCAGTCGGCAGAGCATGAATATGCAGGAGTGCTATGCGGCATCATGGACCAGTTTGCTTCTTTAATGGGTGCAAAGAACCATGTGATCAGGCTGGATTGCCGTTCACTTGAATATGAGCTGGTGCCTTTTCGTTTGGAAGGAATAAAAATTCTTTTGCTGAATACCAATGTAAAACATTCGCTGGCTTCGTCTGAATACAATATACGCCGGCAGGAATGTGGCCAGGCAGTTGAATGGATAAAAGT
>CAYOLS010000274.1:0-169 GCA_964404845.1 uncultured Ferruginibacter sp. | reverse complement strand
GTCTTTTTACCAAATGTAAGCTCGTTAAGAGATGTAACTGAAAATATGCTTGATGAATATGTGTTACCGAAAGACCCGCTTATTGACCGGCGCAGCAGGTTTGTAGTGCAGGAAATTGAGCGGCTGCTATCGGGTTGTACCGATCTTCAGAATGGAAATATTAAAGCGC
>CAYOLS010000273.1:0-3922 GCA_964404845.1 uncultured Ferruginibacter sp. | reverse complement strand
CCATCCTTCCACTTCTTTAAATTGTTTGATCAGGTAAATGGCAGCTTCATTGGCTATGGGCTCGCCGAGTTCGTTGAATTCTAAAATGTTATTTAACAACATGATTAAAAGGTTTAAATGTAAAAAATAGTTAACAAATATGAAGAATGCAAGCTTTTGCTGAAATAGTCATTTCACTTTTATTGCCGCCGTGTTTTCACCTTGTATTAACCGTTATTAAGCTTGCCACATTCCATTTCCGTTTTGCAAATATTTGTGAAGCCGTTATTCATCATCAAAAAATATGGAAATGAATATATACCTGGAAACTGCCATTGCAGTAATTCTCATCATTGTAATATTCAGTATTGTTACTTATGTTATACAGGAACTGATCGCAGCCAATTTTGAATACAGGGGGAAAATGCTAAAGAAATCCCTGCATTTGCTTCTGGATACGAAAGCAGGCCAGGCGGTTGCCGATGCGATCTATGCGCACCCTCAAATAAAAAAACTCAGGGATGAAAAAGATAAATTACCTGCTTATGTTCCCGCAGCCAATTTTGCCCTAGCCTTAATTGACAAAGTAGGAGAGGTTGCGCCCAATGCGGCGGGCAATCCTCTTTACACCAATTTTAAAAATGGCATCGGGGCATTTGCAGGCTCCAACGGGGACCTTCAAACCCTGTTGAATAATTATGTCGCCACATCCAAAGATCTGCAGGAGCTACAGGCCAATATTGAAAAATGGTATAACGAATACATGGACAGGGTGACCGGATGGTATAAAAAAAATACCAGGTTCACGCTACGCATCATTGCTGCCGCAATTGTAATTGCTTTTAATATTGACCTGGTAAAGATCACGCAGGTTATTCATACCAATGAACAGGTAAGAACTCCCCTGGTAATTGCTGGGGAGGATATGGCAGATAAAGCGGACTATGTAAAAAACCTGTACGAATCAAATGTCAATAGCAGGCTTGCATTGATAAAAGAATCGTATAAAGATACAATGAGCAAAGCCACTGCTGCAAACAGCGCCGACACAACTGAGATCAAAAAACTGATTGCAAAAGAGCAGGACAGTCTTCTTACAAACTATACAAAAAATCAGGCAATAGAGATGAAATCCCTCCTGGCTAAAATAGATGTGCCCGGGCTTCCGATAGGATGGGATAACCCGGATTGGAAGAGTTTTAAAAAAGGTTTTTTGCTCACCATTATCGGCTGGTTCCTCGCCACGACAGCTATTTCAATGGGCGCTCCTTTCTGGTTTGACCTGTTGATTAAAATAGTGAATATCAGGAGGACGGGAATAAAACCAAAAGAAGAATATTAAAACAAATATTATAACAGCAAACAGCAAATATATTAAATGGGCAATAAAACAATAAAAGCAGATTCGAGGCACCTTCCAACATCTAATGCAGAAAGGAAGGAAGCAGAAAGATCGATAGTAAAGAAAGCCGGTCTGCATAGCAATAAAGTTTCCGGCCTTTCGCCAGTGGCTACGGAATTTGAAACCGGCAATAGCCTGGCATCCATAAAGCATGCATACCTTAAAAACAATGCGTCTAATTTGGAATTAAATGTGGCCGCCCCCATCATTATTGATACGGATGACAGGGATCCTGTGCCTGTAATGGAAATACCTTACAGGGCTGTTTGCCTGCTGGTGATAACAGGCGCAGATAACAAACAATACCTGGGAACCGGTTTTTTTGTTTCTGACAAATGTGTGATCACTGCCGGCCACAATGTTTTCTTTAATGGCGCATGGGCTAAAAAAATAATTGTGGTGGGAGGTTCATACGATCAGGGAGATTATTTCGGAAGAACCGAGTCATCCGATTTTCAGAGTGTAGCCGGGTGGACAGTGAACGGAGATATCAATTTTGATTATGGCGCAGTGTTTTTAGCAACGGGCGACATTCAAAAAAAAGCGAATTATTTCTTCTCCATTGCGCAGGATACTAACGGCGATGTAATAAAGATATCCGGCTATGGAGTTGATAAGCGAGGAGAGCAATATGCGGATGAAGGCCCGGTGAGTAAAAGATCTAAGTTCAGAATATTCTATAACCTGGATACTATGAGAGGGAATAGCGGAAGCCCCATATTTACAAGTGATCAGTCCCTATACACTGCAATTGGAATTCATACCCGGGGAGATATACCCAACTCAGGGATCAGGTTCACCGAAAATGTTATCAAACAAATCAACAACTGGATAAAAATTTAAAAATTAAACGACATGAAATCTATCACACTCACTTTAATGATCAGTATTGTATGCTTTTTTGCCAATGCTCAAAAAATAGTTTACAATAAAAACTACGATAAAAAACAATATGTAAAAGAAGATGTGGATCTGCTGCTTACAGAGTCTTCCATTGCAATACCCTCGGGTGCCGAGCTGGCACCCATCCTGGCAGGGCTGCTCCCTACTTTTGTAGATATGGGATTATCCCTTACAACAAAAGCACTGGAAAACAGGGTAAAGAAATTTTCAGGTGAATACAGTAAACAAAACAGCTTCCTGGATGCGGGAAATGGTAGGATACCTAACGTGAAATTTGTAAGGAAGGTAGACCTCGGTGATGTGAACGGCCTGGTTAATGCGCTGGAAATTATTTTTAAGGCAGAGCCTGTAAATAAGGTTGCCGGGTTTGTATATTATATTGAAAGCATACGGCTTGATCATACTGCAGCAAAGGTTAACTCCCGGAATCCAACACTGGATTATACGTTTGAACTTAAGGTGAGTTTTATTGTGAATGGCGAGAAAAAAGTAGTAGAGATATCACCCATGCAGGTCAATTCGATAGGTTTTGGCATGAATGATTTTTCTGCTGCGCCGCTCAAACTTAAATATCGTACAGATATTATTCCTTTATCGGAAGGGGCAATGGTTTCAGAAGTGTCTCTCAAAATTGTTGAGTCGAACCCGGCTAAGGTAAAGGCAGAAAAAATACTGGCTACATGGAACGATCAGAAAGAGAGCGTTACCACCATCATCAATAATGTATTACCAAAAGCCGACGAAAAGGAAGAAACGGCGGCAGATCCGGAAGCTGCTACTGGCAGTAAAAGGCCCGCTCCCCCGGCTATAAATTAATGAACAGCCCCTTTTGTCTGAATTTGGAATGGTGGGATGAAGTGATTATTTGGATCGCAGAAAGTATGGAACACGGATGAACACGGGTATTTCTAACGAGATTTATCCTGCTTTATTCGTGCCTTCTTCGTGTTTCCTTCGAGGCATGTTCGCTATTTACCGAAGCCGGGTCGAACAACTCCCGAAGCAGGTACGAAGAAGATACGAAGGAAACATGGAGTAAACAGGTAGCAGGAGTGAGAAATCGCCGTTTAGCCGTCAAATATTTTACTTCCCAGCGAAACCTGTCTGCCGGAAAATACATGCCACTAAATCATTAAATCACCCTTACTCCTAATCCTCTTAACTCCCAACCCGCAAAAATTAACCTAACTCGCCTCATTCATTACCGCCGCTGCATCTACCATCATCAGCGTAAACTCATAAAAGAACAACAGGTTGCTGAGCCCGGTAGGTTGATTCAGCCCGGGCATATTATCGTTGGTTAATGCAGCCACCAGCAGTTGCCACATATCTGCCCGCATGCCCGTAGGGCCAAAGTAGCTGAAGTATTCTTTAATAATGGCCATGGCGGCCTGCCTGCGGGCAGGTGCGTTGCGGGCATTAGCCAGCGCTTCGTGCAGGGCCATTAAAGCGGGCGGCAGCGTAGCGGGTTGAAAGGGTTCGGCGAGTACGGATGATGATTGCATAAAAATGTTTGTTAAGGGTGGATGAATGTGTTGGCGGGAAATGGGTGAAGCGATGTATTGGGCAGCGGATATGTGAGGATGTATCTGGATGTTTTCTTTATCTTCAATGAAGGTATTGCTTTAAAATGATTAT
>CAYOLS010000272.1:0-3927 GCA_964404845.1 uncultured Ferruginibacter sp. | reverse complement strand
AGGGCTTTGGATACAGTAAGGATTTTGAACGGCACAACGATCGAAGGTGCGCCTTTCAGCAATGCAAAATATATTGTGAGCAACCGAACGGGCAATGATCTTGGAGTGCTGAGAGTGGATAATATCAGCGCAGCAACTTATTTACCTGTAGGAACTGCAACTCATTTCTTACCCGTTACATTAACGCCACCTTCGGCTGCAGATTTTGCAGTGAGTGTTTTTGAAGGTGTAACGTTGGATGGAACAACAGGCGGTACCGCATTTACACCTACACAGAAATCAAGCGTCGTAGATGCAGTATGGAATATTGACAGGGTTAATGGAACCGGAACTACTAACGTATCATTGAATTGGGTGGATGCGCTGGAAGGCACTTCCTTCTCAACTTATCCCGATGTATTGATAGGCGTTGCAAGGCACAATGGAACTGATTGGGAAAATGGTGGCGGAACAGGCGATAATGCAAACAATGTTGCCAATAATTCATACGACGATTTTTCTCCTTTTATTGTAACCAGGACTGGCACCGTGCTGCCGGTAAATATTCATGCGCTTGCAGCAAGCCTGCGTGCGGGCAAAGCAACTATTAACTGGAATGTGTCTTCGGAAATTTCTATTACGAAGTATGAAATTGAAAGAAGCAGCGACAGGGTACATTTTACTTCCGTTGGATTTGTGAATGCATCACAAAGAAGCAGTTATGGTTTTACTGATCCTGTTGCTGTGTCGGGCGTTACTTATTATCGTTTAAAGATCATCGGTGCTGCGGGTGAGATTAAGTACAGCGAAATCGTTGTAGTAAAACCCGGGAATGATATTTCTGTAAATATTTTTCCAAACCCCGCAGCGGAATCCGTTAATATCAGCGGGCTTAAAAATAATTCCATTGTTCGCATAACCGCTGCCACAGGGCATTTGCTGCTGTTGCAAAAAACAAGCGACCAGTTTTTGAACATGGATATCCGTTCATTAAAGCCGGGAACCTATGTTTTGGAAGTGTTCAATGATGGAAAAAGAACAGCAAGCAATACCTTTGTAAAACAATAATTTTTAAAAGACCATGCAGATAAGATTTCAAAACAGCCCGAAAGAAACTGCGGGCATGAGCACAGCAGAATTAAGAGCAAATTTTTTGATAGAGAACCTGATGCAGCCGGGTAAGATCAGTCTTACTTATTCTCACTACGACAGGATGATCGTTGGGGGAGTAGTACCAACTTCAGGTGCGATTGAACTGCCCAATGAGGGAGAGCTCAAAGCGAACTTCTTTTTGGAAAGAAGAGAGATCGGTATCATCAATGTTGGTGGTAACGGAAAAGTTACTGCTGATGGTGTTGATTATGCATTGGAAAAACTGGAATGTGTTTATTTGGGAAAAGGAACACAGTCAGTAAGTTTCAGCAGCGATGATGCAGGAACGCCGGCAGTATTTTATTTGCTCAGTGTACCGGCACACCAGTCTTATCCTAATAAGAAGATGACAAAGGCAGAAGCTTCACCGGTTAACCTCGGAGATATTTCTACTTCCAATAAAAGGACCATCTATAAATACATTCACAACGATGGCATACAGAGCTGCCAGCTGGTGATGGGTTTAACAACCCTTGAGGATGGCAGCGTATGGAACTCTGTTCCGCCGCATACGCATACCCGCCGCATGGAAGCCTATTTTTATTTTGATGTGAATGAGGCGCACAGGGTCATGCATTTTATGGGTGAGCCGCAGGAAACGAGACATGTGGTGATCGCCAACCATGAAGCGGTATTGTCTGCACCATGGAGCATGCACTTCGGTGTTGGCACTGCAAGCTACGGGTTCATCTGGGGCATGGCAGGAGAGAATAAAGAATTTACAGATATGGATGCTGTGTCAATTGCATCTATTAAGTAACCACAGAGAACACGGAGTTTTCACAGAGGCCGCAGAGTACAATCTTTGCGGCCTCTGCGTTTCTTTTCTTTGCGTTTCTCTGCGGTTAAACAATTAAATCTCAGGTCCTAACAAAATATTAATATTTGAAACGGCCATTTTATTGGGAAAGTCCTACATTTGCAGCAACAAAACACTTTTACAAAGTTTGAAACAGATCAATACATACAAATCTCCCGTTTCTACTGTAACAGTACCACGACCCCGACGTGGTTGCTGATAGGCCGAGCATAACCATCTGCCCCTATCAGTGAAAAAGCCCCCCGGACACACTGCACTTTTGGTGCAATTTTTCTTGACATTTTATTTTAATCATCTTTTTCAATTTTAATAAATTGGAACAAACTGATATCATTGTTCGTACTGCATCCTATGCGGATGTGGACTACGCATCACTCATCACAACAGAGATGGAAGCGAGCGCAAAAGCCCGTGGAACCGGTATTGCCAAGCGTTCTCCTGATTACGTTGCCCTCAAAATGGAAGAAGGTAAAGCTGTTATTGCTGTAACTGCCACCGGCGAATGGGTAGGCTTTTGCTACATTGAAGCATGGGGCGACGAAAAATATGTTGCCAACAGTGGTCTCATCGTTTCTCCAGCCTTCAGGAAAACAGGTGTGGCCAAAAGGATAAAGGAAGCCATCTTTAAACTCTCCCGGAAAAAATACCCCGAAGCAAAAATATTCGGCCTTACTACAGGACTTGCGGTGATGAAGATCAATTCAGACCTCGGTTATGAACCCGTTACTTACAGTGAGCTTACCGATGATGAACAGTTCTGGGCCGGTTGCAAAAGCTGTGTGAACTACGATATTCTTATGAGCAAGGAGAGAAAGAATTGTATGTGTACCGCCATGCTCTACGATCCTGCCGATCACTATGAACCCGAAGAAACAGCGCAGGATTTTAAAAAGCATTCCAAACTGTACGAACGCTTTATGAAGATGAAGAAAAACAAAATGCTTCGCTTCTTAAAGAAAACCAAAGCCGGCGGCGGAGGCAATAAGATGGTGTTCAGGCAGATGTTTGGGTTGTTTAATTAGAAGAGTGAAGAGATATGAACTATGAGATATAAGATATGACAGATGAACGATGGAGAGCATCTTTGTGTCTTAGCGGTTAGTAATTCGTACTTCAAATTCGTGTTATAAAAAAACAATTCGTGTAATTCGATATAATTCGTGTAATAAAAATGATCAATAAAGACAGCTTACAAACAAACTTAACTCCCGGTACCAAAGTAGTCCTCGGTTTCAGTGGCGGACTGGATACCACTTTCTGCGCCATCTATCTCACGCAGGAAAAAGGCCTGGAAGTGCATTCTGTGCTCGTAAACACCGGTGGGTTCGGTGAACAGGAATTGCAACATATAGAAGCACATGCTTACAAGCTCGGCGTAAAAACACATACGACCATTGATGCTGTCAAATCTTACTACGACAATATTGTACAATACCTCGTATTCGGAAATGTGCTCAAGAACAATACATATCCACTAAGTGTAAGTGCCGAAAGACTGAGCCAGGCATTGAATATAGCAGCGCATGCAAAAAAACTGGGTGCAAAAGCAGTCGTGCATGGCAGCACGGGCGCAGGCAATGACCAGGTTCGTTTTGATATGATCTTTAACAGCATGTTGCCCGGCGTAGAGATCATTACCCCGATAAGGGACATGAGGCTAAGCCGTGAAGCTGAAGTGGAATACCTGAAAGCAAAAGGCGTAGCCATGAATTTTGAAAAATCGGTGTACTCTATTAACAAAGGCCTGTGGGGAACAAGCGTAGGCGGAAAAGAAACACTAAAAAGTAATGGCCTCTTGCCTGAAGAAGCATGGCCAACACAGCTTGATACTTCATTGAAAGGAGAGCAGGTAAAATTATCTTTTGAAAAAGGTCATCTTGTAAAAGTGAATGACAAAGGATTTGATCATCCTGCAGCCGCTATTCAATATTTACAAACCATTGCAGGTCCTTACGCTATTGGCAGGGATATCCATA
>CAYOLS010000271.1:0-3930 GCA_964404845.1 uncultured Ferruginibacter sp. | reverse complement strand
TGCTTCGGGCCAAAGAAGCAACAAGGTTTGGGCCATCACTCCTTCTGCAAATGGTGGCACCACTACCTATACGGTAACTTTGTACATGACCACAGCAGAGCTGAATGGTATTACTCCAACCAATTACAGGATCTACAAATCTTCGGCAGCAACAGTGGCAGGTATTACCAGTACCAATACTACCATGGCTGCAACTACCGTGAGCTCTAACGCCAACTATACTTCCTTTACTGCAACATTCACCGGTTTCAGCCTTTTCTTCATCGGTAATGAAAGTATTGTGTTGCCATTGCAGTTAACGCAATTCAACGGTACCAGGTCTAATGGTATAAGCAAACTGCTTTGGAAAACAGCCAACGAAGTGAATACCAAAAACTTTGTTGTGGAAAGGAGCAGGGATGGCAACAGCTATACTGCTGCCGGTACTGTAAATGCTGTAGGTTCAGGCGAAGGTTCTTATAATTTTGATGACGTTGTTAAGTTCAGCGGCAACATGTATTACAGGTTGAAAATGGTGGATATAGATGGCCGTTTTACTTACAGCAGTGTAATAATATTAAAAGAAGCGCCTGAAAATAAAGTATCAGTTTATCCTAATCCGTTCAATGAAGTGTTTACAATTGATATTGGAGCAACCAACCTGCTTAATACTATCGCAAACATTGTAGATGCAAAAGCTGGTGTTGTAAGAAAAGTGAGACTGGAAGCAGTTCAAACACAGATCAACACATCTGGAATGGCTAAAGGCAATTATGTAGTACAATTTGCGGATGGCAAAAGCATAAAAATTGTGAAACAATAATTATATAAAATTCAATAAATAAAAGAAGGGCCGCTCATGCTAAGCGGCCCTTCTTTTATTACTATCGTTTAGTATTAAAAGCTGTACCTGGCAGTAACACCAAGATTACGTCCTGCTGCACTAACACCACTTGCAAAATACCTGTAAAACTTATCAGTAATGTTTTCCATTGAAAGCTGCATCCTGAAGTTTTTGTTGAACTGGTAGGAGCAATTCGCATTAAAAGTTACCCAACCTGGGAATAAGCCCTTAACAGGATCTGCGCTGTACACCTGGTTGTCTTCTCCTCGCAGGTTAAAGTTTTTAGAGCTTTTTTCTCCATTGTAAAGGGCAAAAATCTCTGCTCTTATCTTTTTTAAATTACCAACAACAGAGGTCTTGCCATATACAGGTGGTATATGATCGAGAGGATATTTGCCTGCAGCCTCTTTAATTCTGCCATAAGTGTATGTGATGGTAGAAAAAACAGTGATCACAGGAGTTACCTGTGCAGTAAAATTAGCGTTGATACCTTTGTTGAAAGCTTTGGCTGCATTTACAGTGGTTTTCACCGCTGCAACGCCGCCATTGTAGTTAACGGTCGGTTGCCCTTTGTACGTGGCATCGCTTACAGTAAGTGCATTGGTATAATCAGTCAATTTGCGGATGGCAAAAGCATAAAAATTGTGAAACAATAATTATATAAAATTCAATAAATAAAAGAAGGGCCGCTCATGCTAAGCGGCCCTTCTTTTATTACTATCGTTTAGTATTAAAAGCTGTACCTGGCAGTAACACCAAGATTACGTCCTGCTGCACTAACACCACTTGCAAAATACCTGTAAAACTTATCAGTAATGTTTTCCATTGAAAGCTGCATCCTGAAGTTTTTGTTGAACTGGTAGGAGCAATTCGCATTAAAAGTTACCCAACCTGGGAATAAGCCCTTAACAGGATCTGCGCTGTACACCTGGTTGTCTTCTCCTCGCAGGTTAAAGTTTTTAGAGCTTTTTTCTCCATTGTAAAGGGCAAAAATCTCTGCTCTTATCTTTTTTAAATTACCAACAACAGAGGTCTTGCCATATACAGGTGGTATATGATCGAGAGGATATTTGCCTGCAGCCTCTTTAATTCTGCCATAAGTGTATGTGATGGTAGAAAAAACAGTGATCACAGGAGTTACCTGTGCAGTAAAATTAGCGTTGATACCTTTGTTGAAAGCTTTGGCTGCATTTACAGTGGTTTTCACCGCTGCAACGCCGCCATTGTAGTTAACGGTCGGTTGCCCTTTGTACGTGGCATCGCTTACAGTAAGTGCATTGGTATAATCAGTATACCATGCAACAATAGAAAACTTTACTTTTTTGCCGAAATATTTTTCTACCCCCAATTCATAATTCACTGTTCTTTCCGGTTTTAAAGAAGGGTTAGGAATAATAAGCGTGCTGGAAGTGCTTTCAAATACTTTTGCAAGATCATCCACATTAGGCACCCTGTAACCGGTAGCCACTGAAGCAGATATTTTATAGTTCAGTTTTTTTGCATAAACCAATGCTGCGCTTCCTGTCAGGCTGCTTGCCTGTTGTTCAATATCATCGAACGGGAAAGGAAAAAATGCCTTATTGGAAAAATCAGCTTCCAGCCTGGAGTGGTTGAAGCGTGCCCCGGCATTGGCTGTAAAATTTTTGCTGAACTTATGGATCAGTGATCCATACAAAGAATAGCTCTGTGTATTGCTTCCATCTGCAGGATAGCGGGTATCGGTCTCACCCGTTTCACCGGTTGCAATATTTTCGTAATTGGCCTTGCTGCCTACTTTGTTGAACAGCACTTCTATGCCATATCCCAATTCATCTTTAGTAAAGTTCTTTTTAAAATCTGCGTTTATGGCATATATATTCACCCGCTCTTTCCTGTGGCTTATCCTGTTCGACCTGTAATTGCGGTTGTGCCTGCTTTCCCCGATATCCTGGTAAGAAAGGGATAACTGCGACTGGTCATAGATCTTAGAAGCAGGTAAATTGAATTGCCATGCAGCAAGCAATCTTTCCTGTGGTCCATAATACCATTCTGCAAATTTTGCAATACCTGCACCGGTCGTTTCTGTAAGCCTGTCGTAGCGTGGAATATCAGAGGAGGTAGAGTATTGAAGATTGATGATATGGTTCAGTCTCCCGGTTGCAAATACAAATTTTTGCAACAGGTCGTATTGACGATAACCGGAAAATTTTTGCTTTTGCGGGTTGGGGTTTTTTACCATGCTATCAATACCATTGATACGTTCTACATAAAAAGTCCTTTTGCCCCATAGCGGATAGTCATCATAATAATTATTACCCTGTCTCAGATCATCAAAATCACTGAAAGTGATAGAAGTAAGGCTCGCAAACTTTCGCCCGCCGATGTTAAAGTCCGCATGTGCGGTCTTTTCATTTGCGGCAGAGGTATAACGTAAATAAGCATTACCATTTACAATCGTTTTACCGGAACCGGAATAAACCGGGTTCTTTGTATAAAAACTCATAACACCACCCAGGGCATCGCTGCCATACATTACAGACGATGGTCCGAAAAGAATTTCAGCTTTTTGTAAAATGCTATTGTCAATAGTAATGATGTTCTGAAGATGGCCGCCACGATAGATTGCATTGTTCATTCTTATTCCATCGATCACCATTAAAACTTTGTTTGCTTCAAAGCCCCTTATCACAGGGCTTCCCCCGCCAAACTGGCTTTTCTGCACAAATACTGCTCCGCTGTTGATCAAAAGATCTGCAGTGGTTGACTGGTTGGCATCCGTTATTTTTTTTGCCGTAATAGAATGAACCTGCTGAGCTATGCGGGATGTTTTTTCTGCAAAGCGGGTAGCAGATATCGTAACATCTTCCAGCAACTGGTTTTCACTGGTATCCTTTTGACCAAAAGAGCAAAAAGGAAGCAACATAAGTGCGGGGATCAAGTAAATTTTTAGCATAAACAGATTTTTTACAAATATTAGCTTTTGAAAGGTAATAACAAAAGGAGATATGAAGTCTTATAAGTAAAACTTTACTGATGTATAAAAGATAGTATGGTAATGGAATGCAGTTATTGTGGTGAAGAACCGGGTAGAAAACAGGGGGTTACAACGGGCACTTTTCATGATAATT
>CAYOLS010000270.1:0-3951 GCA_964404845.1 uncultured Ferruginibacter sp. | reverse complement strand
GCAATAAATGAGTCCATCATGGATGATAACCTGAAGCTGCAGGTAAATAAAAATTACACCAGCTTATTAAGCCTACGCAAAAAGATAGAAGTATATGCAAAGGCAAAAGAGCAGGCCAACGAAAATTACAGGATCGTAAAAAATAAATTCGACAACCAGCTGGCTACCACCAACGACCTGCTGGAAGCTGACGTATCAAAACTACAGGCCAGCCTGGCTTACACGCTGGCAAGGGCAGATGCATTCGTCGCCTACAATCAACTGCTGGAATCAGCAGGATTACTGAATACAGATTTAACCAAATAAAATAACTGACTAACATATAAAGCAATGAAAGAGCAACAACAAAATAAAGAGACCAAAAAAAGAAACCCGGTATTCATCATCATACTGGTAGTATTGGTGATCGGCGGTTCATGGTTTGGTATTTCAAAATACCAACACAGCCTTAAACATGAGGAAACAGATGATGCGCAGGTAAGCGCTGATATCAGTCCTGTGATCCCACGTATTTCCGGTTATGTACAAGCCGTACTGGTGAATGATAACCAATGGGTGAAAAAAGGAGATACACTGCTGGTACTGGATAACAGGGACTATGTTATCAAAGTGGAACAGGCAGAAGCGGCGTTGGCTACATCAAGGTCGAACCTTAATAACGCAAGGGCTACCACCAGTGCTGCCAAAGCAAATGTTGGTTCAGTACGTGCGGCCATCAGCACCATTGATGCGCAGATAGAAGCAGCGAAAGTAACCCTGTGGCGTGCAACCAACGATTACGAACGCTTTGCTAACCTTATCAAAGATAAGTCAATTACCCAGCAACAGTTTGAACAGGCACAGGCTGCAAAAGAATCGGCAGAAAAACAGGTAGCTATTTTACAGGGACAAAGGCAGCAGGCAGCACAGCAAACCAATGCCGTAGCTGTACAAAGTGATGCAACTGCCCAGCAAATAGAAACTGCAGGAACCAATATCCGCCAGAGAGAAGTAGATGTGGAAGCAGCAAAGCTGAACCTGTCTTATACAGTGATCGTAGCACCTGAAGACGGGCTGGTGTCAAAAGTAAATGTGAACGCAGGACAATTTGTAAATGCAGGCCAGGCTTTGTTCAGCATTGTGCACAGCGATAAAGTGTGGGTAGTAGCAAACTTCAAAGAAACGCAGCTGAATAAAATGGTGGAAGGACAGAAAGTAACGGTGCATGCAGATGTATATCCCGATCATCCTTTTGAGGCAAAGCTCGCATCTTTTTCACCGGCTACCGGTTCTACTTTTGCTTTGCTTCCTCCGGATAATGCAAGCGGAAACTTTGTAAAAGTTGTACAACGTTTACCCGTGCGTATTGAGTTCGATAATAAAAATGATTCTCTCGTTAAAAAATTAAGACCAGGGATGAATGTTACTGTTGACGTGCATTTGAAAGGATAGAACGGAAATTAAGAGTTGAAAATTGAAAGTTGAAAATTTTATAGATATGAGTGATCACATCTTATCGCTCATAGTTCATATCTCATAACTAATTATATGGTACAGGCAGAGTCGTTAGTAGAATACGGGCCAAGGCGGGTTATCATTACGCTCACGGCCATTATGTGTGCCTTGCTGGAAATTGTGGATACCACCATTGTGAATGTGGCCATCAAAGATATGCAGGCAAGTCTGGGCGCCACCACCAGTGAAGTTGGCTGGGTTATTACAGCGTATGCAATTGGTAATGTGATCATCATCCCCATGACCAGCTGGCTGTCGCAGCAGTTTGGAAGAAGAAATTATTTTGCGGTCTCCATCATCTTGTTTACCATTTGTTCCTTTTTGTGCGGTAATGCCAATGGAATAGGAGAGCTTGTACTGTTCAGGTTTTTGCAGGGCGTTGGTGGCGGTGCATTGCTGGTAACTTCACAAACGATCATTACAGAAAGCTATCCTCCTGAAAAAAGAGGAATGGCGCAGGCGATCTATGGAATGGGTGTGATCATTGGCCCCACATTAGGTCCGCCTTTAGGCGGATGGATCATTGACAATGTTCCCGGCGGCTGGCCCTGGATATTTTACATCAATATTCCATTAGGTATCATTGCAGCATTGCTTACATTGCAATTTGTCCGCAGCCCTAAATACGCCGAAAAAAGTAAGGCGAAAGATGTTGACTGGTTAGGAATAGGATTACTGGCCATGTTTATCGGGTCATTACAATTTGTGCTGGAAAAAGGACATGATGAAGATTGGTTCAGCAGCAATATCATTATTTTATTTTCTGTGCTTGCAATATTCGGTTTGTTCTTCTTCTTATGGAGAGAACTCACTTTCAGGAATCCTGTTGTAAACCTCAGGGTATTAAAGAATGGAAACCTGCGGATAGGTACCATCCTCTCTTTCATTATGGGTTTTGGATTGTATGGGTCAACCTTTATTATTCCGTTGTACACGCAAACCATTCTCGGCTGGACGGCTACGCAGGCAGGTTTGCTGCTCGTGCCCGCTGCATTGACCACAGCATTCCTTATGCCGTTCATAGGTAAGCTCTTGCAGTCGGGCGCCAAACCACAGATCATGGCAGCCATTGGTATGTTCTTTTTCTTCCTGTTTTGTTTCTGGGGATTTAAAGTGTTGACACCCGATACAGGTAAAGATGCATTTTTCTGGCCGCTCATCATGCGTGGCGGTGCAATGGCATTACTGTTTATCCCGGTAACTACCATGTCTTTAAGTTCGCTGAAAGGAAGAGAGATAGGTGAGGGTGCAGCGTTTACAGGTATGATGCGCCAGCTCGGCGGTTCTTTCGGTATTGCCATCATTACCACTTTTATGGCGCAGGGCACTACCAGGCACTGGAGCGATATGGTGTATCACCTTGATGCTACCAATCCTGCTGTTCAGAACAGGGTTGCAGCAATGGCGCATGGTTTTGAGGCTACAGGCATCCCATCCAATATTGCTTTGCAAAAAGCATATGCGGCATTGAACGGCGGCGCCATGAAACAGGCAATGGTATTGTCTTATATGGATGTATTCTTATACATCGGGTTGATGTTCCTGGTATGTGTTCCTTTTGTATTGCTTGTAAGAGCCAAAAAGAATTCCAAAGTAGACCTCAGCGAAGCCATGCATTAAGGGGCGCTTGTCATACAATTGTCAGTTTCCTTTTTGCGTAACTCGATTTCCCGATGCGGGATGAAATAACAAATGAACTGCGGCAATTTTGCCCGGTTCATTTTTTTATGCCTTGTACTTTTCAAACATTATTTTTTTCTGATGAAGGTTTTGTGGCCCGCTGCAGCAGCTGCGGTCATTTTCATGTGGCATTCATGAGCTTCATGTTCATTATACCCGAAACAGCATTTTGCAAATTGCACAGGGAGACCATGTTCAGGGTAAATGAAGCTGATTTTTCTTTTTCAGAAAACAGCAAGTCGGTAATGATACCAACGCACACAAAGTCAGCATTCATAATGCTTACAAGGAATGAGCTCCTGCTTTTTTCCAATATGCTGGAGGAGGCAGACAATGAATACAAGGCTTTGTCGATGATCCATCTTTTTAATAATGGAGAAGATCATAGCGGGTCTGCATGATAAAAAAATATTGAGTAATAAAGATGGTTTTTAATAGTTCGTTTTTTTATAGCACAATTCTTACTCAGGCCCTTCAAGTCTTTGAAGGGCATTTAAAAATTGCAAGACATAGTTGTGACAATTAAATAGCAATGGCATGACAAAATTCATTTGACAATTTTATGCTGTGCAGTTTTTCCTAACGAACTTGCGCCCAGAAAAACGAACTGTAATTTTTTAAAGCAACCCTGCAGCAATAACAAACGTAAAATGCTAAACAATATATCTGCGATGAGAAAAAAATACATCACCCTTTTTTTACTCTCTTTTACTCTCACTCATGTGTTTTCTCAAACAGATTCTGTGAAGAATGAAAAAGAATTAGGAGAAGTGATCA
>CAYOLS010000269.1:0-3963 GCA_964404845.1 uncultured Ferruginibacter sp. | reverse complement strand
GATGGTACGGTGATCGCTGTTACGCCGATGGGCAGAGGCAGTATCGTTTATTTTACGGATGATCCTATTTTCCGGAGTTTTTGGGAGAATGGGAAGCTGATGTTGACGAATGCGGTTTTCTTGGTAGGACAATAAGAAAAGCCAATAAAGCTTTTTATAATACATTTTTGATGAAACAATATTTCATTCATCATAACCGTCAGCAAGCAGATTTGTCAGGTTCTATTCACTCCACTCCCGTTGGGGAGCGTAACTGTTCTGTCGCTACTTTTACTTCTTTCAAATGATATGCTGCGCATCATTTGAATTCTGCCTACGGCAAACCGAACCAAAAGAGGCTCCTCCACATTTACTGGTAAAATTGTTAGAGTGGCTTCATCAATTTTGTAAAAGCCTTCCTATTCCGGCTCAGCATTGAAAAACAAAAGCTGAGTTCACAGTAGTACCACAGATGCGCATAGCTGCTTTCGTCCCGATAGCTATCGGGAGGGCCGTAATCCTTTATCGATGTCTTTTGTTGTTCTTTTTTGGACAGGCAAAAAAGAACAACACATTATTATCATAAATTAAATATTTACAAACAGCATTAGTAAAGTGTTGATATACAATATTTACTGTTTTGTGGCCTGAACTTTGTAAAATCTATTGTAAACACCTAATTATGGACAATAGACAAAAACTGGAACTCATGTACAAGATCATCCGTGAGCTGGACGATCTGAAGAACAGCCAAACCGCTGTATTGAAAAAACTATCACAGATAGAAGCAGACAATATCAACCTCGGTGAAAAAATCTTAGACCAGCATTTGCCGGGCATACATGAAGAAGTGGATGCAGGCGTGGAAAAAGTATCTGTTTTGCTGGAACAGTTTACACAGGTGCGGGATGCTTTCGAATTAAAAAATCCGGTGCCTGCTACGGATACTTTATAAACGAAGTTAAATTTATTAAAAGGCCGGATCGATCGATCCGGCCTTTTACTTGGATAAGTGGTAAACGGGGGAAGATTTAAACCCTTAGTTTCGCAGGAGAAATTTTACGGATGAAAAAACTAATTGTACCGGCCTTACTTTGTTTGATTACATCGGCAGGTTTTGCGCAGACCCCCAGATCTTATTCTTCTGCTGATATTTTACAGCAACTAAAAAAGCTGGAAGTGTTTGGTTCTGTATTGTACATAGCCGCACACCCGGATGATGAGAATACAAGGCTGCTCGGCTACCTGGCCAACGAAAGAAAATTCCGTACGGGTTATTTAAGTCTTACCCGTGGTGACGGAGGTCAGAACCTGATCGGTGACGAGCAGGGCATTGAGCTGGGTATGATAAGAACGCAGGAGTTATTGGCTGCAAGAAGAATGGATGGCGCAGAACAATTTTTTTCAAGGGCCTATGATTTTGGTTTCAGCAAAAGCCCCGAAGAAGCATTGAAAATATGGGGGCATGATAAAATACTAAGTGATGTGGTTTGGGTAATAAGAAAATTTCAACCCGATGTGATCATTACCCGTTTTCCCACAACAGGTGAGGGCGGGCACGGGCACCACACTGCTTCTGCAATACTGGCGGGTGAAGCTTTTGAAGTAGCTGCCGATCCAACAAAATTCCCCGGGCAGTTTAAGTTGGGTGTAAAACCATGGCAGGCAAAGCGCCTGTTTTGGAACACTTTTAATTTCGGCGGCAACAATACTACCAGGGAAGACCAATTGAAGATAGATGTGGGCATGTTCAATCCTGTTCTTGGTAAAAGTTATGGAGAGATAGCAGCTGAAAGCCGCAGCCAGCATAAGAGCCAGGGTTTTGGTGTTCCGGCGCAACGGGGCGAAAGCTTTGAATATTTTTCTTTGATAAAAGGAGAGAAAGCCGCAAAAGACCTGATGGATGGCATTGATATCAGCAGCGCAAGAATGCAGCTGAAAGCAGCAGATAAAGCGAAATATGATCTTGCTGTAAAAAACATCATTGAAAAATACGATCCTGCAAACCCGGCAGAAACGGTAAAGCTATTGGATGAGCTGAACACATTTATTACTGCTGCTTATAATGAAAACAGTAACAGCGTAACTGATTATGGCAAGCGTGCGGAGATACAGGCACTGGTGCCTAAAGCAGCTGGTTTCTTCATGGAAGCAACCGTAAACAACCAATTGAATGTGGTAGGAGATAGTTTGAGATATACCGTACAGTTCAACAACCGTACAGGCCTGCCTGTAGAATTAGCGCAGGTAAGCATCTTTGGTAATATGATCGTATTTGATAAGCCACAACCGAATATTACCAGCACACAAACAGGCGCTTATTTTATTCCCAAAGAACAACCTGCTACGCAACCTTATTGGATAGATGCTCCCATGGAGCCGGGCTCTTTCACCATTAATAAGCAAGAGCTGATCGGTAAGCCGGAGCTTCCGTCTGCCACGGCTTTGTTCCAGGTAAGGGTCTTTAATAATATGTACGATTACAGCGTTCCGGTTTTTTATAAATATACGGATCCTGTAAGAGGAGAGCTGTACGAAAAACCACAGCTGGTTAATCCTGCATTTGTAAATATGAATCCCTCCCTGGTTATTTTTTCCAATAACAAAAAGAACCAGAAACGCAGCATAGAATTTCCTGTGCAGTTCAACAAAGACTTCAATGAAAAACTGTTGTTCAGGACAAGGTTCAACGGTCATCAGAATATTATTTATGATACGCTGACAAAAGTGAACAAGGCCGATAAGAAAATATTTAAGCTGGAATTGAACAGCGATTCCTTTGCAAACAATTCATCTAATTATTTAATGGGCCAGCTGGAAGCAGCGTCATTGCAGGAAGCACAAATGTATTCACTGGCGAAAATATCTTATAATCATATTCCCGACCTGTATTACAATTACCTGCAAAGAGCCCGTGTACTTAAATTAGACCTGAACATCGGCGGCACGCATATTGGTTATATTAATGGTGCAGGAGATAAAGTACCACAGGCTTTAACACAGATGGGCTACCAGGTTACCATGCTTGCAGAAAAAGATATCACAGCTGCTAATCTAAAACAGTTTGATGCTGTGATCACAGGTGTGCGTGCTTACAATACCAACATGTGGCTCGCCGGTGTATCGCAGGTACTGAATAATTATGTAAAGGAAGGCGGCGTATTCCTGGTGCAGTACAATACCAATAACAATGCTGGGCCGCTGAGGCAGAAGATCGGTCCTTATCCGTTTACATTGGGCAGGAACAGGATAACAGATGAAACAGCCGCAGTGAATTTTTTAATTCCCAATGACCCGGTGCTGAACTACCCCAACAAAATAACCCAAAAGGATTTTGAAGGATGGATACAGGAGCGCAGCGTTTACCATGCAGAAAATATAGACAGCAACTATCGCCGCATATTCAGCATGAAAGACCCCGGCGAAAAAGAAAATGACGGCAGTCTTATTGTTGCTGATTATGGCAAGGGAAGATTTATTTATACAGGCCTGGTTTTCTTCCGTGAGTTGCCTGCGGGTGTGCCGGGAGCGTACAGGTTGCTGGCGAATTTGCTGGCAGCGCCGCAGAAAATAAAAGCGAAATAATTGATCAGACGTGGATAGAATTGATGTAGCCGCTATTACTTTTTTAACAGGGTTAACCTGCGCAACTTTGGTTGGTATTTTTTCTAACCTGTATCATAAAAGGAATAAAATTGATTCCTTTAAGATCATAGAAACAGGTACACTGATCATTTTAGAGAATAACCCTTTTACTAATGTGTTAAGTTCGATCAGCTATTTTTTTATTCTTTCCCTGTTCTCCTTTTTTATTGTAACCAACCAATTCAATATTTATATTGAACTTGGGGTTATATACCTTGTCTGCCTGTTGCTTGCAGGCTTGAATTTTGTAAAGAAGAAAAAACATAAGATCATTATAGAAAAAGAAAGTAAGGAGATTGTGATCAAAACAAAACGCTATAAGCTTGAAGACATTGCGAT
>CAYOLS010000268.1:0-3966 GCA_964404845.1 uncultured Ferruginibacter sp. | reverse complement strand
CTGTGGCGCTTTCAAGCAGTATGATGAACAAACTGTTGAAGTAAAAAGGATGTTCGTTTTACCGGAATACCGTGGCAAAGGATTGGGCGCACAGGTGCTGCAGGAACTGGAAACCTGGGCACAGGAACTGAATTACAGAACATGTATACTTGAAACGGGCAAGAAGCAGCCGGAAGCAATTGCTTTGTATAAAAGATCCGGCTACGATATCACAAAGAATTACGGGCAGTATGAGAACGTAGAGAACAGTGTTTGTATGAAAAAAGAATTACCACAATAAAAAAGCCCCGGTACTTTACCGGGGCTTTTGTTTACTATGAGTTCCTGGTTATTCTATTACAAGTTTTTCAGTTAAGATCGCTTCTTTGTTTATTACCTGGATGGTATAAACACCTGAGGCTATCCTGCTGATATCAAGGAGTTGCGGAGCAGTAGTACAATTCAGCTGGCTCCATTTTTTAACGACCTGTCCTTTTGCATTTACCAGGTTGATATTGCTCAAGCCTGTGCTGCCAAATACAAATACTTTCACTTGTCCTTTTGCCGGGTTAGGGCTGATAGTAGCCTGCAATGCTGCAGCCTCTCCTATTCTTGCCTGCCTGATGGCAGAAAGACTTTCCCTGCTGTCGAGGTCTGTCTGGCGAAGACGGTAGTAATACAATTGACCAGGCTGAACAAAATTATCTGTGTAAGCATAATTCGTTTGCCTGCTGCTGTTACCGGCGCCATCTTTCCAGCCAATATTTTCAAACCTTGCACCATCAATGCTTCTTTCAATTACAAAACCTTTGTTGTTAATTTCGGAAGCAGTACTCCAGTCAAGCACAATGTTCTTGCCATTTGGCCTTGCTTCAAAAGCCAGCAGGTTGATCGGCAATGCAGTAAGTGGTGATACCAGCAGGAACTGGGAGAAACCACCTGTTGCATTAATGGTATAAGAAACATAACCTGCTGTACCACGCTGATCATCTACAGTTGGTGTGAACAAAGTAGAGTTAGCGCTTGTGAGTGTTGAAGACAGGTTAACACCGTCTGCAACTTTCAGAATTTTGAGGTTAGGTACATCTACACCCCATGCTGCTAACTCAGCCGTTGTATAATAGAAGGTAGCCTGGTAAGTTGCAGTTGAGTTCGCTACCGAAGGGGTGAGTGTTATCACTTTATCACTTCTTAAGTAAGAGCCTGCATTGGTATTCAATGCAACACGGGAATTTCCTGCACTTGTAACTGCAGCTGTTATACAACCAATATTCTGGTTAGGATTGGTGATAGTAGCAATTATCCTGTTGGTACTGGTAGTATATTGTGCAGTCTGCCCGTTTCTTTGTGAATTGGCTGCACTGGATGCAACAGAAGTTTCTACTTGTAAGGCATCTCCTGTTACTACAATATTGTCAATCGTAAAGGGAGGATTACTACCACCTGTAGTATTGGCATTCAACCATTCAAATCCTAGCCAGAGATTGGGGATATTTTCAAGAGCAGCAGGTAATGTAATGCTTGCGGCTGTCTTGTTCGGAGTATTATAAAAGTAATATTGATTCCCCGAACTATTAGTAAGAACGGTCACAGTTGTTTGAACAGTAGTGCTATAACGCAAACGTCCTACGTCATACAAAGTACTTCCGATCAGTTCCCCTACGCTCGCATAATCAAAATTGAATTTAATGTTCTTATATCCAAGTGTGCTTATGCTACTTGTCATAGCAACAGGGTTGCCCGTAATAGAAGTTGTATAAGAGTTCGCTGCAGTTTCTGCTATCCTTTCAGCCGAAGTACCATTCGTAATATGCAACATTCTTCCGTCAGCAGCACTGAAGCCTCCGGCAGACCCATAGTTGGGATTTACAGTAAATATATTAGTGTTATTTGAACCAAACCAGCCATTAAACCAGCCAGCGGGTACATTGCCGCTTGCAGGAGTAGTTCCGAAATTTTCAGAGAACAATACAGTTGCAGGATTGCTGTGATTAATGGTTCTCACAGCATCGTCGTCTATCAAATTAATCGTAAGCGATTGCCCTGAAGAACCTGCTGTGAGTCCACCTGATATTGTGTAAGATAATATGATGGTTTTATTTCCTGTAGCTACGCCATCATCAATTATTCTTATGCTAATCGCTTTGCCCTGGTCGCCTGTTGCAAAAGAAAGTATTGGTGTGTTCAATATGTAATCAACACCATTTACTGCTGTACCATTGGTAACAATAGTAACTGTTGCCGGTGAGGTTGCCCTGTCTTCTGCAGTAATCGTAAGGCTCAGGTCCTTGTACTTTGGACAGGTCGTCATTCCGGACGCTTCATTTACTGTCATAGAACCATCACAATCAGCAAAAGCGATCGTGTTGGTCCCTGTAACCGGCACCAGCCCTACATTGGAAGTAGCCAGCGACGCTCGCCTGGGACTATTGGCAAATACTGCTTCCATACGATCGCCCTGGTTTACGGTGAATGTATTTTGAGTAAGATCATTTACATAATCCATATAGTTCTCAAACATTTCATCTGAAGTACCACATGCATTTGGTTTTGGATGTTGAGGATCTCCAGAATTAGCAGCCTGGTGTACAGGTGTATCACCGCAGAAATCATCGCCACAGGTTGCATCTCCCCAGATATGTCTCAGGCCAAAAAAATGACCCAGTTCATGAGTAAGCGTCTTTCCTTTTCCATAGGCATTTGTACAGCCGCTTGAAGGAGCGAAGATGCTTCCAACAGTAATATAACTGATAGCTACACCAGCCGTGGAATTGGTTTCAGCATTATTTAGCCCGGTTAAACCAGAGGATGCAGGGAATGTCGCAATACCGAGAATGGTAGCTTCCCATTGCGATACCCAAATGTTAAGGTAACGGGTAGGGTCCCAGATGCTGCTTGGTTTAATAGTATTGGTAAGATAATTATTGGCCACGTTTGCATAACCAACTGTATATCCACCTGCCGGGATAGCTGTCCAGCCTTTTGCTGTAGGCTCTATCCTGTCGATTCCAGGTTCTGTAAGAGGATGCCCGTCAGGGTCATTTTGTGCCAGTGCGAATTGGATTCCCATATCTTCTGAAACGCCATAAGGACTGCCTGAGCGATTGGCGAAATCTTTATTTAGTTGGAGCACCTGCTGCTGAATAGCTGCTTGTGACAGGTTGCGTCCCGTGCCTATCGGTTCAGAAGCTGAATGAATGATATGAAAAACCACAGGTAATGTTACATTAGGAGTAATCTGCCTCAATAAAGGGTTAGCCTTCCGTTCGGCTATTTTTGCACTCAGCCATGCTTCAAACTGTGCCGGGGTTTCAGCGCCGGGGTTGGCCTTCAGAAAATTTTCAAGCACTTCTGTTGTTCCGCAACGTTTGACTTGCTCAGCCTGGAGAAGATCAGTTGCCACTTGCGAAAAAGAAGCGGTTGTACCCACTACAATAGCAAATACAATAAGGTAAATTTTTTTCATACAAATAGTAATATTTAAGGGGAGAAATCTTGAAACAGCACAAATTAAAACAATGTAAGCTTTTAAAGAAGAGTTTTCCTTAATTGGGCATAAAAAGCCATTTTTTTATCTCTAACAAATTGACCTAATTGGAATTATGTTTTTGTAAAAACTAGAGAAGAAATAAAACAATCAATAGAAAAAAATTATATTTAAGAGTGTAATGTAGTTTACACATAAACCCTATTTTCTAAACCAAATTAATTCTTTATGAAAATGCTATTTCGCCCATTGCTTTTAGCAATGGGACTTATCACATGTACTTATTGTTTTTCCCAGCAAACAGGCAAAAAACAAAAGCTGTTTGACAAATTTCCTGAAAAGGTACAAATTACTGAATCTGTTCTCAAAAGCACATTATCAGCGAACGTAGGTCAACAACTTAACATTGATCTCGGATCAGACTTTATTTTTCGTGGCACAGTATCCAGTAATTTAAAACAGTTGGACAATCTTCAAACGGTAGTTATTAAAGTTGAAAA
>CAYOLS010000267.1:0-3978 GCA_964404845.1 uncultured Ferruginibacter sp. | reverse complement strand
GCTGAGCTTTGATGCTGCCGGAAAAATAAAGGAAACACACAAAGAATATGCTGCTGCAGTGCGTGAAGTAGGCATTTCAACCAACACCCCTGTGATAGACCTGGATGAACGCAGCCGGGCATTGCTGCAGCAGTTCGGGCCCATTCATTCCAAATTGCTGTTCATGAATCTTGATTCCGCAGCCAATCCGCACTATCCCGCCGGGCAGAAAGATAATACGCATTTCAATGAATATGGTGCAAGACTGGTCGCCCAGCTTGTATTGGCAGAAATGAAAGCTCAAAAAATAGCTTTGGCAGATAGGATCATAAAACCTGCGGCAAAAAAATAAATATGAAGAAAGTTTTACTGGCCATATTATTTTTTTGTTGCAGCGATTCTTTGCTGGCACAGTTTAAAGACAGTATAACCAATCGTATCGATAGCTCTTATTCTACTTACCAGGCTTATATCTCTACAAAAAAATCGCACCCGTTTATAAAAATCGTTGAGCCATTTAATTTAAATATTGTCAAACAAAAAAAGAATATTGTTTACAGTAAAATTAAAAAGCGAAAATTGTTAATGGATGCCTTTTACCCGGTTGATATCAAACAACCACAAACCGCTATTATCATGATCCATGGCGGCGGATGGCGCAGCGGCAACCGCACACAACATTATCCTTTGTTGCAAAAGCTTGCAGGTTTGGGTTACACCTGCTTTGCACCTGAATACCGGTTGTCTACCGAAGCATTGTTCCCGGCAGCCGTGTATGACGTAAAAGCGGCGATCCGATGGGTAAGGGCCAATGCAAAAAAATTCAACATTGATACCAATAAAATTGTGATCGCAGGCTTTTCTGCCGGCGGTGAATTGGCAGCGTTTATGGCTACCACAGGCAACATGCCTTTGTTTGAAGGATTCGGTGGAAATGCAGGCGTGTCTTCAAAAGTAAATGCGCTGATCGATATTGATGGTACGCTTTCTTTTGTTCATCCTGAATCAGGGGAAGGAAATGATGAAAAGAAATTATCTGCCAGCACCATGTGGTTCGGTTATTCAAAAAAAGATAATCTGCCGTTGTTGACGATCGCATCGCCATTAACACATGTGAATGGCAATACGCCGCCCACCTTATTCATCAACAGTTCGGTGGAAAGGATGCATGCGGGCAGAAGTGATTTTATTAAAGTACTGGATGAGCATAATATTTATTCGGAAATAAAAGAATTCGAAAAGTCTCCGCATTCATTCTGTTTGTTCAATCCCTGGTTTGAACCAACTGTAGAAACGATCGACGGATTTTTGAAAAAGATATTTAAATAAAACCTAAGCGCCCTTTGCGTGCCTTCTTCTTGCGCCTTTGCGTTAAATATAACCGCAAAGACGCAAAGGTTTCCGCAAAGACCGCTGAGCGATCAAAATATTACAATGAAACCATTCACTTTGATCACATTGCTGCTCATCAGCCTTGCTTCCTCTGCCCAGGAATTTATTGCTTTATGGCCTGCAGGTAAAAAGCCCAACAGCAACGGAACTCCGATCTCCGACAGCATCGCAGGCGAACGCATTTGGAAAGTAGCTACACCCGGCATCTATGCTTTTCCTGTTCCTTCATCCAACAATACCGGTACAGCAGTCCTCATTTGCCCCGGCGGCGGCTATCAAAGACTATCCCATATCTATAACGGTTTCGAGCTGGCGAAATGGTTCAATACAAAAGGCATCAACGCCTATGTGCTCATTTATCGTTTGCCGCACCAGGTTGATTTAAAAGAAAGATCCATTGCTTCTTTGCAGGATGCCCAGCGGGCTATGAAAATATTAAATGCCAATACAAGCCAATGGAAGATCACTAAAGGAAAGATAGGAGTGATGGGCACTTCCGCCGGCGGTCACCTGGCAAGCATGTTGGGAACTCATAAAAATGATGTGTCGCAAATAAAAGATTCACTGGACACTGTTTTGTATCGGCCTGACTTTATGTTGCTCTTATCGCCTGTTATCAGCATGGGACAATATGCACACCAGGGAAGCAAAAAGAATTTATTGGGAGCTGATACAAGCAACCAGGCAATGATCAATAAATTCTCTAACGAATTCCAGGTCACATCATTCACGCCGCCCACTTTTATGATACATGCAGTTAATGACAAGACCGTAAACATCCGCAACAGCCTTTTGTTTTACAATGCCTTGATTGAAAACAATATCAACGCAAGCCTTCACACATTCCCACAAGGAGGCCATGGCATAAGAATAACCGACAACCCCGGCTCCGCTAATTACTGGTTGGACTTGACGGAAGCGTGGATGAAGGAAACAGGATTTCTAACGCCACTACCATTTAAGTAATGGATAATTTATATTATAATGTTATAATGAAGCGTCAGTAATCAATAATTAATAATCAGTAATCAATAATGAAATTCCTCTTTATAATATTATTCTCTTTTACCTCAAGCTTCGCTTTTGCACAAGCCTCGCCATGGAATCCCGACAATGGCGACGGCACTTACAGCAATCCTGTTATACATGCTGATTACAGCGATCCTGATGCCATAAGGGTAGGCAATAACTTTTACATGATCGCTTCCAGCTTTAATGCAGCGCCGGGTTTGCCCATTCTTCAATCGACCGACCTGGTGAACTGGTCGCTGATCGGTTATGCATTGGACAAGCAACCGCCTTTTGATGTATTCAATAAAGTGCAGCATGGTAATGGCGTATGGGCGCCCAGCATTCGCTACCACAACAATGAATTTTACATTTATTATCCCGATCCTGATTTTGGCATTTATCTAATTAAAGCAAAAAATATTTTGGGGCCATGGAGCAAACCTTTGCTGGTAGAAGCCGGCAAGGGTTTGATCGATCCATGCCCATTCTGGGATGATAATGGCAAAACATACCTCGTGCATGCCTATGCAGGCAGCCGTGCAGGTTTCAAAAGTATTATTGTGGTGAAAGAAATGAACAGCCGTGGTGACAGCATCATTGGTAAACCTGTGATGGTATATGATGGCAATAAAATTGATCCGACGATCGAAGGACCGAAGTTCTACAAACGCAACGGGTACTACTACATCTTTGCACCTGCAGGTGGCGTGAGCACCGGCTGGCAACTCGTATTACGCAGCAAAAATGTGTATGGACCCTATGAAAGAAAAGTAGTGATGGACCAGGGTAAAAGTAGTATCAACGGTCCGCACCAGGGTGCATGGGTGAACACTGTGAACGGCGAGGACTGGTTCCTGCATTTCCAGGATAAGGAAGCCTATGGCCGCATTGTTCACCTGCAACCCATGCAATGGAAAAATGACTGGCCGGTGATCGGTAAAGATGAGGATGGCGATGGCAAAGGTGAGCCGGTGATGCGGTACAAAAAACCTTTCAGTAAAACAAAGTCAGTTAATGTTGTTCCGCCCACATCGGAAGAATTTAATAAAATAACCATTGGCCTGCAATGGCAGTGGCAGGCCAACGAGCAGGAGGGCTGGGCCTTTGCAACACCCAATGGCTTTTTAAGAATGAATTGTTTGAAGCCAATAGATTCATTAGTCAACTACTGGATGCTTCCCAATATCTTACTGCAAAAATGGCCTGCGGAAAATTTTACGGCAACAGTTAAATTGAACTTCAAGCCTGCAAATATCAATGATAAGACAGGCTTGATGATAATGGGGCTGGATTATGCTTATATTGCTGTGATCAAAAAAGAAGACGGCCATTATATCAGCTACAACAGCTGCAGCAATGCTGATAAAGACAAACCTGAAAAAGAATTGTCATCTAAAAAAATAAATTCAGCGACCATATATTTAAAAACAGCCATCGCTCCCGGCGGCATTTGTAATTTTAGTTTCAGCGAAGATGGCAATACATTTTACCCGTTGGAAGGAAGCTTTACAGCCAGGCCCGGCAAATGGGTTGGAGCAAAAATTGGTATCTTCAGTACCGGTACCGCCAAAACAAATGATTGCGGCTTTGCCGAAA
>CAYOLS010000266.1:0-4004 GCA_964404845.1 uncultured Ferruginibacter sp. | reverse complement strand
ACCCTTTAGTTTCCTTTGTATAATAAGATCGTTGGTAAGGAGGTTGAGCATAAGGCCTTCGCTCTTCGTTGTAATCATGATCGTAATTTTTATTATTTACCGGCTGCCTGGCTTGCAGCCTTGCCATTGCTGAATCCATGCCTTTGTACCTGTTCTCTTTTTTAATAACAAGCGGGTAAACAAACGGAATGGCACAGATCAATAAAACAATCGTAAGAAGAACGAAGGTTCCTCGCCTGTACTTACGGGTAAGATCTAGGTAATCGTGGGTGGGTTTGACGGACATAACATAAAACTAATACCCGTTGCACAAAAAGTAAAGGAGTCAAAAGTTGTTTTTATAATTGTACTTCAAGGCCATCGTAAGCGATCATTTTGCCGGCAGGAAGTGTAGCGCTTACATCTGCATGCTTACCGAGCTGGTGGCTGATATGTGTGAAATAAGTTTTTGGTATTTGCAGTTCATCAGACAATTCAATAGCTTCCGGCAATGTAAAATGTGAAATGTGTTTTTTATGACGGAGCGCATTCAGCACCAGCACTTCGCTGCCTTTTATTTTCTCTTTTTCTTCTTCCTCAATACGATTGGCATCGGTGATATAGGTAAATTTTCCAAAGCGGAAACCGAGCACGGGCATGTGCAGGTGCCAGACTTTTATAGACTGTATAGGAATATCGCCGATGTAAAAAAGATCGGCAGGCATATCGTGCAGGTTGATATCGGGTATGCCGGGATATTTGTGCTCAGCAAACACGTAATAAAATTCATTCTTCAATGCCTTTTGGGTCATTTCATTGGCATACACATCAATGGCTTTGTGATTGAAAAAATTAAAAGCCCTGATATCATCCAGCCCGGCAATATGATCTTTGTGCGGATGGGTATAAATAACAGCGTTCAGATTTTTCACTTTTGCCCGCAGCATCTGGTAACGAAAATCCGGTGTGGTATCTACTACCAGAGTAGTGGTTTCGCTTTTCACCATAATACTGCTGCGAAGGCGGTTGTCTTTTTTATCGGTGGAAGTACATACTTCGCAGTCGCAGGCGATCATAGGGATACCGCTGCTGGTTCCTGTTCCTAAAAATGTTATGGTCAATGGAGGACAATTCACCCGCCAAATTTAAGTGATTAAATGATGTAGGAGTAATGCTTCTATTTTTGGTAGTGTCTCAATTTGAAACTACTGTCAGTCCCGATAGTTATCGGGATTGTGGAAGCCGGTATCAGATCATGAATAACACCCCGCCTTCGACAAGCTCAGGCTGACATTTCTTTTATATTTGAAATTCAAACTGAGACACTATCCTATTTTTGGTAATATCCTGTTTTAAAAATTCTATTGCGTATTTCTTTCTGTTAATGATTAACCCAGCGACATCGGCACTACCTATCTTTAGAATATAATGGTGGATTTATAGAGCTCCGCAGGAGCGACATCAACAGGTAGCTCCTGCGGGGCCTGAATAATCAAGTATGATCTCACAGCCACATGCAAAAAACCGCAGACTTGTACTTATACATTTTTATATCGTAAAAAAAATCAAACAAAGACACTCCCTTTTTAATGAAGTATATTTGAGCAATGAAGAATGTATTATTGTTATTACTTACAGGAATGACTTTGTATTCCTGCGCTCCCAAAAATCCTTATGCGGCTTCCAATAAAAAATACAAAGAGCAGGCGAAGAAATTTGCTGCAACCATCAGCCGCATCCCGGCAGACAGCATCATTGCAGATTCGATGAAACTTCCTTCGCAATGGGTTGGCACAACCAATTTTGGCTTAAGAAAACCCAGCTATGTGATCATTCATCATACTGCACAAAAAAGCTGCGAAGAAACACTCAAAACATTTACCCTGGAAAGAACATCTGTAAGCGCACACTATGTGATCTGCAAGGATGGTACGCTGCACCACATGCTCAACGATTACCTGCGGGCATGGCATGCAGGCAACAGCCGTTGGGGCAACCAGGGCGATATCAACTCCAATTCTATAGGCATTGAGATAGATAATGACGGTAAAGAAGTTTTTACAGAAGCGCAGCTTAATGTTTTACTGGGCCTGCTGGCTAAACTGAAAAAGATACATGGCATACCTGCTGCTAATTTTATCGGCCACTCTGATATAGCTCCCACCCGTAAAGTTGATCCGAATGTAAATTTTCCGTGGAAGCGTTTGGCAGATAGCGGTTTTGGACTATGGTATGGTGATACGACCAATATTGCACTTCCCGCAAATTTTGATACAAAGATGGCTTTAAGGATTGTAGGATACGATATCAGCAATTATTCCGCAGCAGTAGAAGCATTCCGCAGGCATTTTATCAGCATAGATGGAAAAGGTGATCTGACAGAACCGGAGAAGAAAGTGTTGTATGTATTGATGGGGAAATATTATTAAGAAATAGTGAGTGGGGTATGGTCAGTGTTTAGCCGTTTTTCTTACTTACCACTGACCACTAACCCTTGGCTTCTAAATCCTCGATCAGTTTCGTTATCTCGATCTCCTCCAACACTTTTCTTTTCGTAACAGGTCCATCATCGAACCATTTTACCAAACGGATAGAACCGTTGGCAATCTCTATGCCTGTAATGTCGCCGTCATCAAAACAACAACAGCCTGAATTAAAGTAGCAGGGCTTCAAGGTCTCCCTGTGCTGGTCGGTATCAATTTTATTGCTGGGGTGATCGTAGTAACGGCCTGATGCAAATACGGGACTATGTGTATGCCCGGTAACAAGCAGCAGATCCTTTTCCTGGCTGCTCCAGCCATACATCATTTTATTATGGCCATTTCGCAATGAAAAATCTTTACTGGCGGAGTTGATGTTTACCCGCAGGTAACGCTGCAAAGGCATCCAGATATGTGCCACCAGCCAGGTGCTGAAAGCATTGTTATCGCTCATGAGATCGCCCTGGTGGCCATGTGTTAAAAAAATATTGAGCGGAATATCCAGTCCTTTTACTTTTAAAATAATGCCTTCATAAATTTTTAAAGGAGAACCAAAATATTTTTTGAGGTAAAAGCTGACGGCAAAAATGTCTTTCCAGATAATATCATGGTTGCCGAATGTTTTGTAAAACCTGTCAGGGTAAAAAGCAGATTCTGCAGCAAATGCTTTTTCATTTTTCGGTAAAAGATCAGCAGGTTGAAATTTCCATAGTTCTTCACTATCGCCAAGGCTTATGAATGTGTAGCCTTCTTTATAGTAATGATTCAGTGATTCAACGTAGTTAGCTTCGCTGGCATTAAAATCATCGGCCCAGCTTTTATTACCTTTGTGCTGGTCGCTGAACACAATGAATTTATCTTTTGAAAGATCGATCTCCAGCGTTTTTACATCATTGCCTTTTTCTTCCAATCCTTTTTTGTAAAGCTGCGAAAGCGAGCTATACACCATGGATTCTTTGGGGGATGCAGCAAGCTTATTGCCCATCCAGGTGAGTGGCCGTTTAAGCAGGTATTGTAAAATTTTCCTCATCGGTTAAAATACTTTCCGATGACAGGCAGGCGGCCTAATTCTTTGGCTTCGATCTTACCGACAAACCAGGTAAAGAATGCAAGCAATACCATTCCCGAAACAACAGAGAACCACAATGCCGGGCTTATCCATTTTACCATGGCCACATGCAAACCATACAGCAACACTACCAACACTATATAGGATGTGAGCTTTTTTACTGCATAAGGTATCGGGTAATATTTTTGTCCCAGCTTATAGCTCATGATCATCATGATGAGATAGCAGGCGAAAGTAGCGAGCGCAGCACCGGTATAATGCAGTACAGGAATGAGCAGCACATTTAAAACAATGGTCACTATAGCACCAGTGATGGTAATATAAGCGCCATATTTATTTTTATTGGTGAGCTTGTACCACACACTGAGATTATAGTAGATGCCAAGGAAAATATTTCCGAGGGCGAGCAAGGGCACTACATCTAATCCCTCGGCCCAGCGCTTATTGGCGAACTCAACGAATATCCAGCGGAAAAT
>CAYOLS010000265.1:0-4006 GCA_964404845.1 uncultured Ferruginibacter sp. | reverse complement strand
TTAATGAGCGCTTATATTTAAGTGGCTTATTGGATAAATTCGAAAAAGCTATTCATGAAAAAGATATCAGCAAGGTTAGAAAGGTGCTTACAGAAGTAGAATTAACACAGCCTGATATTGACGATATACTAAAAAAACACAACTTAATAGAGTAGACTGTCATCGCCTGGCTTTCAGCCAGCGGCATAAATGATGCCTGCTGTACTAATTTTTATTTATTAATCTCTCCATCAGCCTTACCTGCTGCTCCTTCGTCTGCAGCAAGATTTAAAATCTTATGCTATTAAATTGCGTTGGCCGGAAGCCGGACGCAGGCAAAATCTTACTATTTCAATTATTCGGATAACCCTGGTATTGAATTCCGTTGGCTAAAAGCCAGACGGAGGCAATCAGCTTCGAAATGCAGGATATTTTGCTGCAACTGGTTTCAGGCATCCCCGGGGAGTTGCCGTCGCCTGGCTTTCAGCCAGCGGCATAGGAGTTAGTCACCCATATAATGAGTAATTAAATTGAATTCATCTGAACCTGTTTGGTAAAACCGGGCTGATGAATATTTATATTCTTCGGGATAGTTTACAATTTGCGCTGCAACAGGATTATTATGGATATACTCCATTTTTTGATGAAAAACCTTTTCCGTAAACAGTTCAATGCTCAAGGGGTCTCTTTTCCAGATTTGATATTCCCGGTCATATTTGTTTACCTTAAACCTTTGCAGGAAATGTGGTTGTTCGTCTGAAATTTTTTTCTTTATCTGTTTGGCAGTATGCCGTGCAAAGGAAGACTGGATTTGCGTTAATGTATAATGCCGGAGCGGCTGCCATATAATATGAATATGATTGCTCATAATGCAGAATGCGGAAACTTCTATACGCTTGTCATCCGCCATAAATTTCAGGGAGTTAATAATAATATCTTTATAAGAATCTTCTTTAAGGGCGTATTCTTTATTATAGATGGAGGCAGTAAAAAACTGCGGCCACACGGAAGCGTACCTGAAGAGCATAGGGCAGGAATTTTAGATTTAAAATCTTACTATTTCGATTATACGAATAGCCTGGTCTTGGACTCCGCTGGCTGAAAGCCAGACGGCGGCAAAATATTTCGATTATACGAATAACCTGTTCTTGAATTCCGTTGGCTGAAAGCCAAACGGAGGCAATAGCGGCATACACATTACTGCCGCCGCCTGGCTTTCAGCCGGCGGCATAAATAAACCTGCTGTATTAACCTTTATTTATTAATCTTTCCATCAACTTTATCTGCTCCTCTTTTGCCTGCAATAAATCTGCATACAGTTTTCTTATCTCATCCACAGCCTCCACATATTTATCTAAAGGATTAAAATTGCATTCACGATATAAACTGGCATTTTCTGAAAGGCTGTTAGCAATACTTCCACTTCCACTATTCGCCCCCTCATAATTATTCTGAATATTGATCACCGCCGTTTCCTCATCAAAATTCTTAATAGCGTCCACCGGTATATGCAGTACTTTGCCTATCTGCTCCAGCAGGGCATCGTCAATTTCTTCCTTGCTTTCCAGTATAGATATTTTTTTCTGGTTCCAGTCGTCGCCCAGCTGCATGGCCAGGCCTTCCTGCTTTATGCGAAAAAGTTCTCTAAAGCGTTTTACATTGCGGCCGTGGTGTATTGTTTTGTCCATAGTTGTAGGAGGTTTTTGTGTTGCAACAAATATAAAAGAATTGCGGGGAGATAGGGAAGAGGTTTTATGTGGTTTATGGGATATCATACTCTAACTACAGAGAGAACAGCGTTTTTTACAGCGTACACAGAGGCCCTCTGCGGTGTTTGCATGCATTTCTTTGCGCTTCTCTGCGGTTAAAAACCACCACTTCAATCAACGGCTATGTTACCTGTTTACACCGGATAACTTATCCCTTACAGGATGCCATATTCCTTTTTGTTGCTTTTATTTTGTACTACAATACATCCGCACATCCACGTGCCGTACCCCAGATACATCGCTTCAATACATTTTAAGTTTGATCTTTTAAGCACGCAGTACAAACTGCTGCCATTGTGTACCTGTAAAAAATGAAAGCTGATGCAACAAAATGATCCTGCACCTTTTTTTCAACCCGTGATTTTACCTGCTGTGCTAAAAGCAATGCATAAAAAGCTGGTAAATGCTGCTAATAAAGCTGCAGCACGCCGGGCTGCCCTCGCTATTGTAAAAGAATACCATGGCTTTTTTGATGCCACCGATATGCGCAGGGATATGTGCCTGCTGCTGAACGCAGCCATGGGGCGGGCCGATAGGGAAGCCATAACACAAGAGCAGCACAACCTGCATTTCTTTTACGAGTTTACCCTCCTGTTTATGGATGCAGTGTATGTGCTGCACGGGGAGGAACGGTTTGGAAAACTTGTTGAAGGGGAACGCAGATCATCATGATCGTGATGATGCGTTATGATTTTTATTTTGCGTTCTTACTGCGCAATCCTTTGCGCACTTAGCGGTTAATAAAATTTTTCCGTGCAGGATGCCCTGCCATGAATGTAATTGTAATTTCTTTTATGAAAAGCTGTTAAAAATTGCATCCTCTAAAGCAGCGAAACTAAAAAGCCGTTAGTCATTATTTTACTTACTCCGGCGATAAAAAATACTTTTTATTTGGTTGTTGCAAAAAAAAGCACCCGCAAAAAACCGCAAGTGCACTGTAATATCCAAAGCAACAGTTAACAAATAAATAAATATTTCAAAATTGTTGGTGGAGCAAAAACCGCAATCTAATTTGCCGCCCCAATCCGAAAGTACAAAACCTAACAACCCTACCAGCTTATGAGTATACGTACTCCTATACTCTTTATTGTCTCATCTCTGCTTATGTGCAATGTATTTGCACAGCCAGACAGTGCTGCGCAGGCATTTCAGCAACTCCCGGGAAAATATTTCAAAGACACAGAAAAGAAGATAGACCAATACACCCACCGCATTTCCAATAAAACAGGAAAGACACTAACGAAACTCAGTAAGTGGGAAAGCAAAGTGCAAACGCTTTTGCAAAAAGTAAATCCCGAAGCTGCAAAGCAGCTCTTTGCTAATGAACAGCTTACTTTCAGGGGCATGCTGGCACAATACAAAAAAGGGGAATCGGCAATACAAAATTATAAAACCGGTTATGATGAATACAGGGACAAACTTACCACGCAATTAAAATACCTTGACAGTAATAAGAACCTGTTGTCAAAGTCGCAGCAGCAATCCCTGCAAACAACCCAACAAAAAACTGCTGACCTCAATAAAGAAGAACAGGAGAACGAAGCCCTGCAGCAAATGATCCGTGAAAGAAAAAAGCAATTGCTCAATGAAGCCATGAAGCACCTGGGCAAAAGCAAATACCTGCAAAAAATTAACAAGGAAACTTATTACTACGTAGAGACCATAAAAAATTACAAACAGCTTTTTAAGGATAAGACCAAAAGAGAAGAGACGGCAAAAAAGCTGCTGGAAAAGATCCCCGGCTTCAATGATTTTATGCGGAAGAACAGCATGCTCGCTTCTTTATTTAAAATGCCAGACAATTACGGCACTCCACAAAGCCTGGCCGGCTTGCAGACAAGAGCAAGCGTGAACAACCTTATACAAACAAGGATTGCAGCCGGTGGTCCCAATGCGATGGCAGAGGTAAAACAGAACCTGCAGGCCGCACAGGCAGAACTCAGCAAACTGAAAGATAAGATCATAAAAGCAGGTGGTAACAGCAGCAATGATGAACTACCCGATTTTAAACCCAATACACAAAAGACAAAGACCTTTCTGCAAAGACTGGAGTATGGTGCCAACCTGCAATTTGGTAAGAATAACAACTTGTTACCAGGTACAGCTGATATCGGTTTAAGCATCGGTTATAAGCTCAACGATAAATCACTGATCGGTGTTGGCTTAGGTTACAAACTCGGATTAGGCAGCATGCAAAAGATACGGTTCACGCATGAGGGCATTGGACTGAGGAGCTTTGTGGACTGGAAGCTGAAGAA
>CAYOLS010000264.1:0-4014 GCA_964404845.1 uncultured Ferruginibacter sp. | reverse complement strand
TTGAAACATCATTCAGTTTACCAAGGTAAGCAATGAACTTATCGGTCAGCTGCACTTTTTCCTGCGACAAAGGAGCATCTTTATAAGCATTGGCTACAAAACCAAAATCAGCTTCTGTACCCTGTGCGATCAATACATCAATGATCGCATTGCTCAGCGCACCTTTAGCATCGGTACTGTATTTTTTTGCAAGGTTGTAACCGTTGGCAGCATCCTGTGCTACCAGTCCTTTCAATGCAGCGCCAGCCACAGTGTAAGAAGAATCTGTTACTGCTGCCTGGTAAATAGGCAGGTATTTGGTATCACCATTCTTCACTAAGAAGTTAATTGCCGCAGCTTTTGTTCTTTTATTCGCATCAGTTTTTGCGATCCTTTCTACTTCTTCCAATACCACTTTATCAGTTTTGTATGGAGTATTCGCCAGCTTATTGATGGTTAAAGTTCTTAAGCCTGCAAATTTATCGTTCAAACCTTTTGCCAGTTCAGGCATACTTTTTTTAGCAAAGAAATCGATCGCTTCTTTGCGGTCAAGATAGTTTTTCGCATATTTCCACTGCGCTTTAAAGTTATCTTCTGTTTTATTATCTGTTTTTTCTGCCAGCAATACTTTATCAGCATCAAAGTTCACCAGTTCAGGTTTTACCGGTGTTTTAAAGTAGAATGTATCTTTCGCACTCTTTACCCAGATATTGTAACGCTCAGCTTTACCATTTACATATACATCCACAGCTACAGGCAGTGTAAATATTTTACCGCTCTTCTGTGTTTGTTCCACTACCATTTCAGTAGTACCCGGAATACCAGGAATGTCATAGTTGTAGCTGATCTTCAGTTTAGGATGGCCGCTGCCATAATACCATTGGTTCCAGTACCATTGCAGGTCTTTACCCGTTACTTCTTCAAAAGCAAGACGCAGCTGTGCTGCTTCACCCGCTTTGAATTTATTGGTAGTTAAATAATTGTTCAATGATTTAAAGAAAGCATCATCACCTACATAATTACGCAGCATGTGCAGTATACGACCGCCTTTGTTGTAGCTCACCGCATCAAACATATCTTCTTTATCCCTGTAGTGATAACGTACCAGGTCTTTTCCTTCGCTGCCGCTCATGATATAACCCTGCATGTCTTCAAAATTGTGCTCATCCGCAAAGTCTTTACCATACTTGTATTCATCCCACAGGTATTCGCTGTAATTCGCAAAACTTTCATTTACGGTAAGGTTGCTCCAGCTTTCAGCTGTTACAAGATCACCAAACCATTGGTGAAACAATTCATGTGCAATTGTTTCTTCCCAGCCATTGCCATCGGCCAGCTGGCGGTTGTTCTGGTAAGCGCCATCCTGGTGAAGTGTGGCAGTGGTATTTTCCATAGCACCACTTACATATTCCCTTCCTACTATCTGGGAATACTTGGCCCATGGATAATCAACACCTAATTTATCAGAGAAGAACTGGAGCATTTCCGGTGTGTTACCAAAAACTTTCATGGCATAAGGCGCCTGGCTTTTCTCTACGTAGTAGCTTACTTCTTTTCCTTTGTATGGTTTGTCTTTGATAATTGCAAAGTCACCTATACCCATAAAGAAAAGATAAGGAGCGTGCGGCAGGTCCATTTTCCAGTAGTCGGTACGGGTACCGTCCGCATTTTTCTTTTCGCTTATTTTAAGACCATTGCTCAGCGTTACATATTTCGCCGGAACGGTCATGGTGATTTCCTGTGTTGTTTTCTGGTTGGGTTTATCAATGGTTACAAACCATACAGAACTACCTTCAGTTTCACCCTGTGTCCATATTTGTGTTTCCACATCCTTCTTCTCTCCTTTAGGATTGATGAAGTACAGACCTTTAGCATCAGTGATCGCAGCGCTGCCCTCAACTTTCAGTTCATCAGGCTTGCTCACATAATCAATGTACAAAGTGTATTTATCGTTTCTTGTGTAAACCTTGTTCAGCTTTACATTCAGCAACATGCCGTCGTATTGGTATTTCAGCGGGGTTTTTGTTGTGCCGTTTACAATAGACACTTCTTTGATATCCATGCCTTTGGCATCCAGCAATACCGAATCGGTATTGTAAAAGTGCGGAGTAAGCGTTACCCACTCTTTTCCGTACAAATATGACTTGTCAAAATCAAATTTAACATCCAGCTTGGTATGCACCAGGTCGTTTACCCTGGCATAACTTTCCCTGTAGATCTTTTTCCAGGATGTATCCTGTGGTTCATCGTCTCCCGGCTGCGCCAGCGCAAGTACGGGAAGGCTCGCAACAGCAAATAGCAATAAAAGTCGTTTCATAATAATTAATCAATTTTGCCGTAAAAGTAGCGTTGCTTTTGCTCTCCAGTTGTTAATTTTTTACAAGTGGCAAATCCCCTGTTATTGTTTAGCTTTGTGTATAAACTTATTATTGATGAGACCCTTCCTTTTTTTTGTGGCTTTTTTGCTGGCAGGAGTACTGGCAAAAGCGCAGCACAATCACTTTATTTACCTGCAGGCAGACAATAAGCAGCCCTTTTATGTAAAGCTCAAAGGAAATGTGTACAGCTCATCAGCTTCCGGTTACCTTATCATTCCAAAATTGCAGGCAGGAACACATGAACTGTCGATAGGATTTCCTAAAAACCAATGGCCATCTCAAAACATACCTGTAACCATTTCCGGGAAAGACCTTGGTTACCTGCTTAAAAACTTTGATAGCAAAGGGTGGGGGCTTTTTAATATCCAGACCATGGATGTGATCATGTCGTCCACAGCGTCAAATACCGGTGCAGTGCCTGCTAAAACAGAAACAAAGACCGATGAGTTTTCTACTGCGCTGGCAGATGTAGTGAATACCCCTTCTTTAAAAGAAGTTCCGAAGGAAACACCTAAGGAAGAAAAAAAGCCTGAACCGGTTAAAAAAGAAGAGCCGGTTGCAGTTATACCCGTTGTAAATAAAGAAGAAGCGCCCAAAGCGGTAAAGCCTTCTTCGGTTATCACTAAAATACGCTCAACCCAAACAGGCGAAGCTGCTAATATTACCTACCTCGTATCTGATGAATACGGTTCAGATACTGTAGATATAAGCATACCGGTTGAAAAGACCAGCGTTCAGACCCCTCTGCAACCTAAGGAAACTCCGGTATCTGTCGTGGCCAAAACAGAAAAACCGGTTAAGGAAGAACCTAAGTTCATAGATATAGAACTGCCTAAAGACGAGAAGAAGCCGGCCGAAACCATAAATACTGCCAAAGAAAGTACAGTAAAAGAACCTGCCAGGCCGGTTGAAACAAGCACGGCAGCAGCGCCGCTTCAGATGATCAACTCCGATTGTAAAACAGTGGCGACCGATGACGACTTCATGAAAACACGTAAAAAAATGACAGCTCAGAAATCGGATGATGATATGGTGAATGCGGCTAAAAAGCTGTTCAAACAAAAATGCTACAGTACAGCACAGGTAAAGAACCTCAGCGTATTGTTCTTAAAAGACGAAGGGAAATACAAATTTTTTGATGCCATCTATCCCTTTGTGTACGATTCCCGTGAGTTCAGGCAGTTGGAATCACAGCTGTCCGATGAATATTATATAAGCAGGTTCCGGTCAATGATCCGCAATTAATCAGCCATGCCCCGTTTTTTTATAGAAGTAGCTTACAAAGGAACCCGTTATGCCGGCTTCCAGAAGCAGGACAATGCCAATACTATACAGGCTGAGCTGGAAAAAGCCCTCTCTGTATATTACAGGACTACTTTTGAACTCACCGGTTCCTCCCGTACAGATGCAGGCGTACACGCCCGCCAGAACTATTTTCATTTTGATACTGATGCTTTTGGTGTAGATGCTGATTTTAAAAAAGCGGCCTATCATATTAATGCCATTCTCCCGGCAGATATCGTTGTAAAGTCGGTTTTTCCGGTAGAACCCGAAGCGCACTGTCGTTTTGATGCTTTGTACCGCCGCTACGAATACCGTATTTACCAGTCCTTTCACCATTCCCCTGAGAAAGCGGTTGGCTTTTACCCTGTATATA
>CAYOLS010000263.1:0-4038 GCA_964404845.1 uncultured Ferruginibacter sp. | reverse complement strand
CCCAGGGCCCATACATTAAAAGTGTATTGCTCTACCAACTGAGCTACGGAATCAACACTTATTGTTTCCCTTTTAAATCAGCATTTTATCAGTGCCTTTTTTGAAGGGAGTGCAAAAATAAGGCAAAAACATTTGGCAACAAATTTTTTTGAAAAAGTTTTTAAAAAAATATCTCATGCAATTTTTTCCTAAATAGTTTTAAACAGCAAAATATTGCCCCTATTTTTGCCTTAAATATTTATTCATGAGTCAATTCTTTCAAAATAAAACTGTTGCCATCACGGGTGGCAGCGATGGTATTGGGAAAGCGCTCATAGAATTACTCTTGCCCATGGGAGCCAAAGTGGCTACCTGTGCCCGTAACCAGGATAAACTCTATGACCTCCAGCTGCGTCACTCCAACCAGCCCCTGCACTGCGTAGTGGCCGACGTCAGCAATTACAACGACTGTAAAATGTTCATAGATTCCACCATCAAGCAATTCGGGGGCATCGACATCCTTATTAATAATGCAGGTATCTCCATGCGTTCGTTGTTAAAAGACGCCGAACTGGATGTGTTCAAAAAAGTAATGGACATCAATTATTTCGGAACGGTATACTGCACCAAGCTGGCCCTTAATTCCATACTGGAAAGAAAGGGTACCATTGTAGGTGTATCTTCCATCGCTGGTTACAGGGGTTTGCCCGGCCGCAGTGGCTATAGTGCCAGTAAATTTGCCCTCAACGGCTGGCTGGAAGCTTTGCGTACAGAATTGCTGGAAGATGGCGTGAATGTAATGTGGGTTTGCCCCGGCTTTACCAAAAGCAATATCCGTAATGCGGCTTTGAATGCAAAATCGGAAGCGCAGGGAGAAAGCCCGCTCAATGAATCATCTTTAATGAGCGCAGAAGAATGTGCCGAACACATTCTTCATGCCATTGAAAAAAAGAAAAGAACACTGGTACTTACCTTCCGTGGAAAACAAACAGTTTTCATCAATAAATTTTTCCCTTCCTGGGCTGATAAGCTGACCAGGAAATTTTTCTTCAAAAACGGCCAGCTGGTCAAGTAAATTAATTAAGAGGAATTTTTTTTCCTTGCAATACAAGTAAAAGATGCCGATAGTAACCCTTACAAGCGACATAGGTATGCAGGATTTTATGCCGGGCGCTATCAAAGGTCAGTTACTACAGGAGAATGAGCAGTTTAATATTGCCGATATTACGCACCTGCTCTCCCCTTTCAATTACCCGCAGGCCGCTTATATATGCAGGAATGCCATCCGTAACTTCCCAAAAGGGAGTTTCCACCTGGTATTGGTAAATTTATTTGATGAAAAACCGGAACACCTGCTGTTGATAGAACATGATGGCCAGTTCATCGGTTGTGCCGACAATGGGCTCATCACCATGATACTGGAAGAAACACCGCAAAAAGTGGTAGCGCTGGAGCTGGAAAAAACTGCACAGAAAAATACACTCTACTGCGCCAGTGTTTTCGCCAAAGCCATTAATGCCATTGTACAGGGCAAAAAAATAGAAGAAGTAGGCGATGCTTCGGTTTCCATCAGGGTAAAAAATCCGTTAAGGGCAATGCTGGGTCAGGATTGGATAGAAGGACAGATCATTTTCATAGACAATTTTGAGAACGTGGTGATCAATATTCATAAAGATGAATTTGAAGAGCAGCGGAAAGGAAGAAAATTCTCCATTGTATTTAAAAGAGACGAGGTAATAGATAAGATAAGCGAAACCTATGCTGATGTGCCCGACGGGGAAAAACTGGCGCATTTCAATTCGGCCGGTTACCTGGAAATTTCTTTGAACAAAGGAAATGCAGCAGGATTACTGGGCTTACAGGGCTATTCAGAAGCACAGCTCCACAATCCGCAGATCGCAGCTATGAACAACAGGTTGTTCTATCAAACTGTAAAAATATTTTTTCAATAAACCAATTACGTAAATCATAAAAACAAAATAAATGAAAAAGTTAGCGATTGCTTGTATAGCGCTGTTATCAGCAGCAAGTATCAACGCCCAGGTTAAAATGCCGGCCCCCTCTCCCACGCAAACCATTAAGCAGGATTTTGCTTTGGGGACCATCGAAGTAAAATACAGCCGCCCTGCAGCCAAAGGCCGCAAAGTAATGGGCGACCTGGTACCGTATAATAAATTATGGCGCACAGGTGCCAATGCCGCCACCCTCATCAAATTCACTGATGCGGTAGAGATACAAGGCAAAAGAGTAGATACCGGTTCTTATGTATTGTATACCATTCCTGGTACCGATACCTGGGAAGTGATCCTCAACAAAGGCCTGACCAACTGGGGTGTTGATGGTTACAAAGAATCGGAAGATGTGCTGCGTTTTAAAGTGAAAGCCCATACCGGCAAAACAAACGTAGAGAATTTTACTATGCAGTTCTCCGACATCAAGCCTGAAACCTGCTCACTGGATATCATGTGGGAGAAAACATCGATCTCCATTCCTTTTACTGCTACCATTAAAGAACGCATCCGCACTCAGCTGATGGAAGCTTTGAAAAGCGATAAAAAACCAAACTGGCTGGCAGCACAGTTCTACAATGAATACGATAACAACCCTGCCAAGGCGCTGGAATATGCAACAGCTGCAACCAAAGACAACCCGAAAGCTTTTTGGGTTTGGATCTACAAAGCAAAAATTGAACAGGCAATGGGCAACAAAGCCGCAGCGCTGGAAAGCTCCAACACTTCTTTAGCCCTTGCAAAAGAAGCCAAGAACGACGACTACGTAAAGATCAACGAAGAGTTCCAGAAAAAACTGAAATAAGTTCACCGGAAATATTCTTACAAATAAAGATTGCCAAAGTTTCACAACTTTGGCAATCTTTTATCACTCATCACTCATCACTCATATCTCATATCTCATATCTTATATCTCTGTTGCCTCCACACCATCCCCATCTGCAGCAACACCGCCAGTACGATCAATGCAAGCCCGATAAAAAATTCCCTGTGGAGCATATTGCTTTCCTTAAAGAACACAAAAGCCATGATGATGCCATATAAAGGCTCCAGGTTAAAAGTAAGGTTGGAAGTAAAGGCAGATATTTTTTTCAACGCATTTAATTGCAACAGGAATGCCACAACAGTACACAGCACTGCTAGCACAAGCAAACCGGTCCAATCTGTAGGCGTTGGCCAGTAATAATTAGCAGGAAAATATTGATGGTACAATGGCAATACAAGCGTCAGCAGCAAAAGCCCGCCACTCAATTCATACAATGTAAGCGTCGTCGGCTTGAACTCCTGTAACAATTGTTTATTAAAGATGGGAAACAAGGCACTTCCCAAAGCGCAGAGTATCCCGAAAATGATACCGAGTTTGAACTGCGGGTGAAAATCAAAGATGATATAGATACCGGCGATAGACAATAAGCCCAGCAACAGTTCAACAGGCGCAATGCGTTTTCTTAATATTAACGGCTCCAGTAAAGAAGTGAAAAATCCTGTAGCGGAAAAACAAACCAGCGCCACGGAAATATTGGCGTATTTAATGCTTCCGTAAAATAACAGCCAATGCAGCGCAATAATAAATCCAACCCCCGACATCTTTGCAAAAGAAGATAGTTTTATTTTTTCCAGTTGCCCCGTAAAATACATCCAGCCTCCCAATACAATTACAGTTAAGAAGATGCGCCACCAAACCAGCATGCCTTCATTGAGATCGATCAGTTTTCCAAGAATGGCGGTAAAACCTGCCAGGAATACAGCGATATGTAATTGAAGGAATGCTTTTTTCATGCGGTCAAAGTTACTTATGAGTTAACCAAATAAGAAATAGCAGGTTTTATCAATTTCTTGTTTTAAGAAAAATGTCAGGCTGAGCTTGTCGAAGCCGGTGTTAAATAGGCAGCATCTGTTGTAACACATTCGACAAGCTTAGTGTGACAAGAAGCGAAATGCTCATTTTACACAAAAACTAAGCTTGATTTTATAGGAAATTTCTTGTTTTAAGAGAAATGTCAGGCTGAGCTTGTCGAAGCCGGTGTTAAATAGGCAGCATCTGTTGTAA
>CAYOLS010000262.1:0-4090 GCA_964404845.1 uncultured Ferruginibacter sp. | reverse complement strand
GAAAGCCAGGCGGCGGCAATACCAGGTTTTACTATTATAATTTGCGTAACTCCTAACTGGAAACATCAAATCGGTTTAGTTGGTAAATAATACCTTTTTAGCCACTCTGCTAACCCGCCAAGCCCAGGAAAAAGAATACGCTCTGAAATATTTCTTTGATCCAGCTTATCCCTTATCTCCCACTTAAGCTCTTTAGGTATGATAACTTTTTGCCAGAGTTCAGGCTTATCTTTTACCCATTCATTAAGCAGCATATCCGGGCGGGAACATGCAGAAAAATAAGCAAACTGATTAAGGATCCTATCGTCCAGCGTAGGAGGTTCAAAGAAAACCACAAAGTCTCCGATCTTTTTTCCTTCATTATCAAGACCATTCAAATCTTTAAACATCACTTCAAGTATTTCAACTGTTAATATCCAGGTGTTTTTATCTTTTGCATGTCCAAATAATACCGGTGGTAATAATTCATGTGCCTTTTTATAATTGATCTTCCAAACGGCCCCATCTTTATCGTAATGGTTAGTATTTACGGTAGCAAAATGTAAAGCTACATCGGGTGAATATGTCCAATCCAAAAGCCTTGTTGGCAATCCATAGTGCTGGGCTACAGACAGCCAATACCAATCATGGTCTTTTGCAGAGATATGATTGTGAGCATACTTTTTGAACTGGCGAAGCAAGTGATCTTCTACTTTTATGTATTCTCCCCCAAGCCTCATTAAGCTTGTTTCCATTTCATAGTCTTTAGAGGAAACTCCACGAAATGCAAATCTTGATTTATACCTCCCAATCCTTGGATTATAGGTTTCCTGAAACAAGCAATCGTAAACTTCTGCCCAGGTTTTAGGTTCTAAAATATTTTCCATTTTTCCAAATATTATACTGTGTCTTAATTGTAATGACTCATTACAATTAATAGCGTTAAAATTTATGTGACAGATGAGGAGCTAACGGGTGCGGTTATTTTTTATACGGTTAGGTGTACGGCAGCATCGCATATTGCATGCTACGGAGCCACCAAATATAAAAATATTTAGTTTAGCACAAAATATTTTTGCACCTTTTTTACTTCCTCCCCTTCCCCTTACTCTCCTCCAGCCTCCTGTAAATATCCTCTATATCAAACATTTTTTTACCGCCCAGCCAGGCGGGCACCAACTGTTTTTTACGAATGAGGTTGTACATGGTGGTAGTGCTTACCTGCAGCAGGCGCAGGAGATCCCATTCGTCGATAAAACGTTTCTGTTTAAGAAAAGCCAGCTCTTCGGAAGTGAGCGGCGGCGGTGGTTTGCGTTTTTTGCGGGGCTTACGGGGTGGTTCGTTTTCATGCTGCATATCATACGGTTTAGCGATGTGTTATGGTACATACTATTGGTATGGTATTACTTTCAGGGAGAGCAGTTACTTATGAAGTAACGAATAAAAAGCGATCTGCTGCATGCGCTGTATATTTTTTAATGTTCCTTAACAAGAGTAGTTGCAATTATTACCCTGCTTCAGCCGTACCTGCTTCGTATCTCCTTCGTACCTTCTTCGACACGGCTTCGGCAGCTGCCGGACAAGTACCGAAGCAAACACGAAGAAGTATCGAAGCGCTGTCGAAGAAAAATATTTTTTTGCTGCCTGCTTTGCTTCATACGCAGGCAATTATTCTCCTGCCTTTATCAGGTAATAAACGGTTTGCAGGTTGGTGCTATTTACTGCAATTGATTACAAATGCCTGCAAATGATTGCTGATTAAAACAAGGGCATAACAAAGTTTTTAAAACGGGCGTCTGTTATATAGACAACGCTGCCGTTCTTACAAACAAATGTCAGTAAAAGCAGGCAGCAATTATTCATCTTTAAACTCATATTGTATGGGAAGAATTTCAAAAGGGATCCTTGGCGGATTCTCCGGAAAAGTAGGTACCGTAGTGGGCGGTAACTGGAAGGGCATTGATTACATGCGCAGCAAAGGCGCCAGCCGCAATGCCGCTCCTACGCCCGCACAACACGCACAGCAATTAAAGTTTGGCATCAGCATCCGCTTTTTACAAAGCATGAGCGCATTGCTGGCCATAAGCTTTAAGGATTATGCGGTAAAGAAAACGGGTATCAACAGCGCCCTGGGCTATACGCTCAAAAATGCGATTGCGGGCACTTACCCCAACTTCAGCATTTCTTATGCAGATGTGCTCGTAAGCCGTGGCGACCTGCCCAATGTACTGGCGCCTGCAGCAGTGGCAGCTGCGGGCAGCCTGGTAAATTTCAGCTGGACAGACAATAGCGGCGTGGGTATTGCCAAACCTACGGATAAAGCTATACTGGTAGCTTACTGTCCGGACATGAACCAGGCTATTTACACCACAGGCAGTGCGGTACGCAGCGCACTGACAGACCAGCTTAACCTTGCCAGTTTTGCGGGTAAGGTAGTAGAAACCTATATCGGTTTTATAAGCGAAGACGGCTTAAATGTGGCCGGCAGCATATATACCGGGCAGGTAACGGTATCGTAAGATGGTAAGTGAAAAACTAAAGCCCTTTCTTTATTTAGAAAGGGCTTTTTGGTTTGTGTATTTTTTAACTGCAGAGAGGCGCAGAGAAATGTGCACAGAGATCGCAGGGAGAGTATAATGATCAGTATTAGTACAACTCATACCTTACCGGCTGTATAGTACGAACCATATTATCAGGCCCTTTTACTTTAACGTTATCAAAAACAACGATGCTGCCGGGTACGCAACGTTTCATATAACCGGCAATGGGTTTAAGACTATTGCTGCTAATGAATGCTGTTTGCACATTTGGAAAGCTGGCACCTGAAAAATATACAGTGGCGCTTACTACTTTAAAAGATGCATCGTATTCAAAATCATCACATTCCGCACGGCAGAATTCCTGCGCTTTAAATTCAACAGCAGCAATGCGGTTGTAGGCCGATTGTGCAGGCGCTGCAGGCGCATACATTGCTCCGGAAAAAACGTTTGCTGCGGCCCCGGGTTTATCAGCAGCAGGGAATGCAAACAACACAGATAAAAGCAAAGGGATGGAGAGGTTCATAGTTGATGGTTTTGGTGGAGAATAAAATAAAACTACTGTTTAATAAGTGAAAGAAATGTTACACTTAAGCTGCGGGCACTGAGTTGTATTTTACAATAGCTGCATTATCCCTGCGCATCCACTTATTGTTGAAATTTGTTTAGGGTACCACTTACCGGGATTTATACAGTGCATTGTATAAACAGATGCTGCCGGTAACAACAACTTTTAATACAGGTACAGCAACCTGTATAACCTACAATTCTATAATAATGAAAAAGCTAACAGCAAATGACATGAAAGAGATCAAAGGCGGCACTCCGGGCAGCGGTTGTGTTGATGGAGAATACTGCCGCAACAACAACTGGTGTGTAAATCCACCACCGGGGGCTGTTGACTGGCTTTGCGACTTAAGCAGGCAGGTATGTGTATACTGCTTCTAACGGTAAAGACAATGATTTATCACCTGGCAGCCGGAGTTAATTTTCAATTTCAGTAATTTAAATTAGCTCCGACTGCCGGGTGTTTTATTTTATTGTTGCTGCGGGCTTTTAAACAAGTTTTTTATTTAACCGCAGAGTGGCACAAAGAAAATACACGCAAAGCCGCATTCATTCCTCAGCTCTCATCTACTTCCCCTGCATCCGGTGCATTCTTCTTTACCGACTCTATTCCCTTTGCCCTGCCGGATATGGTCTCATACATTTCGCTGGTACCAATTACCTGGCCGTTGGAAGCTTTCAGGTTAAAATAGTATTGCCCGTCCGAAGCAGTCCTGGTTTCAAAATTGGCATTGTCCGGCGCATGCTTTCTTACGGATGCTATACCGGCCTTGCAATTTTCTTTTGTAGTGTATCCTTCGCTGTGCAATATTTTTTCTCCATTGCCGGCTTTAAGATTGAACTGGTATTGCCCGTTGCTTCGTTTGGTGATCACAAATTTTCCCATCATGTTTGTTTTAGTATTAAAAAAAAATTATACAGTTATATTGTTAGCTGATGGGAATACTGCCGGAATAGTTCAAAAATATTTTTTTGTATTGATCCAAAAAGGAAGTTATATGTTCTAT
>CAYOLS010000261.1:0-4092 GCA_964404845.1 uncultured Ferruginibacter sp. | reverse complement strand
CAGGAGAAAAACCCGCTTTGGTTGCCAGGTACACCATCAACAGGCACATGGCGATGGAAACAATAAGTAAGGTCTCATCGTTCATAAGGTTCTTTGCTTTCTTTAGAAGCGTTGGAATAAAAAATATCCCCGCCAGGAACCAAAGAATAAGAAAAAAAATAAGTTTCAGCACAGAAATGAACATCTCGCCTCCTACAAACTGCTGGCTTACAGCGTAGGTTGACAGCAATACAAGGATCATAATGGTGATGAGGTCTTCCACGATCAGTATCCCGAATACCAGGGTCGCAAATTTCTTTTTCTTCAGTCCCAGCTCATCTACGGCTTTAATGATAATAGTAGTAGAAGAAACGGCCAGCATGGCTCCCAGGAAAATGCAGTCCATAACGGGCCACCCTAAAAAATATCCTGTAAAATAGCCCAGTATGATCATACCCACGGCTTCCATAAGAGCGGAAACCGATGCCGATCCCCCCACGGATGCCAGTTTTTTAAAACTGAACTCCAATCCCAGGCTGAACAATAAGAATATTACGCCAATTTCTGCCCAAACCTGCACGTTGGCTGTTTCAATAATAGAAGGGAATAATTTGAAATGCGGGCTTACAAGTATCCCGGCAATGATATACCCAAGGACCAGCGGCTGCCTTAGTTTTTTAAACAGCAGGGTCATAAGGGCGGCAGCGCCTAAAATAAGGCCAAGATCGGCAATGAGGTTTGGTAAATGCATCCGGTTATTTTAAAGGCTGGCAGAAAAAACTACCAGTTATAGATAAAAAATGTAACAGGTGACTATCAGCACCTTAAACAAGATCTTGAGGCTATTGAAAGCCCCGGTACTGATCTTAGTGATAAATTGTAATGCGGCGAAAATAGCAAAAACAAGCCATATTCCGACCGGCCAAAGGCTGTTTTTCACCAAACATTACCATATAGTTAAATGATAGTCAGATATTTAAGGAAACAAACAGGTGATATATATTTGTGGCGGGCGGGAGATTAATAATGGATTGCCGGTTAGCTGTAAGGCTTGTTTCAAAAAATAATCCATTCATTTGCTTTATTTAGAAACATTCTCCTTATCTTTGCAGCCCAAAAATTTAGAATAAATGGCAAACCATTCAGCAACCAAAAAAGATGTGCGTCAGAGTGCAAAGCGTAATGAACGTAACCGTTATTATGGTAAAACAACCCGTAACGCTATCCGTGATATTAAAGCAATAGGCGAGCAAAAAGCTGCATCTGAAAAATTACCTTTGGTAGCTTCTATGATCGATAAACTGGCTAAGCGTGGTACTATCCACAAGAACAAAGCAGCTAACTTAAAAAGCAAGCTGGCTAAAAGAGTGAACGCTTTAGCAAAGTAATCTGAAGTAGTAAACTTTAGTTCCCTAAAAATATTAAAGCCCGTCAACCTAACAGTGATGGGCTTTGTTGTTTGATAAAATAATCCGGCAAGGCACCTATCCTTCTTATTTTTTGAAGAAAAAGCAATAATTGTATGTTGAAGAATTTTACCTTACTATTTACACTATTGGTTGTGTCATTGCTCAGCTTTGGACAATCAGAATCTTTTACCAATATTCCCACTAATGCTACCAGCAGCTATGCTTTGAGGGAATGGACCGGTGACAATGGCCTCCCCTGGAGTGCTACAGATGCGAGGACGGATCAAACCATCAACGGACGTGCTATCACAGTAAGAGATGGCTCTCTGATCTGTAACGATATTCCCGGCGGCATTTCTTCGCTGACGTTTACACACCAGCAAAAATTCACCCTTTCCGGCGCTGTTTTACAGGTGTATATCAATGGTAACCTTGTTGGTACTGCCAACCCTACTACTACAGTAGCCAATACTACCATTCCGTCGCTGAATATTAACGGGAATTTTGACCTGGAGATCAGGCAGATCACTGCCGGGTTAAGGATAGCAATAGATGATGTTACCTGGACAGGATTCAACAATAATCCTCCTTGCACAGAGCCTGCCGCTCAGCCTACCAACCTTATCCTGAGCAGCACTCCCAACAGTATTACAGGAAATTTTACAGCACCTGTTCCTGAAGCCAACGCTTACCTTATAGTGAGAAGTACTGCTGCTACATTATCAGCAACACCAACTGACGGAACGGTATATACTGCAGGCCAGGCATTTGGCGGAGGAACTGTTATAGGATATTCTTCTGTCAATAATTTTACAGACAATAGCCTCAACCCCTCTACCACTTATTACTATTTTATTTTTGCAATTAATGATGAAGATTGTACCGGTGGTCCCAACTATTTTAACAACGATCCGTTGTCGGCTTCTACCAATACGCAGCCGATCCCACCATGTACTACACCAACTTCACCTACCGGGCTCAATTTAACAGCGGCCAATAATTCAATAAGCGGAACATTTACAGGAGTTGCAGGAATCAATCGTTACCTGGTTGTTATCGGAACTTCTGCTACTTTGGGAGCTACTCCTGTTAACGGATTTAATTATACAGCAGGTCAGGCATTGGGTAGCGGAACAGTGGTTAGCTTTAGCAACAGCACCGGCTTTACAGCTACCGGCTTAAATACAAGCACTGTTTATTATTTGTTTGTTTTTGCAGGGGCATCAGAATGTACGGGCCAGCCATTGTTTAATACAACATCGCTCAATGGCAATATTACCACTACCAATTCGGCTACCGGTATTCCTGTTGGTTATTACAATGCTGCTAACGGTCTTACATGCCAGCCATTAAAAACAGCTTTAAAAACCATCATCAGTTCCGGTGCTGTTAACATCGGTTACGATGGATTGTGGACAGCTTACCAGTATACCGACATTAAACCCGGAACCACCAATACCATCTGGGATATTTATACAGATGATAATGACCCTGCAGTACCGGAAACATTCAATTTCACATATGGCAGCAATCAGTGCGGAACCTACAACAGTGAAGGCGATTGCTATAACAGGGAGCATACTACACCAAAAAGCTGGTTCAATGATGCAGCCCCGATGCACAATGATATTTTCCATGTGCTGCCAACCGATGGCTGGGTAAATGGTGCCAGGAGTAACTGGCCTTATGGTGAAGTAACCAATGCAAGTTTTACTTCTATCGACAACCAAAGCAAAAGAGGAACAGGGAATAACTTTGGATATACAGGCACAGTATTTCAGCCACATCCTGCTTTCAGGGGCGATGTGGCCCGTATCTCCTTATACATGGCTACCCGCTACGAAGACCAGATCATTTCACAGAACTGGGCCGGCGGCAGTGAAGCCAATGCAGCGATGCTGGGTTCAAGTGAAGAAGGATTTGATGCCGCCAGGAGAAGGTTACAGATCTACGATACCTGGTACATCCGCACCATGTTCAAATGGATGACCGAAGATCCCGTGAGCCAGAAAGAGATCGACCGCAACAATGCCGTTTATAACCTGAGCGGTCAGCATAACAGGAACCCTTTTGTGGATCACCCTGAATATGCAGCGCTTATCTGGCAGTGTACAGGTGTACTGCCGGTAACCATTACCGACTTTGTAGGGCAAAAACAAAACAACGATGTTTTGCTGAGGTGGTATGCTACCTACGAAACCAATTTTAAAACTTTCGAAATTGAAAGAAGTCTCGATGCAAACGGTTTCTACAAAATAGGTGAGGTAACAGGACAAAACCTGGCCAACTATTCCTTTACTGATGCTACACTGCCAAACACTTCTATCGTTTACTACCGTTTGAAAATGATAGATATTGACGGCACTTACAGCTACAGCAAAACAGTACCGGTGAGACTGAACAATAATTTCAGCAATGCGCTGGTTTACCCTAATCCTACTACTGGTCCGCTGAATGTAAGACTTACACAGGCCATCAAAGCTACTACCAGCCTGGTGGTAACAGATGTGGCGGGCAGAATAGTACAACAGCAGCAGGTAAACAAAGGCGTGTTCAGCATCAGCCTTGAAGTGAGCAAGCTTCCTGCAGGCAGGTACTTTATCCGCATCAACGATGAACAGAATGTGATCCGCCAGTCGTTTGTGATCATTAAATAAATATTGCACTGCTAATAAAAAAAGCCTCCAACCGGAGGCTTATTTTA
>CAYOLS010000260.1:0-4130 GCA_964404845.1 uncultured Ferruginibacter sp. | reverse complement strand
TCTGGGCGTTGGGCAGCGACATCAATACTGTTGGCTGGCCTGCCTGCGGCGAAATTGATATTATGGAACACCTGGGAAGAGAGCTGAATAAAATTTACGGTACGCTGCACTATCCCGGCCATTCCGGCGGCAATGCGGATGGTAATACCAGGATGATCACCAATGCTACAACAGATTTTCATATTTATACTTTAGAGTGGGACGCTGCGCTGATCAAAATTTCTGTTGATGGTCAGCAGGTACATTCTGTAACAAATAGCGCTTCTATTCCGTTTAACCATAACTTCTTCCTCATTATGAACCTGGCAATGGGCGGCAATTTCGGTGGCCCGGTAGATGCGTCGGTAAATGGAGGAACGATGGAGGTGGATTATATAAGGGTGTACCAGTAGCGGATATGAGATAGGAACGATGAGATATGAGTGATGAACGACGAGTGAGGAGAGATACTTAAACTTTTGAAACTATTTAAACCTAAAACCTTGGACTTTTGAACTGTTTTGTGCGATAGTTTTTCTCAACGTAGCAATCGAAAACAGGCAGGAAGTATTTACTTGTTATGGTTCATACACTGCCTGTTACTTTTCCGGCTGGCAGGCCAGGAAAATGCGTTTATGGTTTGTAAAACGGCTGTTGATGACAGCCGTTTTTTATTTTAAAGGATGGTTTGCTTGTTGAACCTGGTCCAGTATTGCCAGTAGGAATTGAGTATGCTGTCTTTTTCCGGAAATTCCCTTCGCTTTGTGATCTTTCCCAAGGGGTAATAAGATAAATTTTCATCGATGGTTACCGAGGTCTTATCAGAAGCTGTGCTCCTGATGTAGACCTTTATGCTGCTGTCTTTGAACACATCAAAGCCATAAATAAAATCCTTGCCAAGTGTTTGAAAAACATCGTCAATGGCTGCTTTTACAGGAGCAGGTATTTCTTTAACAGCAGCGTCACCAGAACCGGGCATATAACGGTAAGCCTGGTAGCTGTCGTCTTTATTGATGTGCTGCCCGAATAAAGAAAAATTGGTAATGATCAATCTTGCCAAGCTATCATATACAGGGAGTTTGACAATTACATTCTGATCAAATTGATAGCTGTTATAGCTTACTTCTACTTCTTTGCGCCCGGGATCGCATGCTACGAAGAAGAGTAGTAAAATAATTAAGCAGTATGAGGATATTTTTGGCATACGATGTAAGTTGAGCTATGAGATATGAGTGATGAACGCAGAACAATAATCCGGCTCGCAGTTCATGGCTAATAGCTTGTATTTAATTCGTGTAATTCGTGCTTTTGATTCGTGTTATAAAAAATAGCATTGGTCAGACCGTATCAATCAGTCTTATCCCTGTCTTTTCCAAACTGATCTTTTTCTCCTTGTACAAATTCCCCAGTGTCATCTTAAAAGTTTTTTTACTCATACCAAAGAACTCATAAATTTCTTCCGGGTCGCTTTTGTCGTAGTAAGGTAAGTAGCCATCATGCTCTTTCAGCAAGCGCAATATTTTTCCTGCTTCATCCTCCACCCGCTGGTAGCCCGGCTTTCCTGCTGCCACATCAATTTTATTGTCAGGGTATATCTTTTTAATGTAACCTTCAAATTTATCACCCACGCCGATGCTGCGGTAAATTTCATTGTGGTGCAATACGCCTGTATGCTGGTTGTTAATGATAACAACATAACCGATATCTGTACGACGGTAAACAATAAGGTTCACGGTTTGTAAGGGCTGAACGGTTAATGTATCATTGCTCAGGCTGTTGTCAAATTTTTCGGTGGCTGCTACACGGCCGGTCTGTTCATCCAGGTAAATTTTTACCAGGTATTCTCCATTAGGGCGCATGCCGGTAAGTTGCTGGCTTTTTGGAACAAAGAGGTCTTTCATTAAGCCCCAGTCTAAAAAAGCACCTTGTTGGGTTACGGTAACTGCTTTTAGTTTTACAATATCATTCACTACACCGTAAGGTATCTGGGTAGTAGCGATCAGGCGATCTTCACTGTCGTGGTAAATAAATACAATAATAGAATCGGCTTCCTTTAATCCTGCCGGTACAAATCTTTTGGGTAATAATATGCCTTTGTCGCCATCGTCCAGGTAAGCGCCTGGTTCTGCAAAACGAAGTACGGGCAACTGGTAGTATGCTCCTGCTGTGATCATTTTTTAAAAGTAGCGCAAATTTTACAGATGCGGTTACTTACAGTCTTTAATACTTGTAAAGTTTCTACTGTAATCATCAGTGATCAGTCATCAATAATTATTAATTATTGGGAGCTCCGGAACCTGTTAAACCTCTTAAACACCTGAAACTCCCTACGGAATATCAATCGCACGGATCGTTACCTTGTTCTCTATACTTCCATCACCATATTTATCCCAAAAGCGTACCTGCACATCATATTTCTCTTCCCATTGCATCGGGTCGCCGGTGTTGATGGTGCAGCGCAGCATTTTGGCATCTTCTGTTTTGAACACATCTTTTCCCCGGAACAGATCTTTTTCATCCAGTAATATCTTTCCTTTCTGATCGGTGATCTTTAAGGAGCAGCCAACTGATACTTTGTTGTCTTTTTCTTTTAATCCCTTTACATTATCATTGACCAGGAAAAAACTTTCACCGATCGGGATATCCGTATGATTCAGTACTTCATCATTCATTACTAAAAAAACTTTTTCAGGCTCCATGTTTTTGTAAGTGGAAGTAAGGCCCGTACCAAAGTCTTTTTTAATACCGGCTGATCCGCCGACCTGTCCCTTGCAGGAAACAAGCAAAGCGACGAGGGAAACGATAAGCAGGGAATTGAAAAAATAAAGTCTTTGCATGATGAACGTTTTAGGTATGTAGATATGATTAATTAAGTTAAAGGGTTGTCGTCTTATAGCAAAGATTTGCCAATTAAAAACCAAAATAAAACATTCTTTACTCACTGGTAGCAAATAACCAGCGAAAAGCAGGAATGAGCAATTGAACGGCAGAAAGGCAGTTCTTGTGCCGTTAAATACCAGGATACTATGCTAAACTCGAGCGGAGTTTCCTGTTTGTACCCCGCAAAACCTATGAGAACAGCGCTGCAGGAGCTACCTGTGATGCCACTCCTGCAGCGCTTACGGCACTTAATGCCTGAAGTCTAACCCGGAGGTCGTGCCGGTGGCACTTTACTTATAACTACCGCAATTTCGTACAGAACCCTATGCCGCAAATAATGACTACCTTTGGAAACTTAAACCAAGCAATACTTTTGAAGTTCACAGATTTTAATTTTGATAGCCGCCTTTTAGAAGGGATAGAGGCTTCTAACTACGAAAATGCCACGCCCATACAGGAACAGGTAATTCCGCACATACTCGAAGGAAAGGATGTGCTCGCTTTTGCACAAACAGGAACGGGTAAAACAGCCGCTTTTTTATTGCCGCTTATCAACCGCATGCTCACTAAAGGCACTGATCCCAATGGCATCAATTGTATGGTAATAGTGCCTACCAGGGAACTGGCCGTACAGATAGCACAACACCTCGAAGGGCTTTCTTATTTTACATCTGTCAGCTCCATTGCTGTATACGGTGGTGGTGACGGAAACAATTTTGTACAGGAAAAAAAGGCCCTGAGCCTTGGGGCTGATTTTGTGATCTGCACTCCCGGCAAAATGATGGCACATATCAAGATGGGCTATGTAAAGCTCGATAGCCTGCAATACCTCGTGCTGGATGAAGCCGATCGTATGCTCGACATGGGCTTTTACGACGACATCATGTTCATCATCAAACACCTGCCGGAACAAAGGCAGAACCTGCTGTTTAGTGCAACCATGCCGCCAAAGATCAAGAGCATGGCGCAAAAAATATTGAAAAATCCTGTAGAGATCAGCATTGCCATGAGCAAGCCTCCGGAAAAAATTGTGCAACAGGCTTACATGGTATACGATGAACAAAAGATCCCGCTGATACAACACCTTTTATCAGAAAAACAATACCGTTCTGTGCTCATCTTCTGCAGCAGTAAACTGAGTGTAAAACAACTGACACGTGAACTGAAGAAAAAAGGCATTAAGGCAGGAGAGATACACAGCGACCTGGAGCAGGACAACCGGGAAGAAATTTTAATTCAATATAAAAGTGGACGATTGCCTGTATTGGTGG
>CAYOLS010000259.1:0-4138 GCA_964404845.1 uncultured Ferruginibacter sp. | reverse complement strand
GGACAAAAGGAAATAGATATGAGATATGAACTATGAGATATAAGATGAAGCAGTTCCATGGTTATCGCTCCTTATCTCATCACTCATATCTCATAGTTCATATCTTACTTTGGTTCCACGTTTTATAAGAAGGCTTATTCATTTTCCTGTCTGCAGGAACAGAGCGGAGCGGCTCACATTCTTTCCAGCCTTTTCTCATATCATCGGGTAATTGCTGGTATAGTTTAGTGCCTTCGGTTTTCCAACTGATCATTTCATCACTGGCTTCTTTTATTTTTTTGCCGGGGTTACCTACAATGATGCTTCTCGCTTCAAAATGTTCATCCGCTTTTATAAAGGTCAGTGATCCAACAATGCATTCATCACCCAGCACTACATTGTCCATGATAACTGCGTTCATACCTACCAGTGAGTTGCGGCCGATGGTAGCGCCATGTATGATGGCCCCATGACCGATATGCGCTCCTTCCTGCAACAATACCGTAACACCGGGGAACATGTGGATGGTACAATTCTCCTGCACATTGCAGCCGTCTTCGATGATGATCTGCCCCCAGTCGCCCCGCAATGCAGCACCGGGGCCGATGTATACATTTTTGCCAATGATAACATTGCCGGTAACTATTGCCTGCGGATGAATGAAGGCAGATTCGTGGATGACGGGAATGAATTCGTTGAATTGGTAGATCATGGTACAAATTACAAGCTATTTCTGAATCAGGCTATTCAAAACTCCTTTGGCACAATTTTGTTTCTACATCTTCCATGGAAAAGCAATCTAAAAAGCCCATCAGGCCTTTGCAGAAACAGTCAAGGCCTGGTAAGGAAACAAGGCTGAAACCACATGCGGATACTACTCCCAAGGTATATACCGATGGAAAATTAAAGGGTAAGGTTGCCATTATAACCGGTGCCGACAGCGGTATTGGTAAAGCCACGGCGCTGTTGTTTGCCAAAGAAGGCGCTGATATTGTGGTACCTTACCTGAGCGAAACTCCAGATGCCAGCGATACCAAAGAAAAAGTAAACCTGTATGGCCGTGCCTGCCTGCTTATCAAAGGAGATATCGGCAAAGAGCAGCACTGCAAAAAGATCATTGCAGCCGCTCTTAAAAAATTCGGCAAAATAGATATACTCATTAACAATGCCGGTATGCATTGGGAAGCAGACAGCATTGAGGATATATCTACCAGCCAGCTGATGAAAACTTTCCACAGTAATTTTTTTTCCTGCTTCTGGCTCACAAAATATGCGATACCTTACCTGCAGGAAGGAAGCAGTATCATCAATACCACATCGGTAACTGCATACAGGGGAAGCCCGAAGCTGATCGACTATGCATCCACCAAAGGCGCCATCGTTGCTTTTACAAGAAGCCTCAGCAATTCTTTGCTGGAAAAAGGAATAAGGGTGAATGCAGTAGCACCTGGTCCTGTGTGGACACCGCTGATCGCATCCAGCTTCAGCAGGAAAAAAATAGCGGAATTTGGCAGTGACTCACCGATGCAAAGGGCAGGCGAGCCCAATGAAATTGCACCCTGCTTTTTATTTCTTGCAAGCGATGATGCCAGCTTTATGAGCGGGCAGGTGTTACATGCAAACGGGGGAGAAATTATTAACGGATAATATTTTATATGAATCTTTTTATAAAAATAGCAATATGCGTGCTGCTCTGCACAGGACTTGGTTTTGCCAGCGGCTTCAGTACGGCGGGCGAAATAAATAACTGGTATCAAAATATTCAAAAGCCTTCGTGGAATCCACCCAACAATATATTCAGCCCGGTGTGGACCACTTTGTATATTTTAATGGGCATTGCTGCAGGATTGATATGGCACAGCAGGGATGAAAGAAAAAGCAAAGCGTTATTGCTTTTTGTGCTGCAGTTTATGTTTAACCTGGCATGGTCGTATATATTCTTCAGCTTACATGAAACAGGATGGGCGCTGGCAGAAATAATCGTGATGTTATTGCTGATCATCGCCTGCACTGCATGGTTCTTTAAAATAAAACGGGCGGCAGGTTATTTAATGATGCCGTATGTTTTGTGGGTACTGTTTGCCAGCTGTCTGAACGGGGCGATATGGATGCTGAACAGTTAAAGATCAGATCAAAGCTTTGTTGGTGCGAAAACAAGTGCCTTTAAACAAAGCTACAATATGATCATTCTGGTTTTTAATAGTGATGTGGTACAGCCCGGTACTTTTTCCGTTATGCAGTTCTTTCGCTTCAGCCATCAACTCATCTCCCACATGTACAGGCTTGGTAAAGTTGATAGAAGTATCCAGCGCCACGGACAATACATTGCGGTTGTTGCAGGCAAATGCAAAACAACTGTCGGCCAATGAAAATGCTACGCCGCCATGCACAATGCCAAAGCCATTGATCATTTCCGGCCTCACTGTCATTTTTACTTTGCTATATCCTTCCCTGATCTCAATTACGCTGATGCCCAGCCACTGGCTGAAGAGATCGTCTCTCATCATTTTATCTACCACATCTTTTGCTAACTGGTCGTTTGCCATAATGATTAATTTATTCTCCTTTGAATTGCGGTGCTCTTTTTTCGAGGAAAGCGCTTACGCCTTCATTGTAATCTGCTGTGTGAGCGGCTTTGTATTGAAGTTCATCTTCTTTTTGTAATTGTTCTGACAGGCTGTTATCCAATGAAGCATTCAATGCCATCTTGGTATAGGCCAATCCCTTTGTAGGCATTTGCGATAATGTTTCAGCAAAGGCAAAACTTTCTGCTGCAAAATTTTCATCAGCGATCAGCTTGTAGATCATACCGATCCTTTCTGCTTCCGTGGCAGAAATTTTATCACCCAGCATCATTAAAGCGCTTGCTTTCTGAAAACCGATGAGCCTCGGCAAAGTGAATGTGCCGCCGCTATCCGGTATCAGGCCGATCTTACTGAAAGCCTGTATAAAAGAGGCTGAAGCGGTTGCTACTACAACATCACAGGCCAATGCGATATTAGCGCCTGCGCCAGCTGCTACGCCATTCACCGCACATACGACCGGCTTTTGAATTTGACGTAATCTTGTTACAATAGGGTTGTAGTGTTCAGATAATATCACTTCAAAGCCCGGCGGGTTTTCTCCTGTAAGCTCACTCAGGTCCTGCCCGGCACAAAATGCCTTACCATTACCCGTCAGGTAAACACAGCGGATGGCAGCATCAGTAGCACAATCGTCCAGGCGCTGCTGTAGCTCCAATGCCATTTCCCGGTTAAAGGAATTGAATTTCTCCGGGCGGTTCAGTGTAATGACCGCAACATTGTTTTTTATTTCGAACAGGATTGTTGACATAATATTTTTTTGTCTATGAATTAAACTTCAAAGCTCTTTACATTTTTATGATTAATGAGAAATTCCTCTACTTTGGAATAGTTCCTGTCGGGTGCGCTGATGCGATATAAATAAACCGCATCGTTATTATCCTTTGCCAGCTTCATCAGGCGAAAGTCAAGATCGTTCTTTTCAAAAAATGCTTCTACTTCAGGCCGGAATTTCTGGTCGATATCCACGGTCTTTATCCTGTAATCTTTCACTTTGTGAAAGCGTTCAATAAAACGTTGTACCGGCTCCAGGATGAACAATACAATTACCACAATGGCAGAAACCACGATGGCCAAAGGATAGTTGTGATAACCGATGGCCATGCCCAGCGCAGCCGTTATCCAGATGAGCGCAGCTGTGGTAAGCCCGTTCACTGAAATGCCTTCTTTAAAAATTACGCCTGCTCCAATGAAACCGATACCCGTAACAATATTGCTTGCAATACGATCGGCGCTGCCATCGCCTACTTCTTTGGAAAGAATGGTGTAAAGGCAGGAGCCAACGCAGATCAGTATCATGGTACGGAACCCGGCAGGTTTGCTGCGAAATTCCCTTTCAATACCAATGATGGCCCCTATTAAAAAAGCAAAAACAACCTGGCCGATCTCTCCAAGATATAATTTGATAAGCTCCATAAAATAAAAGTACGGAGATAGCGCCGTTTTCTAAAATAACGTCGCCGTTTTCTCAAAGCTGCTTTGCCGTTTGATATGTTGCTGTTATCAATGTGCAGAAATGCCAGCATAAAAGCTGCCCAATAATATGACTTCTAAGTATTAAATTAGTGGAATGTCTT
>CAYOLS010000258.1:0-4154 GCA_964404845.1 uncultured Ferruginibacter sp. | reverse complement strand
GGACTGGTGATCTTTTATGCAGATAAGATGACGGAAAGCATGCAGAAGACCATTGACGAGACCAATCGCCGCCGGGAAAAACAGATCGCTCACAATACAGCTCATGGCATCGTTCCAAAAACAGTGATCAAAACCAAGGAACAGATATTTGCACAAGGCTCCGTGTTGGATGTAAAAGGATACGATCCCAGCAATCCCTATGCTGTAGGTGCAGATGAAGAGCTGGTGACAGTAGCTGCCGAAGAACAGGTGGAATATAAAACCGTTCCGCAGATGGAAAAAGCGATCAACAAAGTTAAAAAAGATATGGAGCGTGCTGCGAAGGACCTTGACTTTATGGAAGCAGCAAGACTAAGAGATGAGATGTTTAAGATGAAGAAGGAGTTGGAGGAGATGAAAAAATAAGAATAGGCCGGGCTTAAGCCCCGGCCTATTCATGCCACTCAAACAAAAAAACACAGCACAGGCAGCGTACCCACTTTCTACACACTCTTATTACTGTACATTATTAATAACTGCTGTATGAAGTGTATGGTCATCACTTATATTAAGTCGGATGCTGTGCTGCATGATGTGGAGAGCCTGATGGGATTCCTTCATTTCAGCGCTATCGAATCCAACAACAACTACAGGGTATTCATGGGTAACCTGCGGGCCAACCTCAGCAATTTTGTCAACCGTATTCATTCCGAGCTGGAGCATACCAATTTCGATGTGGAAGATTCCATGTTCATCGTTTACCCGGTACTGTCAGGCGAAGGAAGCGCAAGCATGAGCAATATCATTATCAAAAGAAAGGGAAATAAGTACCTGCGCAAATAGTTAAACTGTGCCCGGACGCTGGTTTTTACTTTATTTTTGCCGGCATGATAAGGCCCGGCCTGATATTATTCGTTTTATTGCTATCTGTAAAATATGGAATGGCACAGCCCTGCACAGGCAGTATTGCCAGCTTTCCTTACAATGAAACCTTTGAAACGAACGATGGCAACTGGCTGCCGGGTGGCTTTTCATCAGACTGGGCATGGGGTACACCAACCAAATCGGTGATCAGCAGCGCAGGCGGTGGCAACCACTGCTGGATAACGGGAGGCTTAACCGGTTCTTCTTACGCCAATAGCGAAAATTCCTGGCTCATGAGCCCCTGTTTTGATTTTACATCGCTTACCAGTCCATCTATCAGCTTTAAAATTTTCTGGGAAACCGAGCAACGCTTTGACGGTGCCAGCTTTCAGTATTCTACCGATGGCGGAAACAATTGGACCATGCTGGGTGATGTGGCTTCCAACGGCGATTGCCGGGGATCGAACTGGTACAATACCAATTCCATCACCTACCTTGGAAATATAAATGGCTGGACAGGTAATATACAACCCAACAGCGGTAGCTGCCTTGGTGGCAATGGCAGTGGAGCCTGGCTTACGGCAAGGCATACATTGAGTATGCTCGCAGGCCAGTCCAATGTTCGTTTTCGTTTTGTGTTTGGCGCCGGTAGTACCTGTAATAATTTTAACGGCTTTGCCATAGATGATATCAGTATTGCGGAAGCGGTTCCACCACCCATCAGCATTACCAGCACCTGCGTAAGCACCAGCCAGGTAAATTTTTCAGTAACAGGAACCTGCATTGCAGGCTATGCATGGAATTTTGGTGATCCCGGTTCCGGCAGCTCCAACACTTCTACGCAGGCAGCGCCTTCACATGTGTTCAGCGCTCCGGGGGCTTATACCGTTAGTCTTTCAGCACCTTCCGCTTCAGGCGGCGTATCTACTGCAACCATTAATGTAGTGGTGATCAGCGCCAGCGGAAGTACCAACTGGCCCGATCCCTGCAGCAATACACCCAGCGCCACCTTAACTGTGACAGCTACAGGAAGCAGTGCCGGCTATTTTTATTACTGGGATACAGACCCGCCGCAAACAACGCCTTCTATCAGCAATATTGGCCCCGGAACTTATAATGTAACTGTGAATGCGCTGAATGCATGTGCCGCTTCGGTGCAATATGTATTAGGTGTTGCAACCATTACCAATACGGTAACGGCTACCAACTCAAAATGTACGGCGGATAACGGAACGATCACCAGCGTTGCGTCCGGAGGTTCATCGCCTTATACCTATACATGGTCAAATGGCGCCACCGGCGCTACTGTTCAAAACCTGCCTGCAGGCACTTACAGTGTTACTGCTACAGATGCAAGTGGCTGTTCTGTGAAAACAGATAATATTGTTATCACTGCTGAACAAACAACCCTGCCTGTAAGTCTCGGCCCGGATATGGCCATCTGCAACAACGAAACTTTACTGCTCAACCCCGGCAAATTCGATAGTTATTTATGGCAGGATGGAAGCACTGCGGCTACTTTCCAGGTTACCACTGCAGGTACTTATTCTGTACAGGTTGCTGATGAAAATGGTTGTACAGGAACGGATGAGATCAAGATCATTTATGATTGCTCTGATCTTTATTTTCCAACCGCTTTCAGCCCGGATGGCAACGGAAGAAATGACGGTTTCGGTGCGCTCGGTAGCCAGGCGGCATTTGCACAGAACTACCAGCTGAATATTTACAACCGTTATGGACAGCTTGTATTTTCCAGCAAAGACCCATTGCAAAAATGGAACGGAACTTTTAAAGGCGCTGTACCGCTCAATGGTTCCTATGTGTGGATGGCCACCTATAAGCTCAATGGAAAAGAGCGATCAAGAAAAGGAAGTATATTATTGATACGATAAATAAAAATGCAGCTCATTAAAGCTGCATTTTTTATTTTCAGTGGTATTGTTGTTAATCCTGTTTTTCAGGTCGCATCATCGGGAAGAACAATACATCCTGGATAGAGACCTGGCCTGTGAGCAACATGCACAAACGGTCGACGCCAAAACCAATACCGCTTGTTGGCGGCATGCCGTATTCTAATGCACGCAAGAAGTCGTGATCGATGAACATTGCTTCATCATCACCACGCTCCATCAGCCTTACCTGCTCTTCAAAACGTTCTCTTTGTTCAATAGGGTCGTTTAGCTCGCTGTAGGCGTTGGCAATTTCCTTGCCATTCACCATCAGCTCGAAACGCTCTACCAGTCCGGCTTTGCTGCGATGTTTCTTGGTAAGCGGGCTCATTTCTACAGGATAGTCTGTAATGAATGTTGGCTGAATATAATTGTGCTCACATTTTTCGCCGAATATTTCATCTATCAGTTTTCCTTTGCCCCATTTCGCATCTGCATGTATACCCAGCTTACTGCATACTTCCCTGATACCCGCTTCATCCATACCGCTGATATCAAAGCCGGTATGCTCTTTAATGGCATCGTACATGCTGATGCGTTTGTACGGTGCTTTAAAGCTGATCTCTTTTCCATCAATACTTACAGTGTCGGTACCATTGGTAGCGATCGCTGTTTTTTCCAGCAGTTGCTCCGTGGTATCCATCATCCATTCGTAATCTTTGTAAGCGGTATAAAATTCCAGTACGGTAAATTCAGGGTTGTGCGTGCGGTCCATGCCTTCGTTGCGGAAGTTGCGGCTGAATTCATACACCCATTCAAACCCGCCAACGATCAGTCTTTTTAAATACAGCTCATTGGCAATACGCATGTACATTGGCACATCCAGCGCATTGTGATGCGTAGTGAACGGCCTTGCGGCAGCACCGCCGGGAATGCTTTGCAGTACAGGTGTATCTACTTCCAACGCACCACGCTCATTTAAAAATGAACGGATGGCATTCACCATTTTGGTACGTTTGATAAAAGTTTCCTTTACACCAGGGTTAACGATCAGGTCTGCATAACGCTGGCGGTAGCGGAACTCAGGATCGGTCACTTCATCAAATGCTTCCCCGTCTTTTTCCTTTACGATCGGCAGCGGGCGCAGCGATTTGGTAAGGATATCAAATGACCGTACATGTATAGATGTTTCACCGGTCTTTGTAGTAAACACATAACCTTTTACACCAATGATATCGCCGATATCTGTCAGTTTTTTCCAGACGTTCTGGAACAGCGATTTATCATCACCCGGGCAGATATCATCCTGCTTGATATAGCACTGGATCATTCCTACAGCATCCTGCAATACAAAAAAAGTTGGCCTTTCCCATATCCCTTACACTCATCAGGCGACCGGCAACGCATACATCAGCAAAATCT
>CAYOLS010000257.1:0-4166 GCA_964404845.1 uncultured Ferruginibacter sp. | reverse complement strand
GCAGAAGGAGTGATGGCCCAAACCTTGTTGCTTCTTTGGCCCGAAGCAAAAGGAACAAACCAGGTACCGGCTGCTTCTATTTTTGATGTAACACAACCAAGATCGGCAGTGGCATTTCCGATAACACTTATCAGCTGGCTGCCGGTATTATAGAAATTGTGTAAGCCGCTTACAGCTTTTACCTGCTCTACGTCGGTATCATTAACAGTAGTTGCAATGGGTGTAGCAGCGGTAATTGCCGCATCATTGTCTGTAATGGTAACTGTTTCAGTTGGTGCTATTGTTCCTATGGAAGACCCGCCACCCGAAGTGGTAAAGCTGAAAGTAAAGCTTTCATTAGGATTTTCTACCACTGCATCGTCGTATATTCTCAATCTAAAAGTTTTACCATCACTACTTCCTGATGCGAAGGTCAATGACTTAGAACTTCCGGCACCAAAAATACCATTGGTAGTATAATCAAAATCCACGCCTTCTGTTGCAGTAGCACCTGCATTTACTGCAAGGGTAACATTGGCATCAGCCGAAGGGGGACCATTGATACCCATCATCACATCATAATCTGTATACTTTCTGCAGTTAGCAACATCTGTAAAGCTTGGCAGTTCTGCATGTGATTTTGTGGGAACAAAAAAGTTTATTTCAGGATTGAGGTTATCAGGAAGCTTGGTGGTAAACAATCCACGCCCGTGGGTAGCCGCTACCAGTGTCCTGTCAGAAGAACGGTATTTCAGCATGTCTACCCTCGCATTGGCAAGACCATTATTGCTTGTGCTCCACTGAGGCACTGCAACTGTAATATCATCGCAGCTCCATACACCCAGTTCTGTTGCAAGAATTACCATATTGCTGTTCCTCGGATCAAATATTGCCCACCTTACGGGGATATCAGGCAAATTACCGGTTATGTTGGTAAATGTAGCAGCACCTGACAATGCATTGGTACTAAGGTATATTTTTCCTCCACCATAGTTGCTATAGCTTACGAGCATTTTATCTTCAGTGAGAGGATCAAAATCAATGCTTGATACTGCTCCTGTACGTGGTGCACCTATAGTGGTTTGTACTGCGGAAACGTTGGCATCATTCACATAGGCAACAGTACCTGTGCTCATTCCGAAATATACCCGGTGAGCTGTAAGCGGTGATATTCTCACGTGATAAACACTGCCACCTAAAGCGGGGCTAAATGCATTAGAAGTATAGGCCCCGTTTGTTTGCGGTGAAACCCAGCGGGAGAATGCACCTGCTGCTGCTCCGCCATACAGGTTGTTACCATCATAATCTGTTGGATTGATGAACTGGCCTGTATTTGCCTTTGACCTTGTAACAAAGCTTGCACCCCCGTTAGTGGAAACGTAGTAATTGTTATAAACATAAGAGGTTATCTGGTTGTTGGGATCGATCGGACTTATATGGCAAAAAGCGCCGTCGCCACCGGATGCATTGGTAGTAGCATTAAGACCGGCAGTAGAAAATTTCTGAGAGCCATTGTCCTGTGCACCGGCCAGGAAATAATTTGTTCCTGCCGTTGGATGAATAGCCGCTGCATAATATTGAGTAATGTTGAGGCCATTGTTCCTGTTCAGAGAGGTTGGGTAGCCGGTAACAGTATTAATATTGGAGCTGTAAAACACACCGCCATCTGTTGCAAAAACGCCTGTAGAAGAACTACCGGGCGCATATAAAAATTCGTGGTGATCTGCATGCACATTCTGGTTTGCGTTGTAACCCGTAGCTGCAAATAACGACCATGTTGTGATCTGTGTCCAGCTTGTACCACCATTAGTACTCCTAAGCCCATCCACACCTCCAATAATAAGGGTATTGGCATCATTAGGATCTACGGTAGCCACCAGGTCGTACCAGGCCTGGCCCCTTGTGAAGTTAGAATTGCTGCCCTGGTCAATAATGGTAGGGACAGTTTTTACCGTCCAGGTATTGGTTGACTTATCATATTGCTGGATAGATGTTACATTATCATTGCCCCAACCCTGGAAAAGCGCATACAAAATATTATTATCAGATGGTGCAGTTGCCAGTTTTATCCTTTGCCAGAAATTGGCAGGCGTACTAATTACACCGGTAGAATTAGGCGTAATATTTGTCCATGTTCCTGCATCACCTGCTGTAAATCCTGCAGGAGAAGTATAAATGCCACCACTTGTAGAAGCAATACCCATGGCCACATACAGGTCGCCATTAGCAGACACTGAAAAGTCTGCAGGATATGGGCTGGAAGCTGTAGCTCCAAGTACATTTGTCCAGGTAGCACCTTCATCGGCTGAACGATAGACACCCGATGCGGCGGCGGAAGCGCCTCTTACACCGGCATACAGTTTTCCATTTTGATCGTATATTATATCTGTTACATACCTGAAAGCTGTGGTAGATGGAAGCTGCGCCCAGGTTGCACCTCCGTCAATAGATTTCCAGATGCCCAAACCTCTTTGTGCATCTGCATTTAAAAATCCTTCACCTGTTGATGCATACATTACCTGTGGATTGGTACTGCTTTGCACCAATGCAGAAATGCTGATATTATCCAGGAAGTCATTTACCTTTATCCAGATAGGCTGGGTAGATGAAATGTCGTTTGTGTACCAAAGACCCCCACCAACTCCTCCTATCCATATCTTTTTATTGGTAGGATCGTTCTTATCAAACATCATTGCCCTTATCCTTCCACCCACATTGATAGGTCCTCTTTCTTCCCAGCTTAGCCCGCCTACTGCTCTTTGAGCAGCCTGGTTAGCAAAAATTTCTTTTTGCCTGCCAATGGCGGTAAATAATCTTTCTGCCGGCACGGTATTAGTAGTAATATCACGTGTTTTATTAAACTCCTGCAGAAAAGCTTCCCGTACATTTTGTTCCTTGCTTTTCTTTTTGGGCGGCGATGAAGTTGTGCTCGCTTTATTCCCGGCACAGGAAACCATCCCGAGCAGCAGGGATGCAATAGCAATCAGTTTTGTAACTTTTTTCATAATAGCTTAGTTTTATAAAGCACTTTTGTTATACATCGAAAGATATAGAATTTAATTATGGATTCAGAATTTTATAAAATAAATCCGGCTACTACCTTTTTTAAAAAGATACCAGTATCAATACTATTATTTTGCATCTTCCTTGCTGTTAGCTGTAATCAGAAAGTGGTAACGGGAATCAAAAATGGTAATGCAACGCATTGCACTGATTCTGCCATTGCATACAGGCAGACCATTATTCCCGGCATACAAAAAACCGATCTTGACGGTAACATCATTGAAACAAAGTCTGTACAATACAGGCTATACCTGTTCTCTGCCAGGCAAAATGTAGTAATTGATTCAGTAAAGATCGGAAATGCGGGAGTAACATTCTCAGCAAAACCCGTTACAGAGAAACCATTATACCGTGATCCTAAAAATGAAATTATTTTAGTTGATTCAACAGATTGTTTTGTACAGGAAATAGTCGCAACTGAAAATATACAGGGTCCTGCAGGTGAGGATAAGGCACAGGATATCCTTTTGTATTATTCCAAAGACAAAACTGCCAGCCAGATAACCATTAAAAGATCAATAGTACTGAGCCAGGCTGTGGTTGAATAATTTTTAATGATCTAAGGCTTTGCAGTAAATTCTTTTAAACCCTTTACGTATTCGCTTGTTTTAGCCCTAACTGTTATTTCTGCAAATAAGCAAAGCGCTGCTTCAATCACCAATGCCATACCGAGGCCGGCCCAGAATAATTTGGTAGCATCCTTTTTAAAATAAACAAAAAGTGCAATGCCTGCAATGAGCATCAGCGCTTCTATAACCATAAAAGTGGTCATGCTTTTGATACCCTTTTCCATCTGCGGCAGCTCTTTTTCCTTTAATGCGGATGGATTCATATCATATGCATATACAGCGGTCTTTCTTTTGTCATCCGCACTTTTGTACACATGATAACCCTGGTACAGCTGGAACAATCCAATTATTAAAAAAGGAATAGCAGCGCCTTTGTGCCAGTTGGTCTTCATCACAAAAAAGAAAATAATGCTGGCAACTATACCAATAGCTCCCACTATAAGAAACAGCAGGCCAAGGTTTTTTTCGGCCATGAAATATTTTTCAATGTCGGATTTGGTGAACATGGTTGTAAGTTTTGGGTTATAAGAAAGTTGCGTGTTATGAGTTACGAGT
>CAYOLS010000256.1:0-4182 GCA_964404845.1 uncultured Ferruginibacter sp. | reverse complement strand
TTCCTGCCAGCGCAGGCCATCGGTTGTGACGATCACAATATTTTGCTGCGATGATTGAGACAACGCTACCATTGACAATGAAAAGGACGAAAGGAACAGGATAATTTTCATGTTACAATTTTTGACAGGAAATTAAAATTATATCAATCCCCGGCTATCAGGCCGGGGAGGTCATTACCTTATTATTATTTCATCAATGAACAAATGCGATGGGTAACCGGCGCTCTCATGCCACGCAGGTAATTTGCCCCCGCTTTTTAAACGGATGCGAACAAATTTAGCCGTAGCTTTTACATCGCCACCGAGCGTTTCCACAGCTGCCGGTTTATCTTCCGCAGCATTCTCTTTTGTGTTTGTCAGCAATGGCTCAAAAAATTTACCGTCGTTGCTGATGGCCACATCTATCCCGGAAGGGAACATTATCCATGGACTTATATCCTGCAGCACATGTGCGCCCACATAACTAATTTTTTTCGGCTGTTTAAATTCTACCACGGCTTCAAAATCCTGGTCGTAATAGCTTTGCCATTCGCCGGTTTTCCAGTTGGTAGTACCAATGATGCCGTCGATCAGCGCTTCCGGCCCACCGGCGGTGTACATAGGATGTACTTTGCTTTTTATAGTGATCGTCCTGTCCGTTACCACTTTATAAAATTGCTGGCCGGCTTCCTTGCTCCTGTTGCCGTTTTTTTCTGCATAGTATTTTACAGTAGCGGCATTGCTCAATACAAAAGGTTTGCTGTATTTCACAAAGGCACCTGCTTTGCCACCTGCGGGCTGAACGCTGTAATAGATGGCCGCATCCTTATCAATATCTTTCATTACAACACTGAGTGATTCTTTTATTTTGTTGCTGGTCATTTCAAAATAAGGCACAGGCACAAAGCCGGCATCATCCACCACAGCAACAGGCATTTCTGCCGGCTGTACACCTTTTTGCATATTTGGCTGACTGCTCATTTCAAAGACCATAGAACCACCATTGGCAAAGTCTTCATCCCTGATGAAAGTAGCAGCATGTGCAACTCCATTCAGCTGTACGCCTTTTACATAAAAATTATTCCTGGAAAGATCTTTTGCAGTAATGGTGAAGGTCTTTCCATTTTCCAAATGCAATTTTACTTCATCAAATACTGGTGTACCCAATGCATAAACACCACTGGCCGGCGTTACAGGATAAAAGCCCATAGCGCTGAAAATAAACCAGGCACTCATTTGCCCGCAGTCTTCGTTTCCAATCAATCCATCAGGACTATTCAGGTAAAACTCTTTGTTGATCTTGCTGATCAGTTCCTGCGTGCGCCATGGCTTGCCTGCATAGTTGAACAGGTAAGCCATGTGGTGGCTGGGTTCATTGCCTTGTGCATATTGCCCGATCAAGCCGGTTACATCGGCCTGGTCACGGCCGCTCAAAGGTTCTTTGGTAGTAAAGAGCTCATTTGCCTTTGCATAAAATTTTTCCTGTCCACCCATCAGCTTTGCCAGCCCGTTAATATCATGTGGTGCTGCAAAACTGTAATGCCATGAATTTCCTTCGGTGAAAAAATTATTTACCTCACCGGCCTTAAATGGCGAGAACCAAAAGCCCTGCACTTTTCCACGAATATGATGCGTGGAAGGATCGAATAAATTCCTGTAATACAAGGAGCGTTCTGTATATTTTTTATACACATCATCCCTGCCGATCATTTTGGCAAACTGTGCAATGCACCAGTCATCGTAGGCATACTCCATAGTTTTGCTGGCGCTCTCATGGTCTTCGTCGTTGCTGATAAAACCTTTGGCTTGATAAGCTGTTAAACCATACCGGTTGCTTTCAGCATAATCCATCATCGCTTTCAGCGCTTCTTCTTTATCAAAGTTTACAATGCCTTTTTTATATGCATCTACGATCACGGGAATAGAATGGTAGCCGATCATGCAAAATGTCTCATTGGCGCTCAGCTCCCATACCGGCAACATGCCACCATATTTGTATTGCACCAAAAAGGTATTGATCCAGTCGTTGCTTCTTTTTTTATTGATGATGTTCATGAGCGGGTGCAATGCCCTGTATGTATCCCACAGGCTGAACACCGTGTAGTTGATAAAGCCATTGGCTTTGTGCACCTGCTTATCGGTTCCCCTGTATTCACCATTCACATCGGTGTAAGTGTTGGGATTGAGCGATGCATGGTACAGTGCTGTATAAAAAACAGCCTGCTCATCTTTTGTACCACCTGTTACTTCTATTTTGCTTAATTCTTTATTCCAGGCATTTTCTGCATTGGTTTTTACCAGGTTAAAATCCCAGCCCGGTATCTCTGTATCCAGGTTCATATGGGCATTTTCTGTGCTTACCCCGGAAATGCCCACTTTTACCTGTACTGTTTTCCCATCTTTTAAATCAAAGCTGAAAAATGATTTTATATTTTTTCCTGCAGCTTTGCTGATGCCGTTTTTCAACAGGTCATCCTGTGCTATTCCATAGCTTTTTATAGGATGATCAAATTTCAAATAGAAATAGATCACCTGGCTGGTTGCCCAGCTCTTGCTGCGGCGCATTCCTTTTACTTCGTAATCATTCAGCACTTCAATGGATGATTCCAATACTTCATCCCTGTGTTTCAGATCGATCAACACTTTTCCTTCGGTAGCAGCCGGTGCAAAAGTATATTGGTGCATACCGGAACGCACGGAAGTAGTAAGCGCCGCTTTTACATTGTGTTTATCCAGCAGCACTTCATAATAGCCTGCGTGTGCTTTTTCATTTTTGTGAGAAAAGGGTGAAGCGTATTCCTTATTGCTCCATTTTACATCGCCGGCAAAAGGCATCAATAAAATATCGCAGTAATCGGGTATGCCTGTACCACTCAAGTGTGTATGGGAAAAACCATAGATCAATGAATCGCTGTAGTGGTAGCCACCGCAACCATCCCAGCCTTCCAGCCTTGTATCAGGACTTAGCTGCATCATGCCGAATGGCATACTAGCCCCGGGATAAGTATGACCATGCCCGCCTGTTCCAATAAAAGGATTTACAAGGGAAGCATAATTTTTTGTTTGTGTGAAAGAAACGATCGTAGTAAAGGAAAGAAGAACAACGGCAAGACTTTTTGAGAATTTCATTGATATGTTTTACTAAGTGAATGGTCAGCAAAAATAACAGAAATTATACTGGGCAAATATCTAATTACAGTCAATTAATGGAAAGAATATTCCTGATCTCCTGCTTCCTTTGCCTCGACACAGGCAGCATAAGGTTACTTTTAAGCAGCACGGCCCCTTCGTTCTGGTAGGCTGCAATAAAGTTCCTGTTAACAAGATGCGATTTATGGATGCGCAAAAAATTATGCTGCTGAAGGATATCGGCAAACTCTTTCAATGTTTTAGAGCTCATGTGCTGATCGCCGTTCTCCATGTAAAACCTCGTATAATTCCCTACGCCTTCCAACCGCACAATGTCGGGCGTAGCAAAGAACAAAGTGCGGCTGACGGAAGGGATGGCCAGCTTGAACGCTGTTTCATTCCTGCTCTCAAGGTTGGCGATCAGGTTTTTTAACCGCTGGTTGGATTCTATTATTTGCCGCTTCTCTACAAACCTTGCTATGGCGGCCTGCAGGTCTTCTGCATCGATGGGCTTTAAGAGGTAATCAAAAGCGCTGAAACGGAAAGCCCGGATGGCATATTCGTCATGGGCAGTAGTAAATATCACTTCAAAGTCGATATTGCCCAGGTTTGATAGAAATTCAAAGCCGCTTGCTTCCGGCATTACAATATCGAGGAAAACAATATCAGGATTTACAGTGCAGATAAGGGCTTTGGCTTCTGCAATAGTAGTGGCAACCCTTAAATTGGTAACCTGTGGTATGTGCCGCTGTATCATCAGCTGCAATACATTCGCAGCTGCTGCTTCATCATCTATTACTATGGCCGATATCATGGTCAAATGTACAAAAGGCCGTGTAAGAATGACGATTAAAGAAGAGGTATGTAAAGAATAACTTCTGTGCCGACAGCAACGCCTTTATCATTTACAAGGTCGTTAAAAAAAAGAGACCCTTTGCCAAGCGATAGAAGCCTTTGTTGTATGATGGCGATGGCTTTCGATTGGTGAGGCAGTAATTTTTGCTGTTGCTCTTTAATAATGGCCGCATTTGCCCTGCCAACACCATTGTCTTTTACAGTCGCTTTCAGCAGCTG
>CAYOLS010000255.1:0-4198 GCA_964404845.1 uncultured Ferruginibacter sp. | reverse complement strand
CAACCGCTATACCGGCATCAGACTCGAATACCTTAATGGCTTTTTCAATAAAATCGAACTTCACCACATTGTCAGCATCCAGCAACATGATATACTTTCCCTTTGCGGCGGCAATGCCGGTATTACGTGCAGCAGCAAGCCCGGCATTCTTTTGGTCGATGACCTGGTACCCCTTCTCCTTATAAGTTGTAAGCGCTGTAATCGTTTCTGCTGCTGTTGACCCGTCATTCACAATGATAATTTCGTATATATCATTTCCGGGTAAGTATCCTTCGAGAGAATCATTTAGATATTGCCCCTGGTTATAGCAAGGGATTACAATGGATACTTTAGGCATTCCTGATGTTCTGATTTAAAACGCAAAATATAAATTATATCCTAAAAAAAATCATTGTAATATTGCCGAATCGCCCTTGCAACGGGCAACAATCATTTCAATGTATTAAATATAGGATGGCTAAATCTTTACTGAATAATATCATTAATGGCATCAAACACCAGTTTAATGTACTTTCCCAGAAAGTTTACGATAAGGATCACGGGTTAAACCTGGTAACGATAAAATATCTCAAACATCTTCCCAATGAAGATCATCCCAGGAGCATCAAACTCAAATACGGGAAGATAAATTATCGCTTTGCTACGGATCTCTTCTATTCACTCGATGAAATATTCAAGAACAAAATTTACAAGCAGGAGCTCAATGAAAACAGCTACATATTAGATTGCGGTGCCAATATCGGTCTGAGTGCTGTTTACCTTAAATCTATCTGCCCATCTGCTCATATTGAATTGTTTGAACCAGATGCTGCAAATTTTGAATTGCTTTCTCATAATATAAGATCATGTGGCCTTACTGGCATTACAGCACACCAAAAAGCAGTATGGACAGAAAATGCTACACTGAATTTTAAAAACGAAGGAACAGTTTCCAGCAGGATAGAGCAGCAATCAACCCCATCTACTACAACTGTAGAAGCAGTAAGGTTGCGTGATTTCATGACCCGGGAGATTGATTTTCTCAAAATGGATATTGAAGGCGCCGAATACCCGGTTGTAAAAGATATTGAGGATAAGCTTTACCTTGTAAAGAATTTTTTCCTGGAATACCATGGAAAGTTTGAAGAAAACGGGCAATTGATAGAATTACTTGAGATCGTTCGCCGCAACAATTTCAGGTTTTATATAATGGAAGCAGGGCCTGTTTACAGAACACCTTTTTACCGTATTGCAGATGATGTTAACAGGGCCTATGATGTGCAGCTTAATATTTTTTGTTTCAGGGACTAATTTAAATTTACCAATCATCATTTTTGAATGTCGCAAATAAGGAAAAGAAGTTTAAAAGCTGCCATATGGATCTATGTGGGATTTCTGATAGGAGCTGTTAATACTTATTTCCTTACCCATAAAAACTGGTTCGAACCGGAGCAATATGGACTTACACAAAGCCTGATACAGGTAGCACTGCTCATATTTGCAGTATCCACTATAGGCGCAACAACTTACCTGTATAAATTTTTTCCTTATTACGAAGACAACCTTGAGGCCAAAAAGAATGATCTACTGGGCCTGGCGCTTACAGTGTCTTTTACAGGATTTCTTATTACAGCGCTTTCTGCCTGGATATTCCAGCCATTGATCATCCAGAAGTTCAGCAAGAATTCTATATTACTCGTTCAATATTTCTACTGGACACTTCCCTTCGGTTTTTTTATTTTATTGTACAATATCCTGGAAGCCTATGCTTATGGTTTTCACAAAGGCGTTCTCACCAGTCTTTTAAAAGAAACAGTACTGAGGTTTTTTACGCTCATCATTGTAATAATGAAGCTGTTCAACCTCATAAGCTTTCATGTATTCATTATATTATTCTGCCTGCAATATGCAGTAATCACGGCCATATTGGTAATACACCTGCTGAGAGAAGGAAAATTATGGCTGAGCTTTAGATTCAGCCGGGTAACATTAAAATTCAGGAAAAAGATAATAGCCATAATGGTATTGACTTACCTCGTTATTATTGTGGGTACATTAAGAGGTAGCATTGATGCGCTGGTACTTGCATCAAAGATCAATCTTGATGCCGTAGGTATATTTGGCTTCGCTGCTTATATGGTTGCCTTGCTGCAGGCTCCTTTGAGAAGTATCATTGCAGTAACCATTCCTTTGTTGGCAAGGGCCTGGAAACAAAAGGATCACAAAGAGATCAGCAGGATATACAAAAGATCTTCCATCAACCTGCTCAGCTTTTCCCTGTTTGCATTCTTTTGCATCTGGCTCAACTATACGCAGGCCATTGAATTTTTTGGTATTAACCCTGACTACCTTGATGCACGCTGGGTATTCTTTTTACTTGGGCTAGTGACCATTATAGAAATGGGCACCGGCGTAAACGGGCAAATAATTGGTACTTCCTCTTATTGGCGGTTTGAATTGTGGACCAGCCTGCTTTTAACATCTTTAATAATACCATTGAGTTATACATTAACCACTCATTATGGCTTGATAGGCCCTGCTGTAGCAAATCTTATCTCTTTTACCATTTACAATACTATCAGGTTCTGGTTCCTTTGGAAAAAATTCGGGCTACAGCCATTTTCTAAAAAAACCGCAGAAGTTATTGTTATTGCAATACTTACATATTTCATAGTTTATTTTATATTCTATACAGTAGATGGTTTGATTGGCTTGATCGGCAGAACGGCCTCATACATCCTGATCTTCATCCCTACTATTTATTTCCGGAATATTTCTCCTGATCTTAAGCCGATCAAAAACAACATTTTCAAGAGGTTAGGCTTAAAGTAACTATTAGTTACTATTCTCATTTTTTAAGCGCTAAAGCAGTATTTTTACGGCTACCAGCAACGTTTATGAGAAAAATTCTACTCCTGATATTTTTATTACCTGTAACCCTGTATGCCCAGGTGAATCTTGACCAGGGTTTGGTATCCTATTACCCGTTTAGCGGGAATGCCAATGAAGTAACCGGAAACGGCATGAATGGGATTGTGCTGAATGGCGCCCAGCTTACTACAGACAGGTTCGGGCAAAGCAACAGTGCCTATTATTTTGATGGAATAGATGATTTTATTCAAATACCCAGCAATGCCACATTAAATCCTACCACTGCTTTTACAATTGCTTTATATTTTAATCCTGAACAAAATACTGTTCAAACCCTAGTGGGAAAAATATCTTACAACGGTGGCGTAGGCACACAGTACCAGATCGCTATTAATTTTCCACCCGTTCCGGGAGTATTATTCGGCACAAATCCTATTGCCAATAGCTGTGCAGGCGTTCCTTTAAATGGAGCTTATGTAAATACAGGAAACGGTAGCATTGTTAATGGACAATGGCATTGCGTGGTAGCCACTTTTGAGAACGGTGTAATGAAAATATACCTCAACGGGGTTTTGATACAAACCACAACGGCTGCTCACAATATCATGAACATTTGTTCGAATGCCGATGTGCAGATCGGTTCCTGGTGGACAGGTGACCAACAAAGATTCAAAGGAAAAATAGATGATGTTAGATTTTATGACAGGGCTATCAATGCACAGGAAGTAGCAGCGCTTTGTAATATAACACCGGCCCTTTCATGCAATAACTGGCTCAATACCCCATCTGCACCCTCTTATGTTCAGGTGGGCGACCTTGATATACCAGGTTCGCAACTAACAGTTGAAGCGGTATTTAATCGCACGGCACCCTACACAGGAGGAAGCTTATTTGCAGGAAACCTTGTATCCAAGCATCATGATCCCGCAAATGTAAATTATTTACTGAGGCCAAATTCAGCTGAAATAACTACCAGTAATGGTTATTTTATTGCGGAAGCGCCCTGCCAGATCGAGTTGAATAAAACATACCATGTAGCGATGACCTATGATGGCAGTTCACTTAAATTTTACAGGAATGGTTTTTTACTGAAACAGGTTCCGGCTTCAGGAACACTTTTTCAAAATAACTTCCAGACAAGGATAGGCTGGCTCGATCATTCACCCCCAATTTTCAATGAGAACTTTATCGGGTATATCAACGAGGTAAGGATCTGGAATGCGGCCCGTACACAAAGCCAGATCAGGACAAATCTTAATACAATTCTTCCAAACCCTGCTACGCAGGCAAACCTAATGGCATATTACCGGTTTGATAATCTGCTTAATAAACAAGGTAACGCTGCCTG
>CAYOLS010000254.1:0-4210 GCA_964404845.1 uncultured Ferruginibacter sp. | reverse complement strand
CCGTTGGAAATAATGGTTGGATATACTTTAATGGGAATATCATTGCCCGACCTGATCCTCACTATATTGGAATAGCTTACCGAGCCATCCGCATCTTCTGTGGCAAGACGGTAATACACAAAACCCTGCTGCGAAGTATTGTGGCGGTAAGTATAGGACCGGCCGTTGCTGTTACCCGTTGCCGGTACATTGCCTACTCTTGTAAAAGTTGATCCGTCTGTGCTGTATTCAATATGGAAGCGGGACGTATTGACCTCTGCGGCTGTTGTCCAGCTTACATCGTTGTAACCATTCTGCGGAGTTACAGTAAAATAGCTGATGTTCACCGGAACAACGCTCGCTACACTAATGCTGTCAAGCCTTCCGCCGCTGCGGTTGATCGCATACAATTCTCCTGTTGGCCCTTCGGCAAAACCTGCTACGTTGGTGGCTAAGCCATTCTGTATAAATGTTTGCCAGCCACCGGAACCGTCCGGTCTTATCTTCCATACATTACCCGACACATAATCAGCTACCACGTAAAAACCTTGCAGCGCAGGCGATGCAGTACCACGGTAAACAATTCCGCCCGTGATGGAAATGCCACCCGTTGTAAAATTGCGGCCATATTCAAATATGGGACTGATGGTATCCAGCGGAGCACAGCCACCAGGGCCATACACATGTGCGCCTTCATAACAACGCCAGCCGAAATTGCCGCCAATCGCTTCGCCGGCAGGTACCCAGTTCACTTCTTCCCAACTGCTCTGACCCACATCACCGATCCACATATCGCCTGTTAACCTGTCGAAGCTCCAGCGCCAGGGATTGCGAAGGCCATAGGCATAGATCTCATCCCGGAAACCATCTATAGGAGAAGCATAAGGATTGGTAGGCGGTATATCGTAAAATGGAGCTGAAGTAGCAAAGCTGTTCACATCCAGTCGCAGCATTTTTCCCAGCAATTGTGTACGGTCCTGCGCCCTGTTGCCGGGATCACCACCGCTGCCACCATCGCCGGTGCTCATGTACAGGTAACCATCTGTTCCGAATATTATTTTACCACCATTGTGATTCCTGTAATCTGTAATCGGTGTTGGCTTGGCAATGCTGAGCAGTACGGTTCCACTGCTGACGTCAATGGTATTGGGGTTGGCTGCATCCCGCATATAACGGGCCAGCGTAATGGCTTCTGTACCTGCTGCGGTGTATAGCACAAAAAAATACCTGTTGGTCGCATACTGCGGGTGAAATGCAATGCTCAATAAACCCTGCTCACTGCCGGTAGTCGTTATTACGCTGCCCAGGTTGGCAAATGTTGTAAGCGAGGCACCATTCCTTATTCTTATCTGGCCATTTTGCTGCGCAATGAACATGCGCCCGTCGCCAGGAGCAATAACAGCATCTACAGGGTTGGTTAAGCCTGTAACTACCGGTTGGTACACCAGTACCGGGTTTTGCGCCATTGCAGGCACAAAGCGGCTGAAGCTTATAAAAACAAGAATCGCTGTTTTAAGAGTGGCGTATAGATTTTTCATACAGAGCAGGTTTTATGGGGGATGCAGCAAATACAATGCCTTAGTGGTTTTATAATCTGTATGCCACAAATAAAACGGCGCTCAATTTGAGCGCCGTTGCGAAAACCAAAAATTTTATTACTTAATAATCGTCAGCTCGTTGATGATGTTGGAAGCACCGCCCAGTTTATCAATGCACCACAATACATAACGGATGTCCACATTGATGGTCCTGTTCAGGTCCTTGTCAAATTCAATTTTATGGCTTAATGCTTCGTAGTTACCATCGAAAGCAAGGCCGATCAAATGGCCATTGGCATTGATAACAGGACTACCGCTGTTACCACCGGTAATATCATTGGTAGTAATAAAGCCAATGATTAGATCATTCTTTGCTTTATCAATGTACTGGCCAAAATCCCTTTTCTTAAACAGCTCTACCTGTTTTGACGGCAGGTCAAATTCATAGTCTTTCGGTTTGTATTTTTCCAACACACCTTTGCTGGTGGTTACAAAATCGTAAAACACCGCATCCCTTGGCTTGTAGCTCTTTACATTCCCATAGCTCACCCTCATGCTGAAATTGGCATCAGGATACATTTTGTTCACGCCTGCGGGATTCATTTCCATGATACCTTTCAGGTAGCTGCGGCCCAACTCATTGTTCTTATTGGTGAAAGCCGTGAATAAAGGCGCATACTTGGTATTGTAGTTTTTTACAAAAGATGCTGCAAAGTCAAAAGCAGGGTCAGCCTGCAAAACAGTAGCATCGGGACTTGCAACAAAGGCATTCCATTTGGCATCATCAAAAATAATAGTGTTGGCAAATACCGATTCCGCCCATTTTTTATAAGTGGCCTCGTCTTTAGGGTCGCCGTAAGCCGCTTTTAGCTTTTCGTAGAAGCCGATCGGGTGCTGGCTTTTATCAATATCGTTGTAAAATGCAAAAGCCACAGCAGCCAGTATTTTTACATCACTTGGCTTGTCCTCGCTTTCTAAAAATGCAGTGCGTTGTGCATTTGCAGCATCGGCTGCTTTTTTAATATCAGCTCCTGTTGCGCCGGTTTTTACCATGGCAGCTTCCAGGCCCATTAAAGAAGAAGCGAATGCTGCCAAAGGTGAACCCAAAATTCCTTCCCGCAGGTATTGGCGGTGCTTGCTGTAAGGCGTCCATGCAGCATAGTTCTTTGCATAGTCGCTCATCAGGTTCTCATATTCCGGTTTGCCCTTGGCCCATGCCGTGAATTTATTTTCTGACTGTTGCTTGTTACCGTAAGTGTTGAATTTTACCAGTTGCTTGGTTTCACCGTCAAAGAATTTCCAGTAATTAGCGATGCTTGCATAGTTAGATGCCAGCTTTAATTTTACCGCAGGATCTTTGATCATTTGCTCATGCATATATTTCAAACGCATGTCACGCAAAGCCACCAATGAAGGATTTTCAATATCATTTTTCAATTTGATGCCGTAGCTCGTTTCATAACGGTTGGTGCTGCCCGGGTAACCATAGATCATAGCATAGTCGCCATCTTTAATACCCTTGATGCTTACAGGCAGGTGATGCTTCGGCTTCATCGGCACATTGTCTTTATTGTATTCGGCTGGCTTGCCATCTGCAGCAGCATACACACGGAATACAGAAAAGTCACCGGTATGGCGTGGCCATTCCCAGTTATCGGTATCACCGCCAAATTTACCCACGCTTTCGGGCGGCGTACCTACCAGGCGGATATCACGAAAGGTCTGGTACACATACATGATGTACTGATTGTCTTTGAACATGCTGTAAATACGCCCGGCTTTGCCGTTCTCTTTGTCCGCCACTTTATCGGTAATGCTTTTGTACACTTCCGGTAATTTTTTAGTGCGTTCATCCCAGCTCAGGCCTTTTAAAGCAGCTTCCACTTCTGCAGTTACATCTACGATCCTGTCAAGGAACTGAACCGTAAGCTTGGTTGGGATTTCCTGGCTCTTGTTGGCAGCATAAAAACCATCCTGTAAATAATTGTTCTGCACACTGCTGGCAGAAGCAATGGCATCATAACCGCAGTGGTGGTTGGTGAATATCAAACCCTGGTTGCTGACGATCTCGCCGGTGCAACCGCCGCCAAAAATGATAATGGCATCTTTGATGCTCGATTTATTGATAGAATACAATTGCTCCGGAGTAAGCTTTAAACCTCTTTTTACCATATCGGCATACACTTGCTTACCCAGTAACATCGGCAGCCACATACCTTCATCGGCACGGGCTTTTAAAACGCCGGCAAACAGCACAAGCGAAACGAAAATTTTCTTCATGATTCGAATTGTTTTTTGAGGGACAAACGTACTTAAAAATGCTATTACACGAATAAAACGAATTGCACTAATTACACGAATTATTGGGCTTGATACTAAATAGCGAACATTTGCTCCATACAATTCGTGTAATTCGTCCCAATTCGTGTAATAGATAATTATATTGCAGCGTATGAAGGCATTTCCGGGTAACAAGAGAAAAATAGCAGAACCGGCACTGGACGTAATACTCCTGGTGCTGGAAAGAGCGCATGAGGCAAAGCCTTCGGCTATATTTATCAGCAGCCTGCTGCAACAATACAGGGAAAGAGGCGGGCTGAGCAAAAAGCAATTAGAAGGCCTGCACTCCAAAGCCAGTAAAATAGAAGGCATACCGGCAGCGCACCTGGCCACGCTACAGGCCATTATCAATA
>CAYOLS010000253.1:571-4220 GCA_964404845.1 uncultured Ferruginibacter sp. | reverse complement strand
GGAAATTGCGAAAGTGTGCGGCTCTATTGGTCTTTCACTGGCGGCGCATAATTCTTTATGCACCGGCCATATCCTTACATTTGGCAGTGAAGAGCAGAAGAAAAAATATTTACCAAAGCTCGCCTCTGCAGAACATATCGGCGCATGGGGACTAACAGAAGCCAATACCGGCAGCGATGCAGGCAATATGCGTACCACTGCAGTAAAGCAGGGCGACAACTGGGTGATCAATGGTACCAAAAACTGGATCACACATGGTAAAAGTGGTGATATAGCCGTAGTGGTTTGCCGTACCGGCGAACCAAGGGCAAAGAACAATGCTACGGCATTTATTGTAGAAAGAGGTACCGCAGGTTTCAGCGCAGGAAAAAAAGAGAACAAGCTCGGCATGCGTGCAAGTGAAACGGCGGAAATGGTTTTTGATAACTGCATCATACCCGATGCCAACAGGATGGGAGAGATCGGCGATGGGTTTAAGCAGGCGATGAAAGTATTGGATGGCGGAAGAATTTCTATTGCAGCATTAAGCCTTGGTATTGCAAAAGGCGCTTATGATGCAGCTGTGCAGTATTCAAAAGAAAGACACCAGTTTGACCAGCCTATTGCAAATTTCCAGGGCATTGCATTCAAGCTGGCAGATATGGCAACTAAGATCGAAGCGGCAGAATTGCTCATCAACCAGGCATGTGATCTTAAAATGAAAGGACTGCCTATGACCAAAGAAGCTGCTATGGCAAAATATTATGCCAGTGAAATATCGGTGGAAGTGAGCACAGATGCAGTGCAGATATTTGGCGGCTACGGGTATACCAAAGATTTCCCGGTAGAAAAATTTTACAGGGACAGTAAGTTGTGCACTATCGGCGAAGGAACCAGCGAAATACAAAAGCTGGTGATAAGCAGGGAAGTGTTGAAAAAGTAAATGCTGTTTAAAACAATATGTCAGCCTGAGCTTGTCGCAGGTGGGTTAGTATGATTGAATACCGGCTTCGACAAGCTCTGCCTGACATTATTTTTAATTGGGAAATTCTCTGTTACAATTTCATGCAAGCCATCCACGCAGGATGGCTTATTTTTGTGTATGAAGTTTTTATATTTTTCTGTTGCATTGATCGCATTGCTATCCTGCAATAGCAATAGCCAGCAACCGGCGGCAACAACCGGTAACAATAATACCTCTACTTCAAAGAACGAAGCAGGCGAACATTTGTTTAAAGTAAATTGTATTCAATGCCACTTGCCCAACCGTGATTTTGCAGCGCCCGCACTGGCAGGTGTAGAAAAAAGGTGGACCGATAAAAAACTACTCTATGATTTTGTAAGAAACTCGCAGGCAGTAATTAAAAAAGATAAATATGCGTCGGACCTTTTTATAAAATGGAAGCAGGCGCCTATGTTACCATTTCCGAAATTAAGCGATGCAGATATTGAGGCAATATTCGCCTACTGTAATGAAGTGGCTGAACAACAAAAGAAATAGTACCAATAAAAAAAGCCGGTTAAACAACCGGCTTTTAATTAACTGAACTTACTTTTTGTCGCCACCGAACAAGCCGCTGAGCTTGTCTTTAGCTGCATCAAAAAGATCTTCTGCCTTATCTGCTGCGCTTTTGGCAAAGTCTTCTACTTTTTGGCCCGCTTCGCCGGGGATCACATCGCTGATCTTATCCATAAAGCCACTGTTCTCTGTTGGAGTAGTTACTGTACTGGCAGCTTGTTTGCCGTCCAGCAGATTATCTACAGCTCCTTCCAGCATAGGAAATTTTTCTTTTACAAATTCCCTTACGGTATCTAAAACCTTAGTGGCCTGTTCTGCGCTGATGCCTGCCTTTTCAGTAAGGCGTGTTATTAATTCCTGCATGTGTTTGTATTTTAGTTTGTGAGTATTAAAGACGAGAGGGAGGGTTCAAAGGTTTCAAACGTTTAAGAGGTTTAAGAGTTCAAATTTCAAAGCTCTTCAACCCACAACCCGGCAACTCGTAACCCGCAACCCAATCACTCCGTATCATACCTGTCCACCCTTTCAATTCCCGGAAGATTTAACAATTGCGTTACAAGGTTTTCCAGCTCCTCCTTATCATGAACGAACACTTTTACATTGCCTTCAAAAATGCCGTCCTTCGCTTCAATGGTCATGGCGGAGATATTCACCCGCATTTCACCGCTGATGAGGTTGGTGATCTTATGGATAACACCCACATCATCCAGCCCCACGATCTTTAAGCCCGTAAGGAAGGAGATCTCTTTATTCTTGGCCCATTTTGTTTTTACAACCCGGTGACCGTAATTCGCCATCAGCCGGGTAGCGTTGGGGCAGGTAGTGCGGTGAATTTTCAAGCCTTCGCCGGTGGTGATAAAGCCAAACACATCATCTCCGGGTATCGGCTTGCAGCAGTTGGCCAGCGTATACATGATCTTGTCGCTGCTTTCGCCAAAAATGATCAGCTCTGCATCCTTGTCTTTTTTGGAAACAGTTCTCGCAGCAGGATCATAAGGCTCCGGTTGCTTTTCCTCCGGAATTTTTACCGGCTTAGGCGGTAACAGCTTATCGCCATGAACCGTAAATTCTTTCAGCTCCTTCAGGTCGATCTTTTTTACAGCGATCTCGTACAGCAGGTCAAGCGAGCTATTCAGTTTATAAAAAGAAGCCAGTTCTTCCAGGTTCGAATGGCTCATCGGCGCATTCATTCCATCCAGCTTTCTTTGTAAAATATATTTGCCTTCTTCTGCAATGGCTCTTTTTTCTTCCTTCAGTGTATCCTTGATCTTTGTCTTGGCCTTGCTCGTCACCACAAAATTCAGCCACTCCGTATTCGGCTTTTGTTTGGCGCTGGTAATGATCTCTATCTGGTCGCCGCTGCGCAGCTTATGGCTGATGGGTACCAGCTTATGATTTACTTTGGCCCCGATACATTTGCTTCCCACGGCTGTATGCACGCTGAAAGCGAAGTCAAGCGCAGTAGCGCCCATCGGCAACATTTTTACATCACCCTTCGGTGTGTATACATAGATCTCTTCTGCAAGAAAAGAGGTTTTAAAGTCCTGTAAAAAGTCGAGCGAGCTGCTATCCTGTGTGCTCAGCGCTTCCCTTATCTGGTGAAACCACTGGTCAAAGCGGCTTTCCTCGCTGGCGCCTTCCTTGTATTTCCAGTGAGCGGCCAGGCCTTTTTCAGCGATCTCGTTCATGCGCTTGGTACGTATCTGCACTTCCACCCATTTACCCTGCGGACCCATTACGGTGGTATGCAAGGCTTCGTAACCATTGCTCTTGGGATTGCTCAGCCAATCTCTCAATCTTTCAGGAGAAGGATTGTAAGCATCTGTAATAATGCTGTACACTTTCCAGCAATCTTCTTTTTCCTTCGCCGCAGGTGAATCAACAATAATGCGGATGGCAAAGAGGTCGTACACTTCTTCAAATGAAACGCCCTTCTTTTTTATTTTATTCCAGATAGAGTGAATGCTTTTCGGCCTGCCATAAATATCAAAGTTCAGTCCCGTAGCTTCCAGCTTGGCTTTGAGCGGGCGGATAAAATCGTTAATATAGCGGGTACGTTCTCTTTTGGTATCCTGCAGTTTTTGGGCAATATATTTATACGTATCCGGCTCCATGTATTTCATGGCCAGGTCTTCCATGTCTGTTTTGATA
>CAYOLS010000253.1:0-561 GCA_964404845.1 uncultured Ferruginibacter sp. | reverse complement strand
CAGTGGCGCATACACATATACCGTTTCGGAAGATATTTTCAATTGCTTCTCCCGCTTCATGCTGTCCATGGTGCGCATGTTGTGCAGGCGGTCGGCCAGCTTTATCAGGATCACCCTTGGATCATCTGTGAGGGTAAGCAGAATCTTTTTAAAATTTTCTGCCTGCTGGCTGGTATTGGCATCCATCACCGTAGATATCTTGGTGAGGCCATCTACAATTTTTGCGATCTCCGGGCCAAACTCCCGGTTGATATCTTCCAGGGTCACATCCGTATCTTCCACGGTATCGTGTAGCAGGGCACAAATGGTGCTCCGGATACCGAGGCCGATCTCTTCCACGCATATTTTGGCTACGGCCAGCGGGTGAAGGATATAAGGCTCCCCGCTTTTGCGACGCATGGTCTTATGTGCTTCTGCTGCCATTTCAAAGGCATTGCGCAGCAGCATTTTATCGCCCGGCTTCAATTTGGTTTTCAGTACACGGAGTAATGCCCTGTAATGTCGCAGGATCTCTTTCTTCTCTTCTTCTTCGCTAAGGTTATAAGAGGGTTGTATTGTTTC
>CAYOLS010000252.1:0-4319 GCA_964404845.1 uncultured Ferruginibacter sp. | reverse complement strand
TAATGTAGTAGTTACCTGGCCTTGGTACACATCATTGTCCGCATCAAAGTCATCATTACAAACTACCTGTGTATAAGGAGCTGTACATGCTGCTGATGCAGTGAAAACAGAAAGTACGTTATCAGTTATGGTTGATGCAGGCGCCAGCGTATTAACAGTAGAGATAGTGTATTCGCCTGTCGTAGCAGGTGTGAATGAATACCAGAGTCCCCTGTTGATATTCCATTCGTATTTGAAACAGGTGTTGTCAGGTAAGGGAATGGACCCGAAGCCGGAATAACAACTGCACCGCCGCACACATCATTGGCCGGTGGTGCTACAATGGTACGTGTACCTGTTGGATTTGGCGTAGCAGGAACAAAAGAAGAACCATTTATAGTAGCCGATTCGCACGCAGCATCCAGTACATTATTATTTACAGCTGTTGCAGCAACATTGTAAACAAGCCAGAAATAGCCGGTTCCTGAAGTAAGCACCTGTGAGCCGGTTACAGAAAATGCCCCGTTAGGAGAAGTAACTGTAGATCCGAACTGCGTAGTTGCTGAGAAGGTAGTAGTTGTTGTAAAGTAAACTTTTGCAGAACTGATATCAGTACCAGGATTTGTAGAACCTGTTGTATTAAAGTTAAGAACAGTTACCGTAGAACCTGCGCAGCTTGTGGGTTGCACTCTCAATATCTGTGCATCCACAGCACCCGGCGCCACACTTGCAGTGCTGGGTTGGCTGGTTGCCACAGTAGTAGTAGCTGCTGTTATTGTTCTGCTTCCCGCAGGAGCCGTAGCGGTAGGTACATATGGAGTACCTGCTACTGTAACACCGGTGCATTCACCATCTACCACATTAGCACCAGTAGCGCTGCAGGTAAGATCGTATACGATCCAGAAATAGTTAGAAGTATTAGCTGCTCCTCCCGCCAGTACCTGCGAACCTGTAACCTGGTATGCACCATTAGGGTTATTTACAGTGGACCCAAACTGCGTAGTAGTTGAAAAAGTAGTGCTGGTGCCTGTATAATAAACTTTGGCAGCAGCAATATCCGTAGCAGCATTGGTACTTCCATTGGTACTTAATGAAAGGCTGGTAAGGTTTATTGGCGAAGCCTGTCCGTTGGTAACTACCTGTACCCTTATGATCTGCTGGTTCAGTGTACCACCTGTAACTGCTGAAGTAGATGACTGTGTAGTTGTAGATGAAACATAGCTCATCGGAGCCTGTGGAGTTATATCCAGTGTAAATGCACCACAGGTAGGATCGGGCCATGTGTCAACAAAAATATAATAGGTGCCATTAGAAGGAAATGTAACGGCTGCACTGCCTGTACTTCCCGAAGAAGTAGTAACACCGCTGATAGCATTGCCGCTGGTGGGCGGACAGGCACTGTGCACCGATGCTATCTTCCAGACAGCCGCACCTCCAAGGCTCACGTTGTAAGTTACGGGAGCCGTGGTAATATTGAGGCTGAATACATAATCTTCACCACCGCCATAATTGGCGTTAAAATAAGAACCTGCAGGATAATCGTTTACCGAACCGCAGGTAGTAAGAGCTCCGCTCGAAAAAGGAACCGAGGGGATGACAACTGCTGATGCACAATCGTTTTGGGCACGTGCATAAATCATTCCAAGCATAAAGCTTAGGAAAAGGTAGATCTTCTTCATACAATGAATAATTAGTTAAAAAATAAAATACTGATTACACCCCGCTGGATGCATGGATAGGCAAAGGTTAGATTGGCTTGAGATAGGAATAATGGATAAATCCCAAAGGGGTATTGAAAATAAGGATTATTACTTAATTATAAAAAAAATGTTAATTAAAAGTACCTTTTAAATAAAAAATGCTCCTTTTATGGAGCATTTCAATAGAATTATGTAAAGAAGACTATTTCTTCCGGAAGAACAGGCGGACCGAAACGCCGCTGAAATCGAAATTTTCCCTGAGCTTATTCTCCAGGTAATTCCTGTAAGGGGCTTTGATATCATCGGGAAAATTGCAGAAAAATGCAAAGCTGGGCGTATGTGTCGGTAGCTGGGTAACGTATTTTATCTTGATCGCATTTCCTCTCACTACCGGCGGATGATACGCATCTATCGCCTTCAGCATTATTTCATTCAATTCAGAGGTTGCGACCTTACGCTGCTTGTTCTCATAAACCTTTAAAGCCATTTCAATGGCCTGTAATATCCTTTGCTTTTCTTTGGCCGAAATAAAAAGGATGGGAACATCTGTAAATGGTGCCAACCTTTGCTTCAGCTGCTTTTCATAATCTCTTGCAGTGTTGGTTTGCTTTTCTACAAGATCCCATTTGTTCACCAATACTACCAGGCCTTTTCCTTTTTTGGCAGCCATGGAAAAAATAGAAAGATCCTGTGCAGCAATACCTTTTTCTGCATCCAGCATCAGCAAACAGATATCCGCTTCATCCATTGCTTTAATGGCACGGATCACCGAATAAAATTCAAGGTCCTCATGCACTTTTGCCTTACGACGGATACCCGCAGTATCGATCAGTATAAAATCTTTGTTGAAAAGATTATAATGTGTATGGATAGTATCCCTTGTAGTACCGGCAATATCACTAACGATCGTACGCTCTTTCCCTATCAATGCATTGAGCAAAGAGGATTTACCTACGTTAGGCTGGCCAATGATGGCAAATTTGGGTAATTCATCTTCCGCTTTTGTTTCATCAGATGCTTTGTCTGTGATAAGATCTGTCACAGCATCCAGCAACTCACCCGTACCGCTACCGCTGATAGAAGACACAAAGAATATGTGCTCAAACCCCAGGCTATAAAATTCGCTGGCCTCCAGCATACGCTGGTGATTGTCTACTTTGTTTACCACCAAAAAAACAGGCTTGGTACTGCGACGCAATACATCGGCCATTGCTTCATCAAGGTTGGTGATGCCGGTAGCAACATCCACCATAAACACAATGGCGTTGGCTTCTTCAATGGCAATATGCACCTGCTTGCGGATCTCCGTTTCAAAAATATCCTCGCTGCCGGAAACAAAACCGCCGGTATCAATTACGTTGAAAGACTTGCCCACCCATTCTGCCACACCGTACTGTCTGTCACGGGTTACGCCGCTCACATCATCCACGATCGCTTTGCGCTGTTCCAGCAAGCGGTTAAAGAATGTGCTTTTGCCAACGTTGGGCCTTCCTGTTATTGCTAATGTAAAACTCATAACTATAAATTGAAAGTTGAAAATTGAAAGTTGAAACAGGGGCTGAAGCTTAACAGCTTTCCATTTTAAACTTTCAATTTTCAATTATTAATATCCGTACTCCTTTAAAAACAAATCACTGTCCCTCCACTTGGGCCGCACTTTTACATACAACTCTAAAAATACTTTGCTTCCGAGAAATTCTTCAATGTCTTTTCTTGCCAGTGTTCCCAGCTTTTTGATCATGCTGCCGCCTTCACCTAAAATAATCCCTTTCTGCGTATCCCGCTGCACAATAATGTCTGCGGTTATTTTTATCAGCGTTGTCTTTTCTTTGAATTCCTGCACCAGCACTGTTGTATGATAAGGCAGCTCTTCCTGGAACAACTGGAATACTTTTTCACGTATCAGCTCGCTTACAAAAAATTTAGTAGGCATATCGCTGATATCATCACTATCATAAAATGGTTCGCCTTCCGGCAGGTAAAATAAAATGCGCTGTAATAAAGTATCGATACCGTTGTTTTTTAAAGCAGATATCACAACAACCTCTTTACAATAAGATTGTGCTTCAAAAAAAGCTTTTGCTTTTTCAATCCCGTCTTCCTCTTTTATTGTATCAGCTTTGTTCAATATTACAATAGCAGGCGCTTTTAAGCGGAGGCTCTGAAATATCTCATGACTTTCTTCGGCTTTCCATGCATCAGCAATTAACAATGCTACATCGGCATCTTCAAGGCTTCCTTTTACAGCCTGCATCATTTTTTCGTGCAGCTTGTATTTGGGGTCAATGATACCGGGTGTATCAGACAAAATGATCTGGTAATCTTTTTCGTTGAGGATGGCTTTAATGCGGTGCCTGGTCGTTTGTACTTTGTGCGAAACAATAGCGAGCTTCTCTCCCATCAAAGCGTTGAGGAGCGTGCTTTTACCGGCATTAGGCTTACCAAAAATATTTACGAAACCAACTTTCATTTTTGTGACTGGTTGATGCAATAAACCGATCATCACATAGTTGCTGTAAAGAGGAGATAATCAATTCCATTGCATGTTAACAAGGAAAAAAGAAAAAGCCCGGTAGCCCAGGCTTTTTTATTAGTTGCGAAGAGAAGGATCGAACTTCTGACCTTCGGGTTATGAGCCCG
>CAYOLS010000251.1:3057-4442 GCA_964404845.1 uncultured Ferruginibacter sp. | reverse complement strand
AAATACCACTGAAATACCTTAACCGGATCGTGCAGGCCAATGGCAGCACCGTATTCCAGCAGCGGAAATTCAGGCATTATGCGGGCTTGCTCTACCATGATGAAACGGGTGACTTCATTGTCATAAAATCTGCTACCAATACCTATGGCGAAGAGCTAATGGCCAAGTTGAGGACGATCATGCTGGTTACGCTGCTCTGTTCTATGGTAGTGATCTTTGTGATCGGTTCCTTTTTTTCCAAAAGAACATTCAGGCCTTTCCGGAGCATCAACAGTAAAGTAAACCAGATCAACGAGAACAATCTCCATCTCCGGCTGGAAGAAACAGATGGTTCCGATGAAATTGCAGAGCTTACCCGCACATTTAATAAAATGATCGACCGCATTGAAGTGGCTTTTGAATCGCAGAACAATTTTATCAGCAATGCGTCGCATGAGCTGCGCACCCCTTTAACAGCTATACTGGGCGAAGCTGATTATGCCCTGAGCAAAGACCGCAGCGTGGAAGATTACAAACATAGCATGCTGCAGATAGCCGGGCAGGCAGCAAGACTGCAGCACTTAACAAAGGGCCTGCTCGACCTGGCGCAGACCGGCTTTGATGGCAAAAAGCTTACCTGGGTAAATATACGGCTCGACGAACTGCTTTTTGAGGTAAAGCAAAGCGTGGATGCTATTATGCCGGGCAATGATATCATTATCAGTTTGGGAGAATTGCCCGAGGATGAAAATAAATTGTACATCACGGGATCCAGGGATATCCTGAAAGTGGCCATTAGTAATATCATTGTAAATGCCTGTAAGTATTCCGGGAACCAAAGGGTAGAAGTGCACCTCGAATTTGATGAGTACTATGGCACCATTACTGTAAAAGACAAGGGGATCGGTATCCCGGCCGATGAGCTGAAATATATTTATGATCCTTTTTTCCGTGCATCCAATACAAAGGCTTATGAAGGTTATGGTATCGGCATGCCTTTATCTTTCAATATTATCCGCATGCACAAAGGCAGGCTGAATGTAACGTCAAGGGAAGGGAAGGGCACAACGGTAGAAATAAAATTGCCTTTGACACAAAACAACTAAGCTTTACATTTTTAATACACATTCGACAGGTTCAGTGTGACAAGAGGGTTTCATCGTACTAAGATATTGCCAGGCTGAGTTTGTCAAAGCCGGTTTAAGATTTCGGGTTGTTACACATTCGACAGGCTTAGTGTGACAAAGAGGGTTTCATCGTACTAAGATATTGCCAGGTTGAGTTTGTCAAAGCCGGTTTAAGATTTCGGGTTGTTACACATTCGACAGGTTCAGTGTGACAAGAGGGTTTCATCGTACTAAGATATTGCCAGGCTGAGTTTGTCAAAGCCGGTTTAAGATTTCGGG
>CAYOLS010000251.1:0-2957 GCA_964404845.1 uncultured Ferruginibacter sp. | reverse complement strand
GTACTAAGATATTGCCAGGCTGAGTTTGTCAAAGCCGGTTTAAGATTTCGGGTTGCTACACATTCGACAGGCTCAGTGTGACAAAAAATAATTGCTTAATAAAACGGAATGTCCGAGCAAATCTCTATTGTCAGGCTGAGCTTGTCGAAGCCGGCATCAGAAGGGTAAATCTTTTTCATTACAAATAAGCTATAGGTTTTTAATACATATTAGACAAACTCCCACACCTTACGAGATTAAAAACAATGTGACAAGGGAAACGCCTTACGGTCTTACCGGAAAAAAAATATTAGCCGGGAAGGTTAGAGCCGATCTTTTACCAGGTTTTGACAAATCTAATTTCGTTCTAATTTTCTAATGCTTCTCTAATTATCTTTTAACAGGATTGTCATTTGATGTTTAAGGCATCTTAATAACTGCATCGCAGCTTTGTATTCTAAACAATAAACATCATGACAAACATTCTTATCCCAACCGATTTTTCTACAGCTTCTGTAAAACTTGCAGAACAGGCATTGCAAACAGTAAATGTAAATTCAGTTAACATCATCTTCTTTCACCTGTTTGAATTGCCTTATTCAGAATTTGAATTGCTGGACCCGGCCCGTAAAAAACCTTATGCAAATGCAATGACCGACAGCTTTCGCCAAAGCTGCAAACAATTAAAGGAGCAGCATTCCAGGTCGATCGGCTCTGTTTGTTTTAAATTCCTGGAAGGCAACAGCGCCCCGTTGTTCAGGAATTTTGCTGATGCCAATGAAATTGATATGATCTATTGCCCGGAGCATTACAGCTTTACTCCTGTACACAAATTAAGTGCTGATCCAAGGCCGGTCTTCAAAAAAAGCGGCATCAGCATCATCCGTGAACAGGTGGTTGCACAAACGGGAACCGTTGTTGAAAGTACAAGAGTATTACAACCAGGAATGGTACTGGTACCTGCAACCAGTTAAAGTCTTTCAGTTGCAGCCATTTTATTACAAACCGTGAAAATTACAGATTATGTTGTTGAAGAGTAATATCCCTTTTAGTTATGTATTTGGAAAAATAAAGTATGAAATGCTGGTGATACTGTTGTACGCCACTACCATTGCGGTATTGTACAACAGCTATCATTTTACCAGGATCACCATTCCAATTGCAGTGCCGGCCATTTTAGGAACTGTTATCTCACTCTTGTTGGGCTTCCGCAGTAACCAGGCATACGACCGCTGGTGGGAAGCCCGCCATATCTGGGGTGCCGTGGTAAATGATTCCCGGACACTGGCGAGACAGGTGATGAATTTTACGCAGGATAGTTTTGAGAACGAAGGCATCATGGCTTTCCAGGACAGGATGATCCGCAGGCAGATCGCATGGACCTATGCCCTGGGAAGACACCTGAGAGGGCAAAGCTGCGACCGGGTACTGGAAAAATATTTGAACAAGGACGAACTGTTGTATGCCAAAGCTGTAGATAATATTCCTTCTGCCTTGATGGACCTGATGGGCCGGGACCTGAAGCTGGCGATGGAAGAGGGCTGGATCAATCGTTTTCAACAAGTGGAAATGGATCGTACGCTGAGCCGCCTCTGTGATTCTATGGGCAAATGTGAAAGGATCAAAAACACCGTTTTCCCGAGAACTTACAGCCTGTACATTCACATGGCATTGCTTTTATTCATTGCATTGTTACCCTTTGGTGTGATAGAATATTTCGGTCTTTTTGAAGTACCACTGGTAGTTGCTATTTCAGCATGCTTTTTACTGATAGAAAAAATGGCCATTCATTTACAGGACCCTTTTGAGAACAAGCCGACGGACACTCCAATGACCACCATTGCAAAGAGCATTGAAAAAAACCTGCTGCAATTATATGGATTGGAAAATGCGAGGCGCAAATGGGTAAACAAAGAATTACAGCATGAAGACCTGCAGGAAGAAACGATCATGCGATATAAGAGCAGGAAGGATTATTATGTAATGTAAATTTACCGCAAAGGCGTTAAGGCGCAACTATAAAAACTTAGCGTCTTTGCGGTTTATGATTTTTTCAACACGCCTTCTTCAACTCCTTTATTGATCAGTGTTTCTGCATATTTCCAGATAGTTTCAGAGCCATGTTTGATGGTACTTTTCTTTGCATATACCTTACCATAATTCACACCCGGCTCGTTCCAGGTACCGCCGTTGTTGGAACTGTTTTGTAACAATGGTTCAAGCCGGTCCATTGAGCGGGCAAATTTTGCTTCGCTGGTTTCACCGGCTTCAAATTCTTCCCAGATAGCAATTAATTCTTTTGCCTGTGCATTGGGCAGTAGTCCAAATATCCTGTTGGCAGCTAACCGTTCTTCGTCTGTATTACTATGATCTTTCTGCGTATCATAAATAAAAGTATCACCGGCATCTATTTCAACGATATCATGTATCAGCAGCATTTTGATCACTTTTAGCAAGTCTACAGGTTCATTGGAATGGCCTGCCAACACAATGGCCATCATAGCCAGGTGCCAGCTGTGTTCTGCATCGTTTTCATTGCGGTTACTGTTGAACAAACAGGTTTTGCGTTGAATGTATTTGATCTTGTCAATTTCTTTGATAAACCGAACCTGTTGTAATAAATTTTCCGGGATCATACCTGTGAGATCTTTTATTGAAAAGCAAAGATACAATCCCGGAAGATGGCAGTTATTCTTCTTTCATGCCGGTTGCTAATATTTTCCTGACATAAGCATTCATTGTTTTTGTTTCAGTTCTTGTACATACAGGAGGATTGGGATCATAGTGAAAATGAGGATTGCCATAAAATTATTTTTAGAAACAATGCAACCTTTTGCTACCTGCACACGTCCTTCAAAGCAACCGAATAGTATTTTATCATGCATACCAAAACAAGCCTGAGGCTTTGCCTTATATTTTTTTTATTATCTATTTGTTTCAATTCTTACGCACAGTACACACACCATAAAAAGAATTTC
>CAYOLS010000250.1:0-4474 GCA_964404845.1 uncultured Ferruginibacter sp. | reverse complement strand
TATATGCACCTTCCAAAACAAGGGTAACTGTGATCGGCGACCTGCCTGGAAGCAACTGGTCGGAGCAGCTGGGCTACCAGATGAAAAGAACGCCTGACGGAAACTATTACTGGCTGCGGCTTACAGGCCTTACGCCGGGTACAGAATATTCTTTTCAATACCTGGTAGATGGTAACCTGGCAATAGGAGAGCCTTATGCAGAAAAAGTACTGGACCCATGGAATGATCAATATATCAGCAGTACAACTTATCCCTCTTTAAAGCCTTATCCTTCAGGGCAGGCAACAGGTATAGTGAGCATCCTGCAAACTGCGGCTCCTGCATACAGCTGGCAAACCAACAGTTTCAGCAGACCAGATAAACGCAACCTGATGGTGTACGAAATGTTGCTGCGTGATTTCATTGCAAAGCATGACTGGACGGGTATGACAGATACATTGAACTACCTGAAAAAATTAGGCATCAATACCATTGAGCTCATGCCTGTCAATGAGTTTGAAGGGAACATAAGCTGGGGTTATAATCCTGATTACTATTTTGCTCCTGATAAATATTATGGTCCAAAGAACGACCTGAAACGTTTTATTGATATGGCGCATAGCAGGGGCATTGCCGTGGTGGCGGACATTGCGCTTAATCATTCATTCGGTTTGTCGCCGATGGTACAGCTCTACTGGAATTCAGCGCTTAACAGGCCTGCAGCTGATAACCCCTGGTTCTTTGAAACGGCGAGACACCCGTACAATGTAGGCTTTGATATGAACCATGGTTCTGCTGCTACCAATTATTTCTTTAGCAGGGTAGTAGAGCATTGGCTCACAGAGTACCGCATTGATGGTTTCCGTTTCGATCTTTCCAAAGGATTTTCTACCAACAACTATTGCACCACGGGTAATTGCGATACACAGGGAGAAGTGAACAACTGGGGCAACTATGATGCTACCCGTATCGCTATCTGGAAAAAATATTACGATACACTGCAATTAAAATCACCGGGCTCTTATGTTATACTCGAGCATTTTGCCAATAACAGTGAAGAGATAGAATTGTCTAATTACGGTATGCTGTTGTGGGGTAACATGAATTACAATTTCTGCGAAGCGGCCATGGGCTGGATCGGCACTTCCAACTTTGATAATGCTTTGCACATTGCAAGAGGCTGGAGCCAGCCAAACCTGGTATCTTACATGGAAAGCCATGATGAAGAAAGGATGATGTTCAAGAATCTCAACTACGGTAATCAGAACAATCCAGCTTACAATACCCGCAGCCTGCCGGTAGCGCTGAGCCGCATGGGAATGAGCGCTGCATTCTTACTCACCATGCCTGGTCCTAAAATGCTGTGGCAATTCGGTGAGCTGGGATATGATTATTCCATTAACTATTGCCAGAACGGTACTATTAATAATGCCTGCAGGGTAGATCCAAAACCGATCCACTGGGAGTATTTGCAAAACGCAGACAGGAAAGCATTGCATGATGTATATGCAAACCTGCTTAACCTGCGGGCCAATCCTTTGTTTGCACAAACATTTACCACAGGTGTTATAGACCGCAGCCTTGGCGGAAGCTTTAAATGGATGACATTGAACAGCCCTGCGGGCAAGCTGGTGGTGATAGGGAATTTTGATGTAACTGCTCAAACAGGTTCTGTAACCTTCCCGGCTGCCGGTACCTGGTACAATTACCTGGCTCCGCCACAAACATTTACTGCAACAGGCGGCTCGCAGTCCTTTACCTTGCAACCGGGCGAATACAGGGTTTACTTAAATTCATTTGTTGTACTGCCTGTAACAGTAACTAACTTCAACGGCCGCAACAATGGTAACTCTAATACATTGACATGGCTGGTGGAAAATGAAACCAATCTTTCCCGGTATGAATTGCAGAAGAGTGAAAACGGCAGCAGCTTTACCAGCATTGCTACCATTGCTGCTACAGGAAGCCATTCTTACAGCCATACAGACAATGACCTGAAGCTGCCTGTTTATTATTACCGTTTAAAAAGCATTGACCTGGATGGTACCTATGCTTACAGCTCCATTGTTAAGCTGAACGGTCCTGTTACAAAGATCAGCCTGGCTGCTACGCCCAATCCGTTTGGCAATACCATGAAGCTGAACATTGCTTCTCCGTCCAAAGAAGCTGCTACATTGGTACTGACAGACCTGAGTGGTAAAACAATCCTGCAAAAAAATGTACTTTTATTGCAGGGTATCAATAACATTGAAATTGACCAATTACATACTATAGCTGCGGGTACTTATATACTCAACCTTGTTTCGGCTCAAAACAAAACAAGCATACGGGTTGTAAGATCGCATGAATAATTTTTAGACCCTTTTACACTTATATGGAAGAAACTATGACTGCTGCCAAAAACAAAATTAAAACCTTTAAGACCATACAATCGGAAGTTGAGAGCACCAACAGGGTAGCGCTCAGCGTGGATTGTGTAATTTTTGGATTTGATGAGAACAAGCTGAAAGTATTGCTTATACGCTCCGATCTTAAACAATACCAGGGGCAATGGTCGTTGCTCGGCGACCTGGTACAACCCAACGAAGGGCTGGACGAAGCGGCTTACCGCATTTTAAAACAACGAACGGGTCTGAGCGATGTGTTCCTGGAGCAAGTACATACTTTTGGCGAAGTAGGCCGGCACCCGGTGAGCAGGGTAGTAACAGTAGCGTACTGTTCGCTCATCAACATTCAGCACCATAAATTAAAGATACTGGACAACGAACTGCACTGGCACGATATAGACAGTATCTCCGAAATGGCTTTTGATCACAAAAAGATATTTGATACCAGCTACTCACAGCTGCAAAAAAGGATCAGGGAGCATCCGCTGGGCTTCAGCTTATTGCCTAATAAATTCTCTTTAAGGGAGTTGCAGAATCTTTACGAGGCAATTCTCGATACCAAGCTCGACCGCAGGAACTTCAGGAAAAAGTTCTTTTCCATGGATTTTCTCATCGATATGGACGAGGTGGAAACAGATGTGCCCCACCGCCCCGGAAGGCTGTACCGGTTCGATTATGCCAAATACGAGAAAAGCACTAAAAAGTGGACGGGCATTGCCTTTTAGCCACTGAAAGCCCCTGTTCAACTTATTAAATAATTTTTTAAAAAAGTTTTTAACAAAACGAAATAATTCGTCAATTTTCATTTTATTTGTGTACAAAATACACATTCTTACAAAACTTAACGATTGCTTTATGAGAAAAATCACTCCACGATTCTTCAGAAATTTTTGTGTATTCCTTATTCTCCTTTTATCATCGGGTATTGCGTATGCGCAAACAGGTATATCTGGTAAAGTAATGGATGCAAACGGAGCCGGTATTCCTGGTATAACGGTTACGGTTAAAGGCACAAGCGTTGCTACTGCTACTGATGCAGATGGTGGCTTCTCTTTGTCGGTACCAGCCGGTGGCAGAACACTTGTTGTATCAGGTGTGGGATACCAGACCCAGGAACTTGCCATAGGTTCTCAAACAAATTTCAGTGTGGCATTACGATCTACTGCAGCCAATCTTAACGAGGTAGTAGTGGTAGGTTACGGTACACAACGTAAAAGAGAAGTTACCGGTGCCATCACTAAAGTAGAAGGCGAAAAACTCAATGCTATTCCTGTACCGAGCTTTGAAGCTGCGCTGCAGGGCAAGGCTCCCGGCGTACAGATATTGCAGGGTAATGGTCTTGCTGGCTCTGGCTCTGTAGTAAGGATAAGAGGTGTGGGGTCTATCTCTGCATCCGGCGATCCTTTATACGTAGTGGATGGTATTCCAATTGTAGCTGACCAGTTCCTGAGGGGCAATGCAGGTGCAATGAACCAAAACCCGCTTTCTTCCCTGAACCCGGCAGATATTGAATCTGTAGAGATCCTGAAAGATGCAGGTGCAACAGGTATCTATGGTTCAAGAGGTGCCAATGGTGTGATACTGATCACTACCAAAAGAGGCAAATCAGGCAAACCAACTTTTAATTTTAATACAAGGGTAGGTATTGCTACTTATGCCAAAAGGCAAAAATTTGTTGATACAGACAAATGGCTGCAGTTAAGGCAGGAAGCATGGACCAACGATGGCAATACAGGCGAAGCCCTGCTGCCGGGTGGGTATACTTTTGCAACTGCTTCGCAAAATAACACCGATTGGTGGGATATGCTTACGCAAACAGGTATCATCAATGAGAATAACCTGAGCATGACGCAGGGTACCAAAAAACTGAAAACATTTGCCAACCTTACGTATGGCAACAACGAAGGTTATATCAGGACCAACAGCTATGAAAGACTGGCTGCCCGCCTGAACGTGGATTATAATATTTTACGTAACTTAAAAGTTAGCTTAACATCTGGCTACAACCGTGGTGTTAATAAAAGAGTACCTGCAGCATGGGATGGTGGTATTGGTGAAGCCATGAGTAGTGCGCTTCCTTTCTACACCGTGTACAATGCAGATGGTTC
>CAYOLS010000249.1:0-4483 GCA_964404845.1 uncultured Ferruginibacter sp. | reverse complement strand
ACCACCAAAGCGGCCGCTGTTCTCTACCACGCACATGATAGCGATCTTAGGATTATCTCTCGGCGCAAACGCACAGAAGAAAGAGTGGTTCGGCTGTTTCACTCCCCTGAAATAGTTTTCTACCGTACCTGTTTTACCACACACCGCAATGCCAGGCACACGGGCGCCGGCACCGGTACCCCTGTCAATTACGGCCTGCATGCCTTCATGTACTACTTCAAAAATACTGTCGGGAATGTCGATGGCATTATGCCTTTGCCTGTATTGTTTCAGTATGCCGAACTTATCGCCGCCTTCAATGGAATCTACCACGTGCGGTGTAATGAACCATCCTTTGTTGGCGATATACGCCATTTCATTAGCCACCTGCAAAGGCGTAGTGGTCACCTCTCCCTGGCCGATACTCACAGAACGGAAGCTGCAATAATTCCATTTACCCACACCGAAAGCTTTGTTGTAATATTTTGGCGTAGGGATCATGCCTGTTTTCTCTGAAGGTACATCCACTCCCAGTTTTTTGCCCAAACCGAATGCATACATATAATTGTTCCAGGCACTGAGGCTGCTGTCGATATTGGGATACTTCGGGTTGTTGATCACTTTCTGCATCACCGTAGCGAAGTAGGTATTATCCGAAAGCGTGATGGCGTGCAACATATCAAATGTGCCATAATCGAGGCAGCGCATAGGCCTGCCGCTTCCGCAACCATAGAACGCACCACTGCAGGATACGCTGAATTTTGTATCGATCACACCTTCGTGCAGCCCTACAAGTGCCTGCAATGTTTTAAAAGTAGAACCGGGCGAATAAGTTGCACTCACCGTCCTGTTAAGCAAAGGCAGCGCAGGATTTAAAAATAATTCCGAAAAGTGTTTTCTTCTTTCATTACCGGTAAGATATTGTGGTTTGTAAGTTGGTGCGCTCACCATAGCAAGGATGCCGCCCGTTTTAGGATCGATCGCCACAATGGAGCCGAGTTTGTTCTGCATCAGCTTTTCACCCAGCAATTGCAATTCTATATCAATGGAAGTATGCAGGTTCTGCCCGGCAATAGCAGTGGTATCGTATTTACCGCTTTCCATTTTTTCTGTCAGCCTGTTCTTGTTATCTCTCTTCCAGTATTCAATACCCCGCTCGCCCATCAGCACTTTTTCATACGTACGTTCAATGCCTGTCATGCCTGCATAGTCGCCGGCTACATAACCATCTTCAGGATATTTTTTTAAAAAATTGGTATCTACTTCTGCGGTGTATCCCAACACATTGGCAGCTGCATCGTAGGGATAACTGCGAACGGAGCGTTCCTGCAAATAAAACCCCGGTGCGAATTTGTACATGCTTTCATTGAGCATGGCCATTTTATCTTCATTGAGCAAGGGTTCAAAAATAGAAGGGCGGGTTCTGCCGTTCTTGATGATCACTTCCACTACTTTTTTATTGAACTGCTCTTTGGTAAGATTTAAAATGCCGCAGATGCCTGCTGTATCTACACCCTTTAATTTATTGGGCGTTACCATCAGGTCGTAAATAGTAGCGTTTTGCAGGATGGCTTTTTTATGCCTGTCGAATACGAGACCACGATCGGGATAGATCACTTTACGGAAAATACCCTGGTCATCTGCCATTATCCTGTACTTGGAAGAAATGACCTGCAGGGAAAATAAGCGTGCAATAATGATAAGGAACATGGCGACGAATATCAGCCTGATCACATTTTTTCTTGACTGGTTAAATACAGACATAGCTTATCCTGCAGGATTTATTTGATTGTAGCATTACAAAGTTGCATACTTTATAACGCATAAAAAGTTATTTTTTATACAGTGTTGGTTCTGAATTTCTGCTTGCGGTTAAATATCAGGTCGGTGATAATGATGAGCAGCAAAGAAACTGCAGTACACAACAATGTTTTTACGAGGAAATACCAGATGTTGCCGAACTGCCATGCTTCGAGCAGGAACAGCCAGGCATTGTGAAGAAAAGAGAAGAGGCCGGCATAGATGGTGTAAGGCAAAAGCCCGCCCATGCTGGTAATGGAAGGCTCTTCATAGTTGGCGTCTGACCCTTCCTGCGGAATAAGAATATTGATCACAAAGGGCCTTATGTATGCAATGAGCACGCAGGCGGCGGCATGGAAGCCGGGCTGGTGGTGAAAACTGTCGAGGGTAAAGCCCAACAAAAAGCCGATGAGCATAAGCCAGGTACGTTGTATGCGAAAAGGCAGCCAGAGTATAAAAAGAAAATAGATATAGGGCGTTACCATCTGGTGCAATTCTATTTTATCCAGCACAAATACCTGTACCAGTATAAATAAAACAAAACGGATGATATTTTTAACCAGGCTGCTCAATGCTACTTGTTTTTGTTTTTAGTGTTTTCCAAAAGCCTGTCAATTTCCTGCTGCTGCGAATTGTCGATAGCGTAAGCATATTCCAGGTTGTGAAAGTTGGCACCGGTGCGAACGGCAATGCGGAAATTGCTGGTGCCTTGCTCCTGGTAGATTTCATCGATCCTGCCAAGCAGCAATCCTTTGGGGTAAATGGCGCTGAAACCGCTGGTGATCACTGAATCGCCTTTGGCGAGCTTTACACCTTTTGATATGCCGGAAAGGGTAATGATGTTTGGATTTTTTCCATCCCATGTAATGGTACCTGTTTCGCCGGTCTTGTACAATTTACCGCTGAGCTTGCTGTCCTTATGCAGTAAGCTCATCACCACGGCGTAGTTGCCGCTTACTTCTGTAATAACACCTACCACCGCATTGTTGGGATCAACCACACCCATATTCACCCGCATTTTTGCTACGGAAGGACTGTGCAGCACCAGGTAATTGTTCTGCGATGTTACAGAATTGGACACTACTTTGGCCTGCATATAAGTGAACTTCCTGAACTGAAGTATGGAATCTATCCTGATGGAATCCACTACCTGCCGGGTAGCGATGCTATCGGGTATGTCATAATTCTGCGCCAGCATATTATACAGGCGCTCATTGGCTTTCACCAGTGAATCATTTGTTTTTTTGAGGCGGAAGTAGTATTCTATTTTATCGTACTGTGTATTTACCTTACCGGTTATCTTGTTGGCGGCATTGCCAAACATGGCATGGTGATACCTGCTGTATTGTACGATGAGGGAGATACAGAATACCTGGAGTATGATAAATACCAGGAAGTTAAAATAGCGGCGAATGAACAGAAAAATATTACGCACAGGGGCTGAAATATTTAATATCAAAAATTCTAAATTCTAAAAGTTCAGTTCTCATTTTAGAATTTAGAATTTTGTATTTAGAGTTTAAAATGATTATCTCATTACAAAAGGGAAGCGGTCGTAGTTCTTCAGGGCGATACCGGTTCCTCTTACCACGCTCTTCAGCGGATCATCTGCAACGTGTACCGGCAGTTTGATCTTGGCGGCCAGGCGTTTGTCCAAGCCACGCAGCAATGCACCACCACCGGTAATGTAAAGACCGCGGCGGTAGATATCTGCAGCCAGCTCTGGCGGTGTGGTTTCCAGGGCTTTTAAAATGGCTTCTTCAATTTTGAAAATGCTCTTATCCAGCGCTTCGGCAATTTCCTGGTAGCTTACCATTACCTGTTTAGGTATACCCGTCACAAGGTCACGGCCGTTTACAGGAATATCATCCGGCGGGCTGTCGAGGTCTTTCATGGCAGCACCTACCTGGATCTTAATTTGTTCGGCAGTACGCTCTCCGATCAGGAGACTGTGGTAGCGGCGGAGCGCTTCCATAATGTCGGCTGTAAATTCATCACCGGCAATACGGATGCTTTGGTCGCAAACGATACCTGCGAGTGCAATAACGGTGATGCCTGTTGTACCACCACCTATATCAATGATCATGTTACCAACCGGCTCTTCCACATCGATACCGATACCGAGTGCGGCAGCCATTGGCTCGTGAATTAAATAAACTTCTTTGGCGCCGGCCTGTTCAGCACTATCCCTAACCGCACGTTTTTCTACCTCGGTGATGCTGCTTGGAATACAGATCATCATTCTCCAGCTTGGTGCAAACAATGGTTTTTTAGGATATACCAGCTTGATCAGCTCCCTGATCATGAGCTCGGCAGCATTAAAATCTGCGATCACACCGTCCCTGAGCGGACGAACCGTACGGATGCTTTCGTGGGTCTTTTCGTGCATCATCAATGCTTTTTTGCCCACTGCAAGTAAATTCTTCGGATTGTTCCTGTCAAGTGCAACGATGGAAGGTTCGTTTACAACTACCTCGTCGTTATGAATAATGAGGGTATTGGCGGTTCCCAGGTCTATTGCGATTTCCTGTGTGAAAAAGTTGAAAATTCCCATTTTTATGTAGTGAAATTGTATTTGAGTGTGATGGGAGCAAAGTTGAAGGAAAATATTGGATTTAACAACGGCAAACTTTTTATTTTCTAAACTTATATCCTTTATTAACAATAGTTGCAGCCTTGTGGATAAGCTACGTTGCTAACAAAT
>CAYOLS010000248.1:0-4494 GCA_964404845.1 uncultured Ferruginibacter sp. | reverse complement strand
GAACAACTTATTAAAGAAGAATACCAGGGTATTCGTCCGGCGCCGGGTTATCCTGCATGCCCGGATCATACAGAGAAATATAAATTATTTGAATTGTTAGGCGGAGAAGAAGCTACCGGCATTCACCTGACAGAATCGCTGGCGATGTTCCCCGCCTCTTCTGTTTGCGGCTGGTATTTTGCCAACCCGGATAGTAAATATTTTGGCGTGGGTAAAATAGAAAAAGACCAGCTGGATGATTATGTAAAGCGCAAAGGATTGAGCGAAGCCGAAATGACGAGGTGGTTAAGACCTATTTTGGAATAATATTTTGAATGCTCTCTTTTTGAGAGCATTTTTTGTTGATCATTTGTTGGTTGGTCAGACACGGCCTCCGTCTGACAGTGCTAATTTAATATTGTACTTTTACAGCAACCTCAAAAAAGCAGACCGTGAAAAAATATTGTTTACTCCTTCTTCCATTCCTGGTCTCTTCCTGTGTAGTTACCAGGCACTTCAAAGTTGCTGACAACCCGGTAGTTGCCCACCGTGGTGCTTTCAAAAAAAATAATCTACCTGAAAATTCGATCGCCTCTTTGAAAGAAGCCATCCGGTTAGGTTGCACAGGATCAGAATTTGATATCAGGATGACTGCCGACGATTCCCTTGTCATCAACCACGACCCTCACTACAATAAGCTGGATATTGAAAAGACCAGCTATGCTGAGCTTATCAAAACACCTTTATCCAATGGTGAAAAGTTACCTACGCTGGCTGAATACATCAAAGCTGGCGTGATAGGCAATGCTACCACAAGGCTCGTATTTGAAATAAAGCCTTCCGGTATCAGCAAACAAAGAGCGATCGCTGTTACAGATAAAGTAATTGCATTGGTCCGTTATTTCAGGATACAAAAGATGGTGGTGTACATCAGCTTCGATTACGATGTTTGCAAACGGGTGCACGAGCTGGAACCCAAAGCGCCCGTACAGTACCTCAATGGCGATATTGCTCCTGTGCAACTCCGCAAAGACGGCATCAACGGCGCCGATTATCATTACAGCGTTTTTACAAAAAATCCCGGGTGGATAAAAGAAGCAAAAGACAATAAGATAGCGCTCAATGCCTGGACGGTAAATAAAAAAGAAGAGATGAAATGGTTGCTTAAAGAAGGCTTTAATTTCATCACCACCAATGAACCGGAATTATTACTGGAAATTGTAAAAGGAAATAAAAAACAATAATGACTATTGCAACCTGTTGAGTTCCAGCTCCTGCACAATATTGAACACCAGCAAAAAAGTAAAGAAGTATTTTTTATAGGATTCCTTATCCTGCAGGCGAGTGGCCGTAGGTTCCAGCAGGTCTTCCTCCACCGGCACGGCGATAAAACATTTTCCTGCTACAAAAGAAAAAACAATATCTCTTCCTGTTCTTTCTTTTAGCTGTATCATTTTTTGCTGTAATGCCGGCGTGAGTATTTGCTGTGTTTCTGAAAAATTACTGCTATACACAGAAAAATAATTTTTGAATGATTCTGTCAACGCATAATATTTTTCAATATCCGGCAGTGCATACATCCGGTAGTTTTCATCCGCCATACTTGCGGGTAATTGCGAAGCACCTTTTGTCCATATATAAGTACCATTATTGTAATACCCGCTGATGCCGGCGGCAATGAACAGGCCTTTAAAAATGGTAGTAGCAGTTGTGGAATCCTCGTACCGCACCATTAGTTCCGAACAATGAAAATCTACACCCCTGTAGCTGGCTTTCCAGTAATCATCGCCATCGTAATCTGTAAAGCGGCGGCGGTACAACCCGCTTAGCCTGTATTCTTTTTTAGAAAGGTATTGCATGGGTTTGTAAACTGCCTTAGGGCTAATATGATGAATGATGCGGCTGATGACCTGTTCTTTAAAATCATCAATAAACTCTTCGTTCTTTTTGGTTGTGAAATAAACACCGATGGCAGTGATCAGCAGCAATAGAAGACCGATCACAACACCCGTTTGTACTTTAAAGAACTGGTAGAGCAACAAAAATAAAATAGCAAGCGCTGCACTGCCAATAGTAAAATGTTTCCAGTTCTTATACGCCTTTGCTTCTGCCTCTAACCTGGCAAGAAATGGCTGGAGGTTGGTTGTATAAAATTTCTCGAAATCGGTTTGTATCTGTTCTTCGTGGCCCTGCGCTTCAAACAGGCGAATGCTGAAAGGGTTATTATGATCCTTATTGGTAGACACCCTTAAATATACTCATATAATTTAAGCTGGTTGATAAGGGCCGGGTATAAAAGAATGGTAAAAAATATCTCTTTAATGGCTTCCTTGTCTCTAAGATCAGAAATTGGCTCCATCATATCTTCATCATTCTCAACAGCGGCATAGAAACGTCCTGCTACAAAAGAAAAACGTATGCTTTTCTTCAGCTGTTTTTTCAGCGCTACTATTCTTTGCGTCATGTCGCCGGAAAGAATAAGTTGCGCTTCCGCCGGGTAACTGCTGTACACCGAAAAATATTTATTAAAGACCGGGTCTTCTGTATGCACTTTATAAACGGGTGGCATTGGGTACATCCGGTAATGCTCTTCCGCTATGCTTACAGGTAATTGCACATCGTTCCTGGGCCAGATATAAGTGCCGCCCTGTATACGGCCTGTTTCTGCTACAAAAAATATTCCCTTAAAAATCACTACTCCCACGTCTTCGCCATTTTCAAACTTCGTCGTTAATTCAGAGACCTGGAAGGGTACATTCTTGTAAGTACCTTCCATAAGATCGTTCCCATTGGTGTGTGAGACCCTTCTCCTGTATAAGCTGCTTGCTTTGTACAATTTAGAGTTGAGATACCGCATAGGTTCATACTGTATACCGGGGATCAGGTATTCAGCGATCTCTTTTACCACTTCCATCTTAAAGTTATCCGTAAAAGCCTGCTCGCTTTGTATATAGCTGCGAACAGAGACAACAAAAGATATAAACAGTGCAATGGCTATAATTATACCCGCTTCGAAACCATCAAAATAACAATACGCTACAAAAACAGCAATTGCAGCAAATAACAAAAGAAAAGCAAGAAGTCCTGTTTTATTGGACGACCTGCTTTTCTTTATATAATCATTGACTAAAGAAGCAATTTTTGCTTCATAAAAATCTTCAAAGCTTCGGATATCATCAACCGGTGTTCCAGGCATAGCTTACCAGCTGCTGTTTACTGTGCAAAATTCTTTCTCATCTCCTGCGCTTCCTTTGCATCCTTCAGCCCTTTAATAAGGAATACAATGACGATCACTTTAAAAATAATTCCTTTGTAAATAGTGCTAACGTCAATATAGGCATTCAAAAGAATGAACAGCCCGTATAATACCAATGCACCGATAATGGCGTAGTAAGGTTTATTCTTGCAATAAAAACCGAGGAAAACAAACCCGAGGATAAATACTCCCCAAATTGCAATATCGAGCCATACATACTCGTAACTCTCAGGAAGGGTGGCGATCAATATAACAAGGTTCAACAGCAAAATACCGGCAACCCAAAAGATAGCATTTCTCGCCTGGCGGATATGTTTGTCATACCCTTCCATCGAAAATTCATTTTCTGTAAAAATGCTTTCCTGTTTTGGCTCGTTGGTTTCATTAGTTTGTTTGTATTCCATGATGGTTTGTTATTTTTACAATAATATAAAAATATTTTCATGCGCATCATTTCTTACAATGTTAATGGCATCAGGGCTGCCATCAAAAAAGGTTTTATTGAATGGCTGGCTACCGATCCCGCAGATGTTATCTGCCTGCAGGAAACCAAGGCAACATCCGGCGATGTTGATATGAAAGCATTGGAAGATGCAGGCTTTCACCATCATTGGTTCAGCGCTCAAAAAAAGGGATACAGCGGGGTAGCCGTATTCACTAAAATAAAACCAGATTCAGTGAAGGTGGGTACCGGTCATGAGATGAGCGACTTTGAAGGCCGGGTAATAGAATTGCAGTTTGGTGATACAAAGCTGATCAATGCTTATTTCCCTTCCGGCACTTCCGGCGACGAAAGACAAACCTATAAATACCAGTGGCTGGATGAGATGCAGGCTTATCTTGACGAAGTAAAAAAGAACAATCCAAAACTGATCCTTTGTGGTGATTATAATATTGCCCACAACGATATTGATATTCATGATCCGAAGGGAAATAAAAAATCATCCGGCTTTTTACCGGAAGAAAAAGAATGGTTGACGAAATTTTTAAACAGCGGCTGGATCGATACTTTCCGTGTATTCCATCCCGAGCCACACCGTTACAGCTGGTGGAGTCAACGCTTTCCGAGTGTGCGGCTGAATAACAAAGGCTGGCGCATTGATTACATTACGGTGACAGAAGCTTTGCGCAATCAATTGGTAGATGCAGAAATATATCCCGATGTAAAGCATAGCGATCACTGTCCTATTTATCTTGAAATAAAACTGTAATTGTATTTTATAGTTTCTTATTTCATATTCCTTATTTCTTATTCTTTG
>CAYOLS010000247.1:0-4495 GCA_964404845.1 uncultured Ferruginibacter sp. | reverse complement strand
GTTGGGTAGCGCAGCTATTGATCTTTGCTGGGTAGCAGCCGGCAGGTTCGATGGATTTTACGAACACAAACTGCAGGCCTGGGACAGTGCCGCAGGTTTTTTAATTGTGGAAGAAGCCGGCGGTAAAGTCACCGATTTTGAAGGCAATCCTTTCTCTGTCTACCAACCGCATGTATTGGCTACCAATGGTAAGATACATGAAGAGTTGAGGGCTGTTGTTAACGGAGGCAATATATAGTCTCTTTTAATTTTACTTAGCGTTCTTTGCGTTTTCTTTTCTTTGTGACCTTTGCGGTAAGGGTTTCGCAACGCACGCAAAGTTTACCATCAGTTAGTTACAGCCAACACTATTCCCGGCCTCACGGTAACACCGGAGCCTGCTGCAACAGTAATGCTTCTTACCTGCGTGTTGGCATTAATGATGATGTTGCCGTTATTTATTATCACATCTGTATTCAGATCAGGAAGCTGCTGGCATTTCCAGTTCAAAGGATTTTCCCATTGGTTATTAAAGTTGCCGGTCCAGATCGCAATGAATTTCAGGCTTTGAGCAGAAGCATTTACTCCATCTACAACACAACGGTATTTGTATCCTGTCCAGGAAGAGGGCGGATAATGGAGCACAAGCTCGTAAGCATTACTGCCTGTGTGATTTACATCATCTGTTACATTCGTAAAGCCACTTCCTGTATCTAATTGCCATTGATAATTAGTTCCCGAAACACCTGCTTCCAGCACGGTACTGTCGGAAATGGTACAAAGTGTATGTGGCGCAGCTTCATCTATCCTGTTTCGTATTATCCATGTCTTGTTCGTATTGTTATTGTTTACATCGGTGCCGCTGATGATAATATCTGCTTTCCCATCTGCATCCATATCTGCAGATGCAATGTCCTGTGCTGTATAGCTACCGGGCATTGGCCTGTATGGTATAAAAGAAATATTACCGGCTGTGCTGCTATTCTGGTAAACATATACTGAATCCTGCGCAAGCAGCATCATATCGGGCTTTCCATCGCCATTCACATCGTTGGCTGCAGTATATACAGGGAAGTAAGGACCGGGGAAATTTATTTTCGAAGTGTAAGAAATATTTCCAACGGTTGATGTATTCCTATAAACAGATAAATAAGAAGAATCGGAAGATGCATAAACAATATCCGGCTTATTGTCGCCGTCTACATCTGCCAGTTTCATATCAAAGAAACCATTACCAATGGTAATATTCCTGTTGGAAGTGATCGCTACTTTCGCTGCAAAGCTGATGGTACCCGGAATGCTTGTATTCCTGTAAATTAAAAACGGTGGGAAAAAGCGGCTCAGGGAGGTAACATCCGGCTTTCCGTCTCCATCAATATCTGCTACATAAATTTTGTTAGCATCGCCTACATTTCCAGATCCGCCGGGCACTGTACCGAATGCATAGTTTACTCTTGCAGCAAAGCTGATATTGCCGCCGGTACTGTTGTTGCGGGCAACAGAGAAACAGGTTCCCTGGTGGGCGTAGCTGATGATGAGATCGGTTTCACCATCGCCATCAATATCATTTGCATCCAGTGTATAAGGATAATTGTCGCTTGATGTGAGATAATAGGTTGGCGCCGCAAATGCAATATTGCCTGCAGTACTAATATTGCTATATAGCCACACCGAAGCACTGGTAGTTCCTGCCACAGCCAGGTCCAGCTTGCCATCAGCATTAAAATCTGCTGCAATTATTTGCACCGGCGAAGTGGTTGTGTTATACGTTGTGCCGGTTCCAAATACAGGATAGCCAGCACTATCTGTATTCCTGTAGATCGTTATTTTATTGTTGTTGATGATGCTCGCCATATCGATCCTGCCATCATTGTCAAAGTCTGCCATGCAGGGTTGTCTTGCTGCAGTTACCATCCTGAGATCTTCAAAAGAATTATTGCGAAGCTGGAGATTGTTGCCATACGAAGTGGTAAAAGGTAAAATGCTGAATGCAGTGAGTGTATCTACTTTTACGGTTACCGGTTCATAGATCGATCCTGCAGGTACTGTTACGCTAAGCGTAGTTGTATTGGCGCTGTTAACCACGGCCCGCACCGTTCCAAAATAAACGATATTGTTTTCCGCTGTGCTGCTGAAATTGTTTCCCTGTATGGTAACAGAAGTTCCTGCGGGAGCCGCCTGTGGCGACAAGGAAGAAATAACAGGGGGCTGCCCTGAAAGCTTTACAATAATTAATACAAAGGCCAGGGCGGTTACGATTTTTTTCTTCATGCAATCAGTTTTTATTGGAGAATAGGGTATCGGTACTACAGATACAAAAATAAGAAGATATACACAGGAGAGCCGGTATTATATTTTGTACGCAATCATAACATTCGCCCGCTTAAAAAGCGAGTGCCGATCTTAAATGCTCCGTAGGAGCACCCTGTTTATACCTCACCACAATGGGGCGCTAAACTCCTACGGAGTTACCTATCAGGCAGCTCCTACGGAGCTGGCATCAACCGATGGTATCTTTCTAAAAACAGGTTGTGCCGATGTCACAATATTAACATTGGTCTTAGGAGTCGATAGCATTTTTCGATTACAGAAGCACCCCGATCCGCTACCCGTCCTGCTCATTTCTCCGTAACTTGCAGGCATGGAAAATCGTACAGAGATCAACTCTCTCGGGGAGTTTGGATTAATAGAGCATTTACTAAGAGAAAATGATACCCGTAACAGTTCCACCGTTTTATCGGCGGGCGATGACGGAGCTGTGATAGACAATTTCGGCAGGCAGACCGTGATATCTACAGACCTATTATTGGAAGGTATTCATTTCGACCTGAGCTATACGCCGTTAAAACACCTGGGCTACAAATCCGTGGTGGTGAACCTGAGTGATATTTATGCTATGAATGCCACGCCAACCCAGATCGTGCTGAGCATCGGCTTCAGCAACCGTTTCAGCCTGGAAGCGCTGGATGAATTTTATGCGGGCGTGTATGCTGCCTGCGAACAATACAACGTGGACCTCGTGGGTGGTGATACCAGCACATCTAAAAAAGGATTTGTAATAAGCGTTACCGCCATCGGCGAAGTAGCGCCCGATAGTTATGTAAAAAGAAGCGGTGCCAAAAGCGGAGATCTTATCTGCGTGAGCGGAGAATTGGGAGGTGCTTTTTTGGGGTTGACATTGCTGGAAAGAGAGAAAAAAATATTCGAGGAAACCGGCGCCCAGCCTGACCTGGAGGGACAGGCTTATATCGTTGGAAGAATATTAAAACCGGAAGCGAGAAAAGATATCATTGAATACTTTGCCGAAGCAGAAATAAAACCAACAAGCATGATGGACCTGAGCGATGGCCTGAGCAGCGATATCATGCACATCTGCAAGCAAAGCGAAGTAGGCTGTGTATTGTATGAAGATAAATTCCCGCTGAACGATGAAGCAAAGGAATTTGCTTACAAACTGCAATTAGATCCCACAGCCTGTGCTTTGAGCGGCGGTGAAGATTATGAACTGTTGTTTACCGTAAGCCAGGCGGATTATGAAAAAATAAAGACGAATCCTTCCATCAGTATCATTGGTTATATCACCGATGCGGCGGAAGGCAAGCACCTCATTACCCGTGGCGGTAATAAACATGAGCTGATCGCACAGGGCTGGAACCATTTGAAATAAGATACGGGACTATTAAATGCTGATCACTTCAATGGGATCGCCTACTGCAATTTTGCCGCTGCCGGAAGGAATAACATTTTGCCCAAAACAAACTTTATTGTTAATAGTCCGGTAGGTGGTCAGCGTTTTTAATGGCTCTTTTCCTCTTTCTCCTGTTTGCTGGTTGGTGGTTGTGATAACACAACGGCCGCAGAGTTTTACACCATAAAAGCTGGTACCGTTGATGGTAAATTCTTTCATTCCATCTTCTGCATACGCTTCCGATGCTTCGATCACCATATTGGGGCGAAAGCGGTCCATCGGAACCGGTTCGCTCAACCTGCTGTTGAGATCATCCAAAGATGCCTGGCTGATGGCAAGAATGGGATAGCCGTCGGCAAAGCCGGTAATGTCTTCATTGCTTACCGCATAACCAGGATCTAATTTTCTTTTGCTGGAATCGGGCATAAATACTGCCTTGCAGGTAATGCCTAATTTTTTAGAGAACCATGCATCTGCTTCCTCCCTGGCATATTGTGCGTCACAATGGTCGTCCCATACTTTTACGGTTATTATTTCTTTTAAAGGCGGATGCAAAGGAAGTTTTAGTATATCCGCCGGGTCTTCTAAATGATGGATCAATATCGAATCCCCGTCAATGGCTGTTTTCAGTAATGTCATTTGCGGATAGGTTCGTTGTGTGAGGAATTCATTTTTTTCATCCACCAGCATCCAGCGGCGGTCATATTGCAAACCCCGTTGAGTGATGTTTGATGAGCTGAGTTCAATTCCGCCCAACGATTTTATGGGATAGATGTATAATGCAGCGACCCTGATCATAACAGATGTTGATACTGTAAATGTAGGCAC